>NZ_NCKN01000086.1 GCF_002257455.1 Microbacterium sp. 13-71-7
CGAGCTGCAGCCCAAGGGCAAGGAGGTCATCGACGTCGTGCAGCTGTCCGGAGCCCCCGGTGAGCGCCTGATGTGCACCGACAAGAGCGGCGTGAAGAGCCCGTCCGACATCAAGGGCAAGAACATGGGCGTCACGGACCTGGGGTCGGGCACCGACAAGCTCACCCAGTTCATCGCGCACAAGGGCGGCCTGTCCACGAGCGATTACCAGACCGTCGCCGTGCACGCCGGCGCGACCGCGATCGCCGCGCTCAAGCAGGGCTCCGCGGACTGCGCGATGACCACCCAGCCGACCGTGACCGCGCTCACCACGCAGAAGGTCGCCGACACCGTCGTGGACCTCGCCACCACCGAGGGCGCGCAGAAGGCGCTCGGCGGCGCATGGCCGGCGGCCGGGCTCATCGGCAACGCCTCCTGGGTGAACGCGCATAAGGACGCCACGCAGCGCGTCGTGAACGCCTTGGTCGCCACGATGCACTGGATCTCCGAGCACTCCGCGGCGGACATCGCGAACAAGCTGCCCGCCGACTACGTGAACAACTCCACGATCACCAAGGATCAGTACATCGCCGGTCTCACCACCGACAAGGGCCAGTTCCTGCCCGACGGCATCATGCCCGCCGGCGGCCCCAAGACGGTGCTCGACATGGAGAAGCAGCTCGGCCTGGACACCTCGAAGATCGACATCTCGAAGACGTTCACGAACGACTACGCGCAGAAGGCCAACAAGGACGCCGGCACGAAGGTGACGACGACTCCGGCCGGATCCGACGGCTGATCCGGATCCCGCACCGCAGAACAGGCAAAGGATGGCGGGCGCTCCCCAGGGCGCCCGCCATCCTCGCGCCGGTCGTACCTCAGACGAGCACTTCGGTGCGGGCTCTCCCGCCGAGCCGGGGTGTGCGGAGCGGATCCGTCGAGGGAGGAGGCAGGAACCAGACCTTCGCCCGCACGCCGATGCCGTCGATGCGGATGTCCCACCCGTTGTCGTGGATGAGGTGATGGCAGGTCTCGCAGAGGAGCACCCCGTTGTCCAGATCGGTGCCGCCGTGATCCCGGGCCCACCACTCGATGTGGTGGGCTTTCGTCATTCCGGGCGGTAGTCCGCAGAACGCGCACCCGCCGTCGCGTTCGGCGAGCGCGAGCCTTTGCGACGCTGTGAAGAACCGTCGGTTCCGTCCCCAGTCGAGGATCTCGCCCTTCGTTCCGCACACCCAGGGGATGACTCCGCCGCCGGCGGCCATCCTCCGCACCGTCGTGGCGCTGACGGGCTGCTCGATGCCGTCGATGAGGCCGTGACCGGTGCCGTTCATGAGGTCGTCGAGGCCGATGCGCACGACGACGCTCGCGCCGTTGAGGAAGGAGGTGCTCTCGCAGGTCAGCGCGTGTTCGGCGAGGTGCACGAGCGCGTCGGCCTGGATGGCGGCCACGGAGCGCCGGTCCGCCTCGGGGGCGGACGGGTCGCGCCCGTCCCGCTTCGCGGCGAACTCGGCCGAGACGAAGCCCTGGATCGCGGCCTTGACCGGGGCGCCGCGCGCGGGGTCGAGAGTCGCGTTGATGTGGAGCATCCCGTCGCGCTCGAACATCGACAGCGCGGCCCTGGCGCGCAGCTCGTCCTCACGAGGAGCGACGCCCTCGGGGTCGAGCTGCGCCTCCAGGCGCGTGATCATGGTGCGGACGCCGTCCAACGCCAGCCCGGGTGCACGCTCGACGAGGACTCGCTCGGCGTCCGCCATCCGCGCCGCACCGATCGCGAAGCGGATCTTCTCGAGGAAGGTGATGATCGCGCTCGCCGAGGCCGTGCTCAGCCGTCCGTCGTGCACGGCGGCCTGCACCAGTGGGAACCGCGAGGGCCGCGCCTCCCCGAGGAGGTTCGTCTGCGGGGCGATCGCCTCCCCGACCTTCACCAGCCGTGCGGCCTCGCCCGTGGACGCACCGGTCGTGGTGGCGATGAGCTGGGCCGCGGTGCGGAAGCCCTGCTGCTTGGCGAGCGACTGCGGGCCCAGCTCGGGGCGGGACTCGTAGGAGATCCTGCCGCCGACGTCCGAGTGCAGGCCCTCGGCGATCCGCTTCACGAGACCCAGGGCATCGTTGACGGCCAGCATCTGAGGGCGACTCAGCTCCGCAGGCGTCCGAGCGGCACCCCACGCGTCCTGGAGGACGCGGGTCGCCTCCAGGAGGGGATCGAGTGTGCTGCTCATGCCTCGATTCTACCGATTTTAGAAAATAGCTTCGAAAGTTATCCACAGGTAGGCAGGCTGCAAAAAGCTCGAGAAGATCCGTCGTGAGCAGGCGGATCCGTCGCCCGATCAGGCCCAGTGTGCACACTCGGCGGAGCATTTCGGCCGGAGCGGCCGCGCGACGCTGTCGCGTCGCCGTCCGTTCACTCGCCGTTCGGGCGCCTTTGCTGATCTCGACATCGACAGGCGATTCTGCGACAGCAAAGGAACATCGTGATCTCTCGACGCTCACTCATCACCACCGGCGCGGCGGCCGGGGCGCTTCTCGCCGTGGAGACCGCCACCTCGGCGTCCGCGCGCATCCTGCCCGCCGGCAACGGCAACAACCAGGGCGACGACAACGATCAGGGCGGCGGGTCCGTCACCGCCTTCAATGTCATCAGCGACATCCAGGGCGACCTCGCCGACTTCGCGGTGGCGCTGCAGGACATCGCGCAGATCAACCCGAGGAGCAAGGGCATCGCGATCGCCGGCGACATCACGCCGCGCGGCTACGACTTCGAATACGCGCAGGTGAGCAAGGTCCTCGCCGCGAACCCCGCGCCGAAGTCGCTCGCCTGGGCGATCGGCAACCACGAGTTCTACGTGCCGAAGTACTCCGACCCGAACACCCTCGCCCAGGCCACCTGGCCCAACGGCACGACGGAGGACTCGCTGTTCAAGAGCTTCTACAACTTCGCGGGCCGCAACACGACCTACAGCGAGCAGGTCTTCGGCGACATCCCCGTGCTCATGATCGGCACCGAGAAGTACATGCACTACCACGACGCCACGCTCTGGGACGAGGTGTGGATGAGCGATGCGCAGTTCGCCTGGCTCGAGGACCGGCTCTGGTACTGGCGGGGTCGCAAGCGCCCGGTCATGGTCATCAGCCACCACCCGCTGCCGAACACGGTCTCGGGCTCGCGGAACAAGCTCTACATGTCCGACTACCTGCAGACCGACCGCCTGCTGGGCCTTCTCGGCCGCCACCCCGACGTGTTCCTCTTCACCGGCCACACGCACTGGGATCTCGCGCTCTCCGACTGGTACGCGCGCCGGATCGTTCCGGGCTCGGGCAACCTCGACGGCTTCAACGTGGTGAACACCGGCGCGATCCAGACCGGCTGGACCGACAACGGAACGGGCGGCGAGTCCGTCGTCCCCGGCGGTTTCAACCAGGGGCTCCAGGTCGAGGTCGGCGCCAAGTCCGTCACGATCAAGGCGCGCGACTTCCAGCGCAAGGAGTGGATGAAGCAGGTCAGGGTCCCGCTGTCCACCCAGTGGTCCTGACCCGCACGAGCGACGGCGGAAAGGGCCGGGAACTCCTCGCGGAGCCCGGCCCTTTCCGTGAGCGCTACTTCTTGTTCTTGCCCGGGGGCTGGGTCGTCGGCGCCGGGGTCGACGGTGCGCTGGATCCGCCCAGAGCGACCCGGTAGATCCGGGACTCGGACGTGCCGACGTACGCATCGGATCCGTTCACCGCCAGGGAGAACGAGTTGACCGGGTTCTGGATGGTCGTCGTCCCGTGCGCGAAGGGCTCGCCGAGCGGGTTCTGGAAGGTGGCCCTGGTCTGCCAGGTCACCCCGTCGGTCGAGGAGGAGATGAACGACGTGGTGCCGGACGAGCTCTGGCTCAGCGCGTACAGCACGCCGGCGTCCTGGAAGAGGTCGACGACCTGGCCGGGCATGGCGACGTAGGTCGGCGCGTACTTCCCCGACGGCCGCGCGCTCTGCGCCTGCACCCACACGCCGTAGCCCGAGCCGCTGAGCGCGAAGCGGGAACCGCCCTGCACGATGTTACCGTTGAACACGATCGTCCTCGCGCCGTCGAAGCGGGTGCCGCCGAGCACGCCGGCGACGTCCCTCCCGGTGAAGCCGACGCCGCCGCCCTGGGCGAACGTGCTCCAGGTGCCGCCCTTCCACACGTCGACCGGCTGGACGACGCCGTTGTCGAGCGTCGCCTGCGCGTAGAGCGTGTCGCCGGCGACCGTCAGCTGGTAGTAGCGGTCGTAGCCGATGGCCGCACTGCCGGAGTCGCGCGCCTTCTCGATCGTCCAGGTCGCTCCGCCGTCCGTGGACTTCTTGATCACGGCGAGCTCGTTCGCGGGGCCGTACTTGGCCTTGTCCGGGTTGAGCGCCTGCCCGGCGAGGAAGAGGGTGCCGCCGATCTTGGCGACGTCGAACACGTGCTCGAACGGCGTCGCGAAGACGTAGTGCCAGGAACCGCCGGAGCCCGTGGCGTAGCCCACGTTCGCGTCCCACGCGAGCTTCGGATCGATGTCGGGGGCGTAGAGGTCGCCGTCGAAGGTGCGGAAGCGGTCCACGGCCTCGCCGTTGAGGGTGAAGCGGTCGGTCGCCGCACCGGTCGCGAGGTCATAGGACATGATCTCGGTCGGTCCGGTGTTCAGGCCGTAGTCGCCGTACCCCGTGTAGAGCTGGCCGGCGACGATCGCGAGGTCGCTGATCGGCATGAGCGGACGGATCGTGTTGTCGTGCGCGGCGGCGTTCGTCGCGAACAGCACGGGTGCGGGATCCTCGGCCCGTGCCGCGGAGGGGGCGATGAGCGTCGCGCAGGCGATCAGGGCCAGGGCGGGCAGACCGATGCGAGGAGCGAGGGACGTCCGGAATCGACCGGCCGTGGGGGTGCGCTGCGGGGCGCCTCTCATGTGTGTTCCTTCTGTCCAGTCCCCAAGCTCATTGAGTCCCCAGACCGATATCCCAGGATGAGAATACGCGAGCGGACGCGTCGCCGAACACGCGACGCGTGCGCGTTCCGATTCTTCGCTATTTAGCTCAGGTGCTAGATTGCAATCATGAACGACGCCGAGAACAGTGCCTTCGAGGCTCTCGCGCATCCGACGCGACGGCAGATCCTGCAGGATCTGAAGGGCGGAGAGCTCGCGGCCGGTGAGATCGCGGCGCGGTTCGCCGTCAGCGGTCCGACGATCTCGCGACACCTGCGGATCCTGCGCGGGGCTGGTCTGATCGCGGAACGCAGAGACGCCAACCGGATCCTCTACTCGCTCGCGGGCGATCGGCTCGCGATCTCGATCGGCGACTTCCTCTCGACGGTCTGTCCCGAACAGATCGTCCTGCGCGAGGTGCGGAAGCGGCGTGGGTCCGCGATCGACGCGGAGGGCGCCGACGTCTCGTCGGTGGTGGCGCCGTGAGCGTCGTGCCCGGAGTGAGGGCGCACCTGCGCCGGCGTCTCCTCGTGAGCTACCGCCTCGATCCCGAGACGGCGCGGACCCTCGTTCCCGCGCCGCTGCGTCCGCAGCTGGTGAACGGGCAGGCGCTCGCCGGCTTCTGCGTGTTGGGGCTCGATGGGGTCCGACCGCGTTGGGCTCCCGCCGGTGCGGGTCTGCGCTCCGAGAACGCCGCGCATCGCATCGCCGTGGAATGGGACGACGACGGTGTGGTCCGTAGCGGCGTGTACATCCTGGAGCGGCACAGTTCCGCATGGCATCCGGTGCTGTTCGGGGGCCGGTTGTTCCCCGGCGTGCACCGTCGGGCACGGTTCACGACCGACGAACGCGGCGATCGCTACGCCATGACCATGGATGCGGAAGGCGAGCACCTCGCTGCGGATGTCGAGGTCGGAGGCGCATGGGCGAGCTCGCTCTTCGCCTCGGTGGAGGAGGCGTCGGCGTTCTACCGCGCAGGTCGGATCGGCTGGTCGCTCGGCCACGACGGCGTCACGCTGGAAGCCGTGGCGCTCGCCGCGGAGGAATGGGCCGTGGAAGGGGCGCGGATCAGGGGTGTGCGCTCGTCGTTCTTCGAGGCGCTGCCGGATGGCGCCGCCGAACTCGACCACGTCGTGGTGATGCGAGACCTCGAGATCACGATGGAGGCGCCGACGACGGGCGCGGACACGCGAGCGCGCGCGGCGGTCTGACGCGGGGTGACGGCTCCTCGGCGGGGGGCGTCCCGGGTGGGCAGGGAGCCGGCTCGGGGCGCCCACGCGCGGCGTCGGCGCCCCCGGCCGAGCTCCCATCAGCCCTGCCGCAGCGCGTTCTCCCCGGCGGCCGCGGCGCCCGCCAGGCGTGAGCGGTCGTCGGCGTCGAGGGCGCGCAGATCCGCCCCCTTCGTCTCGCGCGCGGCCGCCACGGCGACGAGCGTGATCGCGCAGGCGATCGCCACGTAGATCGCGACGGGAACGCTCGACCTGTACTGCGCGAGCAGGCTCGTCGCGATGATCGGCGCGAGCGAGCCGGCGAAGATCGACGTGACCTGGTAGCCGAGGCTGACACCCGAGTACCGCATCCTGGTCGGGAACATCTCCGCCATGATCGCGGGCTGGCCGGCGTACATCGCCGCGTGGAAGACGAGGCCGAGGGCGATGGCCGCCCAGATGACGACGGGATTGCCGGTGTTCATCATGGGGAAGGCGAAGAATCCCCAGGCGGCTCCGAGCACGGCTCCGGTCGCGTAGACGGGCTTGCGGCCCCAGCGGTCGGACAGGCGCCCGAACAGCGGGATCACGAGGAAGTGCACGACATGGGCGCCCGCCAGGATGAGAAGCGTCGCCGAGGTCGCCTCCTTGACCGTCTGGGTGAGGTAGACGATCGAGAAGGTGACCACCACGTAGTAGAGGATGTTCTCGGCGACGCGCAGACCCATCGCGACGAGCACGCCCCGCGGGTAGCGGCGCACGACCTCGAGGGGGCCGAAGCTCTTCGAGGCCTCCTGCTCCTGCGCCTGCTTCATCTCCAGGAAGATGGGCGCCTCGGTGACCTTGGTGCGGATGTACCAGCCGATGAGCACGATCACGGCCGACAGCCAGAACGCGATCCGCCAGCCCCAGCCGAGGAACGCGTCCTGCGACAGGGTCGAGGAGAGCGCGAAGAGGACGAGCGTCGCGAGCAGGTTGCCGACCGGCACCGCCGCCTGCGGCCAGCTGGCCCAGAAGCCGCGCTGCTCGCGCGGGCTGTGCTCGGCGACGAGGAGCACGGCCCCGCCCCACTCGCCGCCGATCGCGAAGCCCTGCGCGAACCGCAGCAGGACGAGCAGGGCCGGCGCCAGGTAGCCGACCTGTGCGAAGCCGGGCAGGCAGCCGATGAGGAAGGTGGCCGCCCCGATGATCAGGATGCTCGCCTGCAGGAGCTTCTTGCGCCCGTACCTGTCGCCGAGATGCCCGAACACGATCCCGCCGAGCGGCCGCGCGATGAAGCCGATCGCGTACGTGACGAACGCCGCGATGATCCCGCTGAAGGGATCGTCGGAGGGCGGGAAGAAGACGGTGCCCAGCACGAGGGTCGACGCCGACGCGTAGAGGAAGAACTCGTACCACTCGACGACCGTGCCCGCCATCGAGGCGGCCACGACCCGACGCAGGCCGGAGGGGGATGCTGTCTCGTACGCCATGTGTGTGCTCCTTTGCACGCTCGGAGACGTCTGTCGGTTCTCCAGCCTGAGCCGCGGTCGTCGATGCGACAATGCCCATATGCGGCGGACGGAGTGTGCAGGAATGCACATGGCCGGGTTCGTCCCGTGGTGCCGTCACGGGTCCGATGACAAGTCTCCTTGACATGTGGAAGTGGCGGACGTAGCCTCTCTCCATGACAAGCGACCTTGACATGGAGGGGGAGTCTCCCTCGGAGCTCCGGCCACGCCGCGGATTCCAGATCCGGATGTGGATCGGGTCCGGGCTCTTCGTCCTGAGCTTCTTCGCGCTCTCCGCATGGGGGCATCAGCCCACGCCCTGGCGCTGGGTGCTCGTGGTGCTGCCGCTGATCCCGTTCGTCTGGATGATCATCGTGACCGTGTTGCGCGTGCGCCAGCTGGACGAGTACCAGGTCACGCTGTTCTTCCCCGGCCTGGCCGTCGGGTTCGTCGTGGCCATGCTGGTGTCGGTCGTGTTCGGCGTGCTCAGCTCCGCCGGTTTCGCGGTGCCGAACGGCGGATGGCTGATCTGCATCTCGGGCGTCCTGTCCTGGCAGATCACCAACGTCTTCGCCGGCGCGCCCCACGCCTGATGCAGAACAGCATCCGCGCCGAACGCGAAGGAAGAGGGTGGACCCAGGCGGCGCTCGCCGAGCGGCTGGACGTGTCGCGCCAGACCGTGGTCGCCCTCGAGACCGGGCGGTACGACCCGTCCCTGCCCTTGGCGTTCCGCATCGCCGACGTGTTCGGGAAACGCATCGACGAGCTGTTCACGCCATCGGCGACGCCGGGCCGTCAGAAGACCGGCGCGACCCGCTCGGCGCGGTCATAGGCGGTGTCGGGACACTGAGTCCGCGGTGACCGCAGGTTCCGCGCACCCGGCGTCCGGAGCCGGGGGATGGATCAGGGGGAAGGATCCCGATGCCGGGACCGCCGAGGCTGGCCGGGACGGCGTCCATCGGCGTGCACCTTCTGATCGAGGACGTCTCGTGGCATCAGCGGGCGGCCCGACGCGCGACCGGGTGGGCGTGCACAGCGCTCCTGGTGGGGAGTCCGATGATCGGCCGGCTCCTCATCGGCCTGCAGGCGGATTGGCATGAGGTGGATCCCTGGGGGCCGCTCGATGCGGTCGTGATCCTCTCGGGCCTGCTGTGCTGGGGTGGCGCGATCTGGTTGTTCGTACGAGCGGAGGTCCACGCCCGCATGGCCGTGGAGCTCGCGCAATGGCAGATCCGGGAGGCCGACGGAACCCGAGTGGTCGCCGTCGAGCTTCGCGGCCACGCGCGGGGAGCGCGGGGACTGCGGCGCTGGATCGCGCGTCGGCACGCCGCAGTCATCCCCGTCACCGCTCTGGCGCCGAGAGATCGGCGCACTCAGCTGCTCATCGCCGCACGCGGCCGGCTCGGCACCGACCAGGAACGGAGGGCGAGCTTCGGCGAGGGGATCGCGATCGGGTACGCCAAGGGAGTGAGGCGTGCGCGTCGGGCCGCCGCTGCCCTGGCCGGCGCGGAGCTGATCGCCGGTGCGGCCGCGGTCACGGGATATGTGACGGGAGGCGGCTCGTCGCCGCTCGTGCGGATCGGTGCGGCCGTCTTCATCGTCGTCGTCCTGTCGTCGCCGATCGTCGGTCGCGCCACGAGGCGCGGTCCGAACGGACTCCGCTCCCTCGCTGCGCGGCTGCTTCCGAGCCTGCAGGGCAGGGATGCGCGGCTCGACGTCGACCGCGTCGCCGCGATGATTCGCAAGCCCCGTCTCTACGACCTCTGGGCGGAGCTGCATCCGTTTCCCCGTGCGCCGCTCGGATCTCGGAAGGACGACGCGTTCAGCCGCGATCCGGGCGTGGGCCCGCCCAAACGCCGGCGCTGCCGGAGCTGAGGGCGCACGGCGGGATAGGGAGCCCCTTCCGTGATGTCGCGGTTCGGTCCGCTCGACATAGGCTGACCCTGATGTCCGCCTCCTCCGAGCCGCTCTCCGATGCCGCCGTCCCCGCCTGGCTGCGGGAGCGGGGCGTGCCGGGGATCGTGGATCTGCACGTGCATTTCATGCCGGACCGGGTGCAGCAGAAGGTGTGGGGCTTCTTCGACCGCGTGGCCGAGCTCGGCGCGCCGGCGTGGCCGATCCGCTATCGCGGCACGGACGAGGAGCGCGTCGCGCAGCTGCGCGCGATCGGGGTGAGCCGGTTCACGACGCTGAGTTACGCGCATCGCCCCGGGATGGCGCAGTGGCTCAACGACTACGCGGCGGAGTTCGCGGCGGCGCATCCCGACGCGATCCCCTCGGCGACGTTCTACCCGGAGCCGGGTGCCGGGTCGATCGCGGAGCGCGCCCTCGAGCGCGGTGCGAGAGTGTTCAAGATCCACGTGCAGGTCGGCGACTTCTCGCCCCTGGATCCGCTCCTCGAGGAGGCGTGGGAACGCGTCGCGGCGGCGGCGACCCCGGTCGTCATCCACTGCGGGAACGGGCCGCACGGGGGAAGGTACACGGGCCTCGATCCCGTGCGCGCACTCGTCGAGAGGCATCCTTCGCTCGTGCTCGTCATCGCGCACGCCGGGCTTCCCGACTACCTCGGGTTCGCCGAGCTGGCCGCGCGGCATCCGAACGTGTATCTCGACACGACGATGGTCGGCACCTCCTACATGCAGCGGATCGCGCCGCTGCCGCCCGGCTACGCCGAGGTGCTCGCCGGTCTCGGGCCGAAGGTCGTGCTCGGCACCGACTTCCCCTCGATCCCGTACCCCTATGCGCATCAGCTCGAGGTGCTCGACGGCTGGGGGCTGGGCGATCGCTGGCTGGCCGACGTCCTCTGGAACACCCCGCGTCGGCTGCTGGGGATCGACGAGCCCGGCAGCGAGGGGGACCGGCTTTCGTTCATGTAGTGCGGGCGGCGGGTGCCGGTTCGGGAGCGGGGTCGGGTGCGGCCGCCGCGCGGGCGCGCCGGCGCCGCGCCCAGAGGCCTTCGAGCACGAGCGGCGCGGCGATGCCGAGGAGGACCAGTGCGAGTCCCGCGAGCTGTCGTCCCTCCAGGATCTCGCCGGCCACGAGCACGCCGAGGAGCACGCCGGTCACGGGGTTGAGCAGGCCGATGAGACCGACTGTGCCTGCGGGCAGGTGCTTGAGCGCCGCGAACCACGCGACGTTCGCGAGGGCGGTCGCGACCAGGGTGAGGTAGCCGTAGGCGGCCAGGCCCGCGCCGTCGACCACGGGCGGCGGCCCCTCGACGGCGATCGCGAACGGGATGAGCGCGAGGCCGCCGAAGACGAGCTGCCAGGCGGTGGAGGGCAGGATCCCGACTTCGCCGTTCCAGCGCTTGGCGAGGATGAATCCGATCGACGACATGGCCATCGCGGCGATCGAGGCGATCACGCCCCTCGGGTCGACGGAGATGGTGGTGCCGAGCAGCATGAGCGCGACGCCGCCGATGCCGACGAAGGCGCTGAGCAGGCGCAGGATCCCGGGCCGCTCGCGCAGGATCGCCCATGCGGCGACCGCGATCGCGACCGAGGAGGTGGCCATGATCGTCGACGCGATGCTCGTCGGCAGCAGCTGCGCCGCGGCATAGACGAGCACGAAGAAGGCGCCGACGTTGAGGGTTCCGAGCACGGCGGACTTCCACCACCACGAGCCTCGGGGAAGACGCCGGACCAGCGCGAGGAGCACGAGTCCGGCGGGCAGGGCGCGGATGGCCGCGCCCCAGACGGGCGCATCGGGGAGCCATTCGCGCGTGACGAAGTAGGTGCTGCCCCAGGCGATCGGCGCGATCATCGCGACGGCGAGCCATCTCCGATTAGTTTCCATGGAAGACACTATAGCTTCCTCGGAAGATATAGTGAAGGGGTGGCGGACATCGATGATCAGGTGACACGGATCCAGCAGGCGTGGCGGCGGGAGCGTCCGGACCTCGACGTGACCGCGATCGGCACGATCGGGCGTCTGCACCGCCTGGCGCTGGCCCTGACCGAGGAGCTCGTCGTGGTCTACCGCGCGCACGGGCTCTCCGAGGGGGACTTCGACGTGATGGCGGCGCTGCGCCGTGCGGGGGAGCCGTACGAGGCCAGCCCCTCGGACCTCGCCGCCTCGACGATGATCACGAGCGGTGGGATGTCCAAGCGGATCGACCGGCTCGAAGGAGCGGGGCTCGTCACCCGCCGGGTCGGATCCGGTGACGCACGAGGCCGCGTGATCGCCCTGACCGCGGAGGGCAAGGCGCTGATCGATGCGGCCTTCGCCGATCATGTCGCGAACGAGCAGCGGCTGCTCGCGATGGTGCCTGCGTCGGAGCGCGCGGCGCTGGAGGCGACCCTGGCCGGATGGCTCGCGCATTTCGAGCCGCGCGACTGAGGCGGGCGTTCGGCCCGCTGCGGCTCAGGCCGCGCACTCCTGGGACTGCTCGGTGATGATCCAGTCGGAGGCGGGTCGTGTCATCACGACGGTGCCGCAGTTGCCCGTCGCGAGGTAGGTGACGAAGAGCGTCGCGTCGGTCGCGGTCTCCTGCTGCACGGAGATGTCGACCGATGCGTCCTGATCGAGTGCGCGGTAGAGCTCGGCCGTGACGGCGATCATCTCCTCGCAGCTCGAGACGTGGATCGGACCGCGATCGTTGAGCTCGGCGATCATCCGCGTCGCGAGCTCGGGGGAGAGCGCCGCGCAGGAGGATGCGGCATCCGGGATCCGAGAGGCGTCGAGCCACGCGCGGAACGCATCGGCCGCGCCGCGCCGCGCGGGCGCCGCGGTCGTGGGCGGCTCAGGGGCGATCGATTCGGCCTTCTGGGTCGCTGCGGCGCCGGCCGCTGCCGCGTGCGGGCTCTCCTCGTGAGGGTTCGGAGCGCATGCGCTCAAGAGGAGCGCCGCGGCGGCGATCCCGATCAACGCCGTCACGCGTCCGCTGCGATATATCACCATTCAACTCTCGCACGTCGCGACGGACCTCGCGAGTCGCGGCGGGAGTCGTCAGCGCACGTGAGCCGCTGGCAGGACCAGCCCGGGAAGCCGGCTCGCCCACCAGACCAGCGTCCCTGCCGCGCCCAGGACGGCCAGCAGCCCGAGTCCGGTCAGGGCGATCGTGCCGGCGCCGCGCTCGGGCAGCAGGAATCCGTAGGGCACCCATCCGTCCGTGACCCCGCGCACGAGGACCACCACGAGCCAGAGGACGGGGTACGGGGCGAGGATCCACAGTCGGCTCCACCGCATCGGCCCACGATCGCCGACCAGCAGCCAGTCCAGCGCGAGGAGCGCGGGGAACACGATGTGCAGCGTGATGCTCACCCAGGGCGGAGCGGATCCGGTTCCGGGAACCAGGCCGTTGTAGATCAGCGCGACCAGCAGCATGCAGGCGGTCGCCACCGCTCGTGCATCGGTCAGCCAGCCCGGCGCGGCCCGGCCGGTCAGGCCGCGCGCGCCCACGACGATCAGGACGATCGCGGTGAGCAGGCTCGTCAGGTTCGTGAAGAAGCCGAAGTAGTCGAACGGGTTGAACCCGTTGACGGGTCCGCCCTGGACGAAGGTGAGCAACAGGATCGCGATCACCGCGGCGCCCCCGACGAGCCGCACCGCCCCGACGACGCGTGCGCGGTCGGGCGGCGCGGGCATCGTCGTCATGGTGCGACGATACCCGCTTCACCGGGCCGGACCCCTCCTGTCGTTCACGGCGTGCAGGCCGGGTTCGTCGCCGTGAACGTGAAGGGCCCGATCCAGATGTTCTGGTTCGGGCGGTCGCTGGCCGCGCGTCCCGAGTTGTTGGCCACGAAGGTGAGGCTGAACGCGCTGGCGGAGCCGACGGTGACGGCGACATTGCCCGCGGCGCTGGTCGGAGCGACCTCGGCGTTGGGCGAACCCGTGAACGGTCGCCAGGGGTTGGTGCCCGTTCCTTGCCCGCGGACCCAAGTGGGATCGTAGGTGCCGGTGCCGTCGGACAGGTAGACCCGCTCCGCGCCGCCGAGCCCGTCCAGTGCCTGGACGCCGTCGATGTCCTTGATCTTGTACGACAGCGCTTCGACGGAGAGCGGGGAGCCGGCGAGGGCGAACGCGAACGTGACCCGCTCGCCGCCGCCGATGTTGCGGAGATCCACAGTGTCGAGCGAGAGCCGCACGCTCGGCTGGGCCTCGCCGCCCTGCGTGGAGCTGTCGAGCAGCAGGTTGTTGGTCGGGTTGATCGTCATGTTTGTGGCGCCGTTGGGGGCGGCGGTGAGGGTGAGCGTCAGATCCTTGCCCGCCCCGAACAGGCCGGTCCAGGTGAACACGGCCGACGTCGCGCTGATCCGCGAGTACGTGGCGGTGGCGGTGCTGACGGTCGCCGTGCAGGCGACGGAGGCGGCGGCGATCGGTGCGCCGGCGGCGGCGGCGATCACGGGCACCGACCACGCGGCGCTCTTCACGATGGTGCGGCGGGTGATGCCGCCGGTGCGATTCGGGCGAGTGGTGGTCTCGGTCATGCGGGGGCTCCCTCTCCAGGGGACTCCGAGCGGGATCTCGGAGTCCTTCGGACTGAAGGAGTCGAGGACGCCCGGAAGGTGACGCGGCGCCGCGCGCCTGGACGATACGAGGCGAGTGCGACTCCTCGCGTCACTTTCGCGAAGAGTCGCACTCCTTCTTTGAAGCAGGACGGTGGCGACCCGACCACCGCGAGAACTGGGGAGTAGAAACATGGAAGAACTCGGCAACGAGAGCCCGAAGAGAGCACTTTCTCGGCGCACGATCGTCAAGGGGGCGGCGTGGTCGCTGCCGGTCGTCGCGGCGGCGGTAGCGGTGCCGGCGTACGCGGCGTCGACCAGCGTCGTGATCGATCCGGCGGGGCAGCCGGTGCCGACCGGCGTCTGCACGCCGCTTGGCGATATCAGCTTCAGTATCACCCGCAACGGCGCGCCGGTCGCCGGGCAGGCGATCATCGTCACGCTGCCGCCGGCGGCGCCGGCCGGGCAGTCCTCGTTCCACTGGGACGACAATTCCACCGCGCCGAAGACGTTCACCTCCGACGCGAACGGCGTCGTCGACCTCACGAACCGCATCGTGACGAGCTCCACGCCCGGCACCTACACGGTGCTCGGGCAGGTCGCCCCGAACGGCGCGACCTCCAGCATCCAGGTCATGGTCTCGGGCGTGTGGATGGGAGCATCCCAGGGCTATCCAGGAACGGGGATCCACGCGGTCTACAAGAGCACGCCCGTCGACCCGAGCAATCCCGGTACGCCGGACTACTACTCGTACTGCGTCGAGCACAACGTGACGGCGAAGTCGAACATGGCGGCGACGACCGGTGACCTGTCCACCTACCTCGGCGCCAACCACCTCACGGGCAGCGCGGACATCTACAGCAAGGTGCTCTGGATCGTCCAGAACAGCTATCCGGGCATCACCCTCGGGGCGCTGACCGCAGCCGTCGCCGCCAACGCTGCGGCGGCCGGGCGCCCGTTCACGGCGCCGCTCAGCGCGAACGACGCGATCGAGGCGACCCAGTACGCGATCTGGCGCTACACGGACCTGACGTTCGATGCGAACTGGAACTTCGCGACGCCGAACTCCGCG
>NZ_NCKN01000087.1 GCF_002257455.1 Microbacterium sp. 13-71-7
GATCCCGCCGAGTGCACGGGTTCTTCGCGCCAACAGACCATGCACTCGGCAACTAGCCGTGCACTCGGCGCCAAGCGGCTCGGCACCGAGCGGCGCTCGGCCCTCCGTCAGGCGACCGCGGTCCATCCGAACCGACGCTCCAGCACGCTCGCCACGCGCTCGAAGCGATCGCGGTCCAGGGCGGCGGCCTCACGCCGCACGCCCGAGACGTGCACGCTGTAGAGCTGGTCGATGTCGACCCAGCTCTCCCTTCCCTGGCCGTCCCAGGGGCCGGATCCGAGCGAGAGGAAGTCGCGGTCCCCGTCGTGGGACTTGCTGGTCAGCTTCACCGCGTACACCCGCTCGGCCGACTGCGTGGCGATCACGAGCACGGGACGGTCCTTGCCCCGCCCGTCGCGCTCGGCGTAGGGCACCCAGGTCCACACGACCTCACCCGCGTCCGGTGCACCGTCGCGCCGGGGCGCGTAGGAGACCCGCAGCGCGCGGACCGAGCGGGGATCCAGCTCGATGGTCTCGGTGGCGCCGCCGTGGCCGGGCGTCGGCTCGAGCGTCGCGGTTCCCGCCGAGGGCCGTGCTCCCCCGCGGCCGGTGGTCCCCCGCGGCGCCGTCGTACGGGAGGACGGGCTCGTGAGAGCCTTCGCGATCGCCGAGACGGCGGCGAAGAGCGCGGACAGGATGCCGTTGCCACTGGTGGTCACAACGACACCCTATCCGCGCCTGTCCCGCATCCCCGCGGGTCTCAGGAGGTGAGCGCGTAGCCCTCCTCGCCGTGCACCACGAGGTCGACGCCGGCGATCTCGTCCTCGCTGGTGACACGGAATCCGATGGTCTTCTCGATGGCGAGGCCGATCACCAGCGCCACGACGAAGGAGTAGATCAACACGCCGCCGGAGGCGAGCACCTGCACCACCAGCAGCCGGAGGTCGCCGCCCGTGAAGAGCCCCTGTCCCGTGGCGAAGAAGCCGAGGTAGATCGTGCCGATGAAGCCGCCCACCAGGTGCAGGCCGACCACGTCGAGCGAGTCGTCGAAACCGAGGCGGAACTTCAGCTCCACCGCCAGAGCGCACACCGCGCCGGTCAGGGCGCCCAGCAGCAGCGCCCATCCCGGGGTCAGGTTGGCGCACGCCGGGGTGATCGCGACGAGGCCCGCCACCGCGCCGCTGGCCGCGCCGATCGAGGTCGCCTTGCCGCCGCGGATGCGCTCCACGAGGATCCAGCCGAGGATGCCCGCGGCCGCCGCGCCGAAGGTGTTGATCGTGATGAGCCCGACGCCGTCCATGCCCTTCGTGGTCCACTGCGCTCCGGCGTTGAAGCCGAACCAGCCGAACCACAGCAGCGCGGCGCCGAGGAGCGTGAGCGGCACGTTGTGCGGCTTCTGGATGCCCTTCTGGAACCCGATCCGCTTGCCGAGCACGAGGGCGAGGGCGAAGGCCGCGGCGCCCGCGTTGATGTGCACCGCCGTGCCGCCGGCGTAGTCGATGAACTCGATGCCGCTGTCGGCGCCGAACAGCATCGCGCCCAGGTGCATGATCCAGCCACCGCCCCAGACCCAGGCGGCGATCGGGAAGTAGCCGACCGTCGCGAAGACCCCGACGAAGATCAGCCAGGGACCGAACTTCGCCCGGTCCGCGATGGCACCGGAGATGAGGGCGACGGTGATGATCGCGAACGTGGCGCCATAGCCGACCGTCAGCAGCGCCACGTTGGATCCCTTGCCGCTCGCGAGGGAGGCCAGACCGAAGTCGGCGAAAGGGTCGCCCGCGAACTGGGTGGGCGAGGTCACGCTCGCCATCGAGGAGCCGAAGAGGATCCACAGCACGGCGACGAGACCGATCGCACCGAAGCTCATCATCATCATGCTGACGACGCTCTTGGCCTTCACGAGACCGCCGTAGAAGAACGCCACCCCCGGCGTCATGAGCAGCACCAGCGCCGTCGCCGTCACTCCCCAGGAGATGTTCCCTGTTGCTTCCATGCTGTGCGCCTCCACCTGATCGCGTCGTGCGTTTCAGTGTGGCGGCGCCGTGTTTCGTGGGAACGAGGCGGATGTTGCGGCGGTGTTACAGGATCCGCCGCTGTGTGAACAGCGTGTTTCGCGGATCACGGTCAGGCGGCCGTGGGGAGCTCCGCGTGGGAGAGCGCGTTCAGGCGGGAGATCGCGCGCAGGTACTTCTTGCGGTAGCCGCCGCCGAGCATCTCCTCGCTGAAGACCTCGTCGAGGGGGCGGCCCGTCGCGAGCACCGGCACCTGCGCGTCGTACGCGCGGTCGACGAAGGCGACGAACCGCAGCGCCTCCGACTGATCGGTGAGCTGGCGCACATCGCGGATCCCCAGGGCCTCCACGCCCGCGATGAGGCGGATGTATCGCGAGGGGTGCACCTGCGCGAGGTGCTTGACGATGTCGTCGAAGGCGTCGTCCGAGACGCGGTGGCCGGCGCTCAGCGCGGCGAGCTGCGCGGCGTACTCGTCCCCGGTCAACGTGCGGGCGTGCCCGTCCAGGGCGCGCTGGCGGAAGTCGACGCCGTCGATGCGGATCGTCTCGAAGCTGTCCGACATCGCGTGGATCTCCCGGAGGAAGTCCTGCGCCGCGAACCGCCCCTCGCCCAGGGCGTTCGGCGGGGTGTTGGAGGTGGCGGCGAGCTTGGTGCCGCTGCCGACCAGCTCGCCGAGCAGGCGCGTCATGACCATGGTGTCGCCCGGATCGTCGAGCTCGAACTCGTCGATGCAGAGCAGATCGGATCCGCGGAGCAGGTCGACGGTGTTGCGATAGCCGAGCGCGCCGACCAGGGCCGTGTACTCGATGAAGGATCCGAAGTACTTCCGCCGGGCGGGCATCGCGTGATAGATCGAGGCGAGGAGGTGGGTCTTGCCGACGCCGAATCCGCCGTCGAGGTAGACGCCGGGCTTCGTCTGCGGGAGCTTCGGCGCCCGCCGGAACAGTCCGCCGCGCTTGACCTGCTGCGCGCCCGTGGCGAAAGACACGAGATGCTGCTTGGCCTCCTCCTGCGACGGGTAGGCCGCGTCGGAGCGATAGCTGTCGAACGTCGCGCCGTCGAACTGCGGCGGCGGGACGAGCCCGGTCAGCAGTTCGGTGCCGGTCATCTGCGGCTGGCGGTCGATGAGGTGGACGACGCCGGAGGTGGCGGCCTGATCGGTCATTCGGATCCTGTGTCGAAGTCTTACCCGGCGGGTGCGCAGGGGCGCACGGGGTTCTAGTGTCGAAGAGACGGATCAACCCTACGCCGTCGCCGTCACCGGTTTCACCGCGCGTCAGCTCGCGCGACGGGCCGTTCACGGACATCGTCGCCCTGCATCACCACCTCCGAGGGAGCCCCCAGTGACCGTCGACTTCGACACCACGTCCGCATCGTTCGCCGAGTACGCCGAGCCCGGCCGACTCGTCAGCACCGACTGGCTCGCCGCGCACCTGGGCGAACCGGGCCTGGTCGTGGTGGAGTCCGACGAGGACGTGCTGCTCTACGAGACCGGGCACATCCCGGGTGCCGTGAAGGTCGACTGGCACACGGAGCTCAACGATCCTGTCGTGCGCGACTACGTGGACGGCGCGGGCTTCTCCGCGCTCCTCAGCCGCAAGGGGATCTCCCGCGACGACACCGTCGTCATCTACGGCGACAAGAACAACTGGTGGGCCGCCTACGCGCTCTGGGTGTTCTCGCTCTTCGGCCACGAGGACGTCCGCCTGCTGGACGGCGGGCGCGACCGCTGGATCTCCGAGGGCCGCGAGATCACGACGGAGCTTCCCGCGCGCGCCGCCACGGCCTACCCGGTCGTGGAGCGCGACGACTCGGTGCTGCGCGCCTACAAGGACGACGTGCTCGCGCATCTCGGCAACCCGCTCATCGACGTGCGCTCGCCCGAGGAGTACAACGGCTCCCGCACCTCGGCGCCCGCCTACCCCGAGGAGGGCGCGCTGCGCGCCGGCCACATCCCCACCGCGCAGAACGTGCCGTGGGCCAAGGCCGTCGCGGAAGACGGCGGATTCAAGCCGCGCACCGAGCTGGAGGCGATCTACCTCGACGGCGCGGGCCTCAAGGCCGGCGACGACGTGGTGGCCTACTGCCGCATCGGCGAGCGCTCGGCCCACACCTGGTTCGTGCTGAAGCACCTGCTCGGCTTCGAGAACGTCCGCAACTACGACGGATCCTGGACCGAGTGGGGCAGCGCGGTGCGCGTCCCGATCGTCACGGGCGAGGAGCCTGGCACGCTCTGACGTGGGAGAATGGCGGGGATGTCCGACACCCCCGCCTTCGTCCTCCCCGACTCCCTTGCCGAGATCAGGGACGAGTTCCTCGAGCTCCCCGAATCCGACCGGCTGCAGCTGCTCCTCGAGTTCTCGAACGAGCTGCCCGCGGTCTCGGAGGAGGTCGCCGCGCACCCCGAGATGACCGAGCGCGTGGCCGAGTGCCAGTCGCCGGTGTACATCTATCTCGAGCTGACCGACGGCGCCGTGACGATGCACGCCACCGCGCCCGCCGAGGCGCCCACGACGCGCGGTTTCGCCAGCATCCTGGCGCAGGGAATCGCGGGTCTGAGCCCTGAGGCCGTGCTCGCGATTCCCGACGACTTCCCCCAGTCGATCGGGCTGACCAGGGTCGTCTCTCCGCTGCGCATCTCCGGCATGACCGGCATGCTCATGCGCGCCAAGCGCCAGGTGCGCGCCCGCCTCGCCGCAGCCTGAACCGGCGCCTGACCGCGAGACTCCATCTCCGCGGCGAGACAGCACCGCCGGAGCGAAGTCTCGTCGCCCAGGTGGAGTGTCGCTGTCAGTCCGCGAAGCCGTGCTCTCCGAGCCAGTCGGTGATCGCGTCGGTCCAGCGGTTCTGGTCGTAGTTCCAGAGCTTCGTGTGGCGCGCGCCGGTGAACGGCGGCATGGTCACCAGATCCGGTCGCGCCTCGGCCAGCGCATGCGAGGCGTCGGAGGGCACGAAGCCGTCGTCGTCGCTGTGCAGCAGCAGAATCGGCACGTCCAGCTCGGCGGAACGGGCGACCATGTCCAGCGCGTCGAAGGCGATCGCCTGGTCCGCGCCGCTGAGCCGCGCCGACCAGGGCTGCTCCAGGGCCTCCATCGCGAGCTGCGGAAGGGGATCCGGCAGCCCCATCGCCTTCGCCTGGAAGCGCAGCACCGTGCGCCAGTCCACGACCGGCGAGTCCAGGATCATGCCGACGACCGCACCGCCGTGGTCCGAGCTCACCAGGGTCTGCAGCGCGATCGCGCCGCCCATCGACCACCCCATCAGCAGGATCCGCTCCGCGCCGTGGCGCAGCGCGTAGGAGATCGCGGTCTCCACGTCGCGCCACTCCGTCGCTCCGAGTCCATAGGATCCAGGGCGTGTGCGCGGCCCCTCGCCGTCGTTGCGGTACGACGTCACCAGCACCGGGAGTCCCGCGGCGTGCAGCACGGGGACGGCGCGCAGGCACTCGGACCGGGTGGCGCCCCGGCCGTGCACCTGGATCACCCAGGTCGTGGACTCCGCCGGGAAGAGCCACGCGGGGCACGGGCCGGCCGGCGTCCCGATCAGCACCGATTCGTAGGGCAGGTGCAGCTCCCCGGGGGCGAGGTAGTAGTAGCCGCTGAAGCCGGCCCTGCGCCCCACCTCCGCACCCGGTTCGATCTGGGTCAGGAGCTTGCGGCGCACGCTGTGGGCGTCCGCGTGCAGCACTGCGCCGAGCTTCACATAGCCGGGCGTGCCCTCGACGTAGAGGCCGTAGCGCCCCGGCAGCTCGGTGTCCGGCGTGCGCGAGAGCTCGATCGTCTGCGCTCCCGTGTCGACGGCCAGCACATCGGTGTCGTTCTTGCGGGGGGCCGGGGTGATCACCTCGCGGGCGACGCGCAGCACGAGGGCTCCGCCGATCGCCGCGCCGAGAGCCGCGGCGCCTGCCAGCGCGATCGCGCCGATCGTCGCGGCGTGCCTGAGACTCTTCATCGCCTCCTGACTCTAGTCTGTCCGCGTGAGCGCTCATCCCGGACCCGACGGCGTCTTCGCACATGCCGCCGAGCAGCTGCGGGCGCTGCGGTTCCGCGACGACATCGTGGTGCGCGAGATCCCCGCGCCGTCCGGCCTCGCCCCCGAGGCTCTGGCCCTCGCGGCCGACGTGCGCCCCGACGAGAACGGCGACTCCCTGTACGGGACGGGACGGTTCGTGCTGCTGCACGATCCGGCGGAGCCGGACGCCTGGGGTGGTCCCTGGCGCATCGTGGCCTTCGCGCAGGCGCCGCTCGAGCCCGAGATCGGCACCGATCCGCTGCTGGCGGATGTAGCGTGGTCTTGGCTGATCGACGCGCTCGGCTCGCGCGGCGCGACGCATCACTCCGCATCCGGAACCTCGACGAAGACCCTCTCGAAGGGTTTCGGGGGGCTTGCTGCGGAAGGGGACGGCGCGCAGATCGAACTCCGTGCGTCGTGGTCGCCGACCGGCCCCCTCGCCCCGCATGCCGAGGCATGGGCGGAGCTGGTCGGAATGCTGGCGGGACTGCCGCCGGGCTCAGAGGACATCGCCGTGTTCGGCGCCAGGAGAACGATCCGTGACTGACTACGTCGTCATCGACAACGACAAGGACTTCGTCGCCGCAGCCGAGACGCTCGCGGTGGGACACGGCCCCGTCGCCGTCGACGTGGAGCGCGCCTCCGGCTTCCGCTACTCGCAGCGCGCCTACCTCGTCCAGGCGTTCCGGCGCGACGCCGGCGCCTTCCTGTTCGATCCGATCTCGATCAGCTCCTTCGTCCCCCTGCAGGAGGCGATCGGCGCCGAGGAGTGGGTCTTCCACGCCGCCAGCCAGGACCTTCCGTCTCTGCACGAGCTGGGCCTCGACCCTGCGCACGTGTTCGACACCGAGCTCGCCGCGCGTCTGCTCGGCTATGAGCGCGTGGGGCTCGCCGCGGTCGTCGAGCGCGCCCTCGGCATCGTCCTGGCCAAGGAGCACTCCGCCGCCGACTGGTCGACCAGGCCGCTCCCGAACTCCTGGCTCGAGTACGCCGAGCTCGACGTCCTGCATCTGGTCGACGTGCGCGACTTCATCGCCTCAGAGCTCGAGGCGGCCCACAAGACGGAGTTCGCCGCCGAGGAGTTCGAGGCGACCCGCGTCCGCCTGCCCAAGCCTCCCCGCGAGGAGCCGTGGCGGCGGCTGAGCGGCCTGCACCAGGTGCGCGGCGCGAAGAACCTCGCGGTCGCCCGCGAGCTGTGGGAGGCCCGCGAGGAGTTCGCCCGCGAATCCGACGTCTCCCCCGGCCGTCTCGTGCCGGACCGGGCCCTCATCGCCGCGGTGCAGGCCAATCCGCAGAACAAGGGAGCGCTCGCCGCCGTCTCGGCCTTCACCGGACGCGCCAGCCGCAGTCAGCTGGACCGGTGGTGGGCCGCGATCGAGCGCGGCCGCGAGCGAACCGACCTGCCGCGCGAGCGCGTGCCCAGCGATGCGCCTCCGCCGCCCCGCGCCTGGGCCGATCGCAACCCGGAGGCCGATGCCCGTCTGAAGGCCGCCCGCGCGGCCGTCGAGGCGCATGCCGAAGAGCTCGGGATGCCCACGGAGAACCTGCTCACCCCCGACACGCTGCGCCGGATCGCCTGGGAGCCGCCGGCCGAGATCAACGCCGCGACGATCGGATCCGCTCTCGCCGAGCGCGAGGCGAGGGCCTGGCAGATTGAGGAAACCGCACAGCGGATCGCGGATGCTTTTGTGGAAGCCGCGCAAACGGCGGACGAGGCACCCGGAACCGCTTCGTAGGTTCAGCCCAACCGATTCCTCCTCGGATCCCCCACCGCTCCTAGGCTGAGGGAGCACCCCCGGAGCACAGGGACCGAGATGACACTCGGTCTCACAAATTCGGGAACCGCGTTCCTCGGAACGTGCGAAACTGTAAGTCCGGCGCGCAGCTGCGCGCCGGCGACCATCCGTTCCGCGCAGCGGTCCGGATATTGGAGGCCCTGTCCGCGCAGCGGACCGGACATTGGAGGCAGAGTGGCCGAGATCTCGGACGTCTTCTTCGTCGATGGAGTGCGCACCCCCTTCGGGCGCGCCGGCGAGAAGGGCATGTACTGGAACACCCGCGCGGACGACCTGGCCGTCAAGGCCACGATCGGCCTGATGGAGCGGAACGCGAACGTCCCGCTGGACCGGATCGACGACGTCGCCATCGCCGCGACGTCGCAGACGGGTGACCAGGGTCTCACCCTCGGTCGCTCGGTCGCGATCCTTGCAGGCCTCCCGCAGACCGTGCCCGGCCTGGCGGTCGAGCGCATGTGCGCAGGCGCGATGACCAGCGTGACCACGATGGGCGCCTCGATCGGCGTCGGCATGTACGACCTCGCCGTCGCCGGCGGCGTCGAGCACATGGGCCACCACCCGATCGGCGGCAACGCCGATCCCAACCCGCGCTTCGTCGCGGAGAAGATGGTCGATCCCGGAGCCCTGAACATGGGCGTCACCGCGGAGCGCATCTTCGACCGCTTCCCGCACCTGACCAAGGAGCGCTCCGACCGCTTCGGCATGCTGAGCCAGCACAAGGTGCAGGCCGCCTACGACGCGGGCAAGATCCAGCCCGACCTCGTGCCGGTCGCGATCAAGGGCGCCGACGGCGCCTGGGGCCTCGCCACCGAGGACGAGGGCCGTCGCCCGCAGACCACGATGGAGGATCTGGCGGCGCTGAAGACCCCGTTCCGCCCGCACGGCCGCGTCACGGCCGGCACCTCCTCGCCGCTCACCGACGGCGCGACGATGTCGCTGCTCGCCGGCGGCGGAGCGGTCAAGGAGCTCGGACTCGCCCCGAAGATGCGCATGGTGTCCTTCGCGTTCGCCGGCGTGCAGCCGGAGATCATGGGCATCGGTCCGATCCCGTCCACCGAGAAGGCGCTCAAGAAGGCCGGTCTCTCGATCTCCGACATCGGCCTCTTCGAGCTCAACGAGGCCTTCGCGATCCAGGTGATCTCGCTGCTCGACCACTTCGGCATCGCCGACGACGATCCTCGGGTGAACGCGTGGGGCGGGGCGATCGCGATCGGCCACCCGCTCGCCGCGAGCGGCGTGCGCCTGATGATCCAGCTCGCCGCGCAGTTCGCCGAGCGTCCCGACGTCCGGTACGGCCTCACCGCGATGTGCGTGGGTCTCGGCCAGGGCGGCTCGGTCATCTGGGAGAACCCCTACTTCGACGGCAAGAAGCGGAAGTGAGTGCCGGAATGACGAACTACGACGCGATCGACTTCTCGCCCATCATGGCCCTCACCGAGGGCGAGGTCGTCACGCACTCCCCCGTGCGCGACGTGCGGCTGCCCTCCGGCAAGGTGCTGGCCCTCATCACGCTCGACAACGGCCGCGACCACACCCGTCCGAACACGCTCGGCCCCGCGACGCTCACCGAGCTCGGCGAGACTCTCGCCGGCCTCCGGGCGCGTGCCGCCGCCGGTGAGATCCACGCCGTCGGCATCACGGGCAAGCAGTACATCCTCGCTGCCGGCGCCGATCTCTCCGACATCAGCCGGGTCGGATCCCGTGACAACGCGCGCCTCATCGCGCAGCTCGGTCACAAGGTGCTGGGGTTCCTCAGCTCCCTCGGCGTGCCGTCCTTCGCGTTCGTCAACGGGCTCGCCCTCGGCGGCGGCGTCGAGATCGCGCTGAACTCGACGTACCGCACGGTCGACGCCTCCGCGGCGGCCCTCGCGCTGCCCGAGGTCTTCCTCGGGATCATCCCCGGCTGGGGCGGCGCCTACCTGCTGCCGAACCTCATCGGCATCGAGAACGCGCTCGAGGTCGTCATCTCGAACCCGCTCAAGCAGAACCGCATGCTCAAGCCGCAGCAGGCGTTCGAGCTCGGCATGATGGACGCGATCTTCCCCGCCGCGAACTTCCTGGAGGACTCGCTGCGCTGGGCCGATGCGGTGCTCGGCGGCAAGAAGGTCGACCGCAAGAACGAGCCGGGCAAGATCGAGCGGCTCACGAAGTGGCCGATCGCCATCAAGATGGCCCGCGGCATGCTCGAGTCGAAGATCGGCACCGTGCCCCGTTCGCCGTACGTCGCGCTCGACCTGCTCGACAAGGCGAAGAGCGGCACGCGCGAGGAGGGCTTCGCCCGCGAGGACGAGGCGCTCGCCGATCTCGTCACCGGCGACCAGTTCGCCGCGTCGATGTACGCCTTCGACCTCGTGCAGAAGCGGGCCAAGCGCCCGGTCGGCGCCCCCGACAAGGCCCTCGCCAAGAAGGTCACCAAGGTCGGCATCATCGGAGCGGGCCTCATGGCCAGCCAGTTCGCGCTCCTGTTCGTGCGCAAGCTGCAGGTGCCGGTGCTCATCACCGACCTCGACCAGGCGCGCGTCGACAAGGGCGTCGCCTACATCCACGAGGAGATCGGCAAGCTCGAGGCGAAAGGCCGTCTCGACGCGGACAGCGCGAACAAGCTGCGCGGTCTGGTGACCGGCACGACCGACAAGTCCCTGTACGCGGACTGCGACTTCGTGATCGAGGCCGTGTTCGAGGAGGTCGGCGTCAAGCAGGCCGTGTTCGGCGAGATCGAGCAGATCGTCGCCGAGGACGCGATCCTCGCGACCAACACGTCGTCCCTCTCGGTCGAGGAGATCGGCTCGAAGCTCGCGCACCCCGAGCGACTGGTCGGCTTCCACTTCTTCAATCCGGTCGCGGTCATGCCGCTCATCGAGATCGTGAGGACGGCGACGACCACCGAGGCGGCGCTGTCGACCGCGTTCGTGGTCGCGAAGGGCCTGGGCAAGAACGCCGTGCTGACCGCCGACGCCCCCGGCTTCGTCGTGAACCGCCTGCTCGCCAAGGTCATGGGCGAGGCCGCTCGTGCGGTCTACGAGGGCACGCCGGTCGCCGAGGTCGAGAAGGCCTTCGCGCCGCTCGGGCTGCCGATGGGTCCGTTCCAGCTCATCGACCTGGTCGGCTGGAAGGTCGCCGCGCACGTGCAGGACACCATGGTGCACGCGTTCCCGGACCGCTTCTACGCGAACGAGAACTTCCACGCCCTGGCGGATCTGCCGGAGGTCGTCGAGAAGGACAAGGGCGGCAGGGTGACCGGCTTCACCAAGGCCGCGGACAAGCTCGTGAAGCAGGCCGCGGGGACCACCCCGACGCCCGCCGCGGAGATCCTCCGCCGCGTGCAGGACGGGCTCGCGCAGGAGATCAGGCTCATGCTCGACGAAGGCGTGGTGCCCGAGGTCGAGGACATCGACCTGTGCCTCATCCTCGGCGCCGGCTGGCCCTTCATCGACGGCGGTGCGTCGCCGTACCTCGACCGCGAGGGCGCCTCGGAGCGTGTGTTCGGCGCGACGTTCCACACACCGGTGATCCGCGGGATCGCGAACGCCTGACCGCTCGGGTTCATCGAGACGAAACGCCGCTTCCTCCGGGAGGCGGCGTTTCGTCTCGCTCGGCCTCCGGCCGTGCTCGCTCAACGGCCGGAGAGCACCCCGGTGCGGATCCGGCCGCGGTCGGTCAACGATCGCGGGGCACCTGAACCGGCCTCGGATCCGCTTCGCCCCGTCGCGGCCAATACGACATCGCGCGTTCGGCGAGGGCCGTGATCGTGAGCGACGGGTTCACGCCGGGATTCGCCGGGACGGCGGATCCGTCGACGACCGACAGCCCGGGATGACCCCACACGCGGTGATACGGATCGACGACGCCGCGCTCCGGCGCGTCCGAGAGCACCGCCCCGCCGAGGAAGTGGGCGGTGAGCGGGATCCCGAAGACCTCGGGCCAGGATCCGCGCGCGGACGCCGGGACGCCGGTCTCCTGCGTCATGCGGGCGGCGATCGCCTCGGCCGCGCGATGCGCCTCGGGCAGGTGACTGGGGTTCGGGGCGCCGTGGCCCTGGGCGCTCGTCAGCACCTCGCGCCCGAACCGACGTCGCAGGGAGAGCGTGAGCGAGTTGTCGGCGGTCTGCATCACGAGCGCGATGATCCCGCGCTCGCTCCACCGTCGCAGCGTGCCGAGGCGGAACTGACGGACAGGGTGACGCACGACGGCGCCGAGCAGCGCGCCCAGCCGACGGCGCAGCGGCACGTCGCCGGGCACGAGCACCGTCGCGAGGGCGCCCATGAGGTTGGATCCCGGCCCGTACCGCACGTTCTCCACGTGGGTGCGCTCGTCGACGTGGAACGAGGTCGTGATGGCCACGCCGTGGGCGAAGCCGGCCTCCTCCGGCACCGCTGTCGAGACCGCGCCGTCCAGAGCCTCGGAGTTGGTGCGGGTGAGCCGGCCGAGCGCGTCCGGGATGCGCGGCAGCGCGCCGGAGGCCTTCATCCGGTGCAGGAGCTGCTGGCTCCCCCAGGTGCCCGCGGCGAGCACGACGTGCTCCGCGGTGACGGTGCGCCGTCGGCCCGGCCCCCACGCGCCGCTGCGACGTGTGGTGACGGAGAATCCGCCTCCGGCGAGCTCGCGCACCTCGACGACGGTGCGCAGCGCCTCGATCACCGCCCCGCGGCGCTCCGCGAGGGCGAGGTAGTTCTTCATGAGCGTGTTCTTCGCGCCGACCCGACAGCCCACCATGCAGTTCCCGCACAGCGTGCAGCCCGTGCGCGACGGCCCTTCGCCGCCGAAGAACGGATCCGGGACGGTCTCGCCCGGCGCGCCGAAGTACACCCCGACCGGCGCCCGGCGGAACGTCTTCGCGACGCCCAGATCCTCCGCGGCGCCGGCCATGATGCGTTCCACCGGTCCGGTGTGCGGGTAGTGCTCCACGACGCCGAGCATGCGCTTGGCCGTCGCATAGTGCGGTGCGAGCTCCTGCTGCCACGACGCGATGCCGGCCCACTGCGGGTCGTCGAAGAAGGGCGCGCCGGGCTGGTAGAGCGTGTTCGCGTAGTTCAGGGACCCACCGCCGACACCCGCACCCGCGAGGATCATGACGTGCGGCAGCCGGTGGATCCGCTGCACGCCGAAGCAGCCGAGCGCGGGGGCCCACAGGTAGCGCCGGACGTTCCAGTTCGTCTTCGCGAAGTCCTCGTCCTCGAAGCGGCGACCCGCCTCGTACACGCGGACCCGGTATCCCTTCTCCACGAGCCGGAGCGCGGCGACGGATCCGCCGAAACCGGATCCGATCACGACGACGTCCTCGTCGAAGCCGTTCATGCCGCTCCTCCCCTCGGCACCATCACGGTCAGCGTCCCCGGACGCACCCGGATCGTGCACTCCTTCTCGGCGATCCGCTCGCCGTCGGCGTAGACCACCAGATCCGGCGCCGAGACCGCGATCTCCCTGACACGCCGGTGCGCGACCTCCTGCCTGGCCAGGTGACGCCCGCGCAGCAGCAGTGGGAAGAGCGCCAGCAGCCGCGCGCGCCCGAGCGGTGCGACGTGCACCACGTCCAGCAGGCCGTCGTCGGGGCGCGCCTCGGGGCAGATCGGCATGCCGCCGCCGTAGCTGGCGGTGTTGCCCACGGCGACGAGCGTGCCCGGCGCCTCCCGCGCGCTCTCGCCGTCGCATGCGAGCCGGAACAGCGTCGGGCGGAGGCGCACGACCTCCACGAGGATGGCGAGGTAGTAGCGCGCGGCGCCCCGGGGCCACCGCAGCAGATTGGTGCGGTCGCTGACCTTCGCGTCGAACCCGAGCGCCGCCACCGTGAGGAAGGGCGTGATCCGCCCCTCTGCCACGATCTCGCCGACGTCGATGCGGCGACGCTCCCCGTTCAGCGCGAGGAGCGCGGCGCCCGCCGGATCGTGCCGCGGCAGGCCCAGGGCGCGGGCGAAGTCGTTTCCGGTGCCCGCCGGCACGAGAGCGAGCGGCACGTCCGCGCCCGCGAGCTCCGGCAGGATCTCCGAGACGGTCCCGTCCCCGCCGACCACGACGATCGCGTCGGGACGCCCCGCGAGCGCGTCCCCGGTGAGGCGCCGCGTCTCGGCCGCCGATGCCCCGATGTGCACGCGCACATCCGCGCCCGCAGCGCCCAGAGCCGCCGCGGCGGCGTCCGCGGCGGCGGCGCCTCGCCCCTTCCCGGAGCGCGGATTCGCGATCAGAGCGATCATCGGCACGTCTCAGGCTCCCGCGGCGCGCACCGGCACGGGCGTCGCCGCGCCGAGCACCGCGCCGGGATTCATGATCCCGTCGGGGTCGAGCTCGCGCTTGACGGCGGCGAGGATCCGCACGCCGGTGTCGCCGATCTCCTCGCCGAGCCACGGCGCATGATCGCGGCCCACCGCGTGGTGGTGACTGATCGTGCCGCCCGCCGCCATGATCGCGTCGCCGACGCGGCGCTTGATGCCCGACCACGCCTCCTGCGCGTCGGCGCCGAGCGGGGCCAGCACGGTGAAGTAGAGCGACGCCCCGGTCGGGTACACGTGAGAGACGTGGCACATCACGAACGCCTTGCGCCCCGCACCGGCGAACCCGCTCTTGAGCGCCCGTGTCACCGCCTCGCGCAGGCCTTCGAGCCGCGACCACCTGGTGGCCGTCTCCAACGTCTCGCAGAACACACCGGCATCCAGCAGCGCGTCCCGCAGGTAGGGCCCGTCGAATCGGGTGCGCAGCCAGTCCTCGGAGGGCCCTTCGCCCGAGGAGGCGCCTCCGGCCGCCTGCAGCAGCGCCGCTGTGCGCGCCCGGCGCGCCGCCACGTCGTCCCCCTCGAACACCGTGACCGCGCTCGCGCCCTTGGCGAGGGCCTTGCCGATCCTGCCGACCTGGGCGAGGCTCACGCTCGTCTCGGCCTCGTCCGACAGCCGGATCACCGTGGGACCTCCGCCGTGCTGCACCACAGCCCGGAGCGCCGCCGCGCCGGTCGCGAAGTCGGGGAACGCCCAGGACTCCATCACGCGCTCGGCCGGCACCGGATGCACACGCACCCTGACCTCGGTGATGACGCCGTAGATGCCTTCGGAGCCGAGGAACAGGCGCACGAGGTCGGGTCCCGCCGCGCTGCCCGGCGACCGCCCCAGGTCGACGTCACCGGTCGGCGTCGCGACGCGGATGCCCGTGACCATCGCGTCGAAGCGTCCGTACCCGGCCGAGTTCTGCCCCGACGACCGCGCCGCGGCGAATCCGCCGATCGTCGCGTAGCGGAAGC
>NZ_NCKN01000088.1 GCF_002257455.1 Microbacterium sp. 13-71-7
ACCTCTTCCTCGTCATCCGGGGAGCGAACTCGCACGGCGCCCGCTTCGCGGCGCAGGCGGTGGAGGCCGGCGCGACCGCCGTCCTCACCGACGCCGAGGGCGCAGCCCTCGTCCCCTCGGACGTGCCGACCGTCGTCGTCGCGGATCCGCGCCTCGCCGCGGGCCCCGCCTCCGCGTTCCTGTACCGCGACCCGGTGGCGTCGATGACCTCGATCGGCATCACCGGCACGCAGGGCAAGACGACGACCGCGTTCTACGTGGCGGCCGCCGCGGGAATGCAGCAGTCCGGCACGATCGGCTCCATCGGCACGACCGTGGGCGACGACTTCTTCCCGCCCGTGCTGACCACACCGGAGGCACCGGAGCTGCAGGCGCTCTTCGCGGTGATGCGCGAGCAGAAGCTCGGCACGGTCGCCGTCGAGGCGTCCAGCCACGCCCTCACGCTCGGCCGCGTGGACGGCTTCGCCTTCGACGCGGGCGTCTTCCTGAACCTCGGCCACGATCACCGCGACTACCACCCGACGCAGGCGGACTACTTCGCCGCCAAGGCGCTGCTGCTCACGCCGGAGCACGCGAAGATCGGCATCGTCGACATCGACTCGCACTGGGGCCGCGTCCTCGCCGCCCAGGCGACGGTGCCGGTGCGCACGACGTCGGCGAGCGGATCCGAGTCCGCCGACTGGCGCGCGGAGGACGTCGAGCTGCGCGCGGACGGATCCTCGTTCACGGTCCGCTCCCCCGCCGGCGAGCGCGTGCGGTTCACGACCCAGCTGACCGGCGCGTTCAACGTGAACAACATCCTGGCCGCGGTCGCCGCGCTCACCGAGTCCGGGCGCGACCTGGCCGACCTCGCCCCCGGCATCGCCGCGCTGCCGAGCGTCGAGGGCCGCCTGCAGCGCTTCGACTTCGGGCAGCCCTTCACCGCGATCGTCGACTCCGCGCACAAGCCGGAGGCCATCAACGCCGCTCTGCGGGCCATCAGGACCACGACGCCCGACGGACGCCTGATCGCGGTGCTCGGCGCGAACGGCCACCGCGACGCGGCCAAGCGCCGCATGATGGGGCGCTTCGCCGCGATGTTCGCCGACGTGCTGGTCATCACGGACGACAACCCCTACGACGACGACCCCGCCGAGATCCGCGCCTCGCTCATCGACGGCGCGCGCTCCAGCACCGTCGAGATCACCGAGATCGCCGACCGTCGCGAGGCGATGGCCGCGGCCGTGCGGATGGCGCGTCCCGAGGACACCGTGGTGATCCTCGGCAAGGGCCACGAGCGGTACCACGCCCTCGCGGGCGGCGAGATCGCCTGGTACGACCCCGACGTCCTCCGCGAGGTCATCGAGGCGCTCTGACCTCAGGGCGATCGCGCCCGGCCGGGTCAGTCCTCCAGCGGATCGGCCTCCTCCGGCACGGGTCCGACCTCGATCGGGCGTCCTGGGGTGTTCGACCAGGCGCTCCAGGATCCGGGATACACGGTCACCTCGCGGCCGATGAGCGAGCCGGCGAGCGCGAGCTGCGCCGCGGTCACCCCCGATCCGCAGTACGCCGCGATCGGCACCTCCTCGCCGGCGCCGACGGCCTCGAACGCCGCCACGATCTCGGAGGGGCTGCGGAAGCGCCCGTCGGCGGTGAGCAGGTCCACGATCGGCAGGTTGCGCGCGCCGGGGATGTGCCCGGCGACCGGGTCGATCGGCTCGGTCTCGCCGCGGAACCGCTCCGGCGCCCGCGCGTCCAGCAGCACCCCGGTCCACGCCGCCACCTCATCGGCGTCGAGCACGTCGGCGGTTCCGGGGCGGCCAAGGACGACGTCGCCGGGCGGCGGCACGACCTCGCCCTGTTCGACGGCGCCCCCGGCCTCGCGCCAGGCGCCGAGCCCGCCGTCGAGGACGCGCACATCGGCCACGCCGGCACGGCGCAGCGCCCACCAGGCGCGCGATGCCGGCAGCGAGCGCGAGTCGTCGTAGACCACGACGCTCTGGCCCTCGCGGATCCCCCATCGTCGTGCGGCCCGCTCGAGCTCCTCGTCGGAGGGAAGCGGGTGGCGTCCGTCCGAGGGCGCGCCGTGACCGGCGAGCTCTGCCTCCAGATCGGCGAAGACGGCCCCGGGGAGGTGTCCGCCGAGGTAGTTCTCGTGCCCGTCCGTGAAGCCGAGGCGGTAGCGCACGTCGAGGATGCGCAGATCCGCCCCTTCGTCGAGGAGGGCGCCGAGCTCGGCAGCGGTCATGAGGTCAGCCATGCTCCCCATCCTCTCAACCCGCCCCGCCCCGCGGGCACCCCACCCCTGGGTCGTCCCCACGAACGCACCCCCTGGCCTCCGCTGGCGGGGACGACTCGGGGTGGGGAAGCCCGTACGCTGGAGCCATGACCGGACTTCGCTGGGGCATCCTCGCCACGGGCGGCATCGCCGCCGCCTTCGCCGCCGACCTGCGCACCGCGGGTCTCGACCTCGTCGCCGTCGGATCCCGGTCGCAGGATTCCGCCGACGCCTTCGCCGCGCGCTACGGCATCGCCAGGGCGCACGGCTCGTACGAGGCGCTCGTGGCGGATCCCGAGGTCGACATCGTCTACGTCGCCACCCCGCACCCGATGCATCACGCCGACGCCCGCCTCGCGCTCGAGCACGGCAAGCACGTGCTCGTCGAGAAGGCGTTCACGCTCAACCGCGCCGAGGCGCAGGATCTCGCCGACCTCGGCCGCGAGAAGGGTCTGCTCGTCATGGAGGCGATGTGGACCCGGTATCTGCCGCACATGGCCCGACTGCGCGAGATCATCGCGGCCGGCACCCTGGGCGAGATCCGCGCCGTCTCCGCGGACCACACGCAGACGCTGCCGACGGATCCCGCCCACCGGCTGAACGCCCTCGAGCTGGGCGGCGGTGCGCTGCTGGATCTGGCCATCTACCCGATCTCCTTCGTCGTCGGCGTGCTGGGCGTGCCGACCGAGGTCAAGGCGGTCGCCCGCCTCATCGAGACGGGCGCCGATGCGGAGGTCGCGACCGTCATGACGCACGACGGCGGAGCGATCTCGACCACGTTCTCCTCCTCGCGCAGTGCGGGGCCGAACACCGCGGTCGTGCTCGGCACGAAGGCGCGCGTGGAGATCGAGCGCTGGTGGTGGTCGCCGTCCGTCCTGCGCGTGATCGACCCCGAGGGCGCCGTGCTGGAGGAGTTCTCCGCGCGGCCCGCCGAGGGCGAGGGGCGCGGGATGCAGTACGAGGCGATCGCGGCGGAGCGCTACGTCGCCGACGGATCCCTGGACAGCGACCTGCTCCCGGTGGCGGAGTCGGTCGCGATCATGGGCCTGCTCGACGAGATCCGTGCGCAGATCGGGGTCCGCTACCCCCACGAGACCGACTGACCGACTCCGGAGGAGAACCCCCATGGCTGAGCCGCAGGACACCCGTGTCGCCGTCTATCTCGACTTCGACAACATCGTCATCTCCTGGTACGACCGCGTGCACGGACGCAACGCGTACAGCAAGGACCGCCAGCGCATCCAGGACAACCCTGCCGACACGGAGGTCGCGGAGCGGCTCAAGGCCGCGATGATCGACGTCGGCGCGATCATCGACTACGCGTCCTCGTTCGGCACGCTCGTGCTCACGCGGGCGTACGCCGACTGGTCCTCCCCCGTCAACGCCGAGTACCGCTCGCAGCTGGTGGCGCGGGCCGTCGATCTCGTGCAGCTCTTCCCCGCGGCGGCCTATGCGAAGAACGGCGCCGACATCCGCCTCGCGGTGGACGCGGTCGAGGACATGTTCCGGCTCCCAGACCTCACGCACGTGGTGATCGTCGCCGGGGACAGCGACTACGTCCCGCTCGCCCAGCGCTGCAAGCGCCTCGGCCGGTACGTGATCGGCGTGGGCGTCGCGGGCTCCACCGCGAAGTCGCTGGCCGCCGCCTGCGACGAGTTCGAGGCGTACGACTCGCTGCCCGGCGTCGAGCGCGCGGCAGCGCCCGCGGTCGCGGTCGAGGCCGCCCCGAAGAAGACGGCCGCCAAGCAGCCTCAGGGGGCGCGCAAGCAGTCCCGCGCCACCACCGAGAAGGACGAGCCGAGCACGTCCGATCAGGAGCAGGCGACCGCCACGCTCGTGCGCGCGCTGCGGCTCGGGCACGACAAGAGCGACGGCGACGAGTGGCTGCACAGCTCGGCGGTGAAGACGCAGATCCGCCGGATGGATCCCTCGTTCAGCGAGAAGGCGCTCGGCTACCGGTCGTTCAACGCCTTCCTGAAGTCGCGGGCCGACATCGCCGAGCTCGAGGAATCGGGCCACGAGCGCCTCGTACGCCTGCGCGAGAGCTGAGGCGTCCCTTCGCCGGCGCCCGTCTCACTGGTTCCTGAAGGCGGCGTCGAAGGACGCGGCGGGCTTCGGCCAGAGCAGGGAGCGCACGTACTGCACGGCCTGGGCCGCGCCGTGCAGGCGGTCCATGCCCGCGTCCTCCCACTCGATCGAGATCGGTCCGGCGTAGCCGATCGCGTCCAGCGCGCGGAACGAGTCCTCCCAGGGCACGTCGCCGTGCCCCGTCGAGACGAAGTCCCAGCCGCGCCGCGGGTCGCCCCAGGGCAGGTGCGAGCCGAGCACGCCCGCGCGGCCGTTCTGCGGGCGCATCCGGGTGTCCTTGCAGTCGACGTGGTAGATCCGGTCCTGGAAGTCCCAGATGAAGCCCACGGGATCGATGTTCTGCCACATCATGTGCGAGGGATCCCAGTTGAACCCGAACGCCTCCCGATGGTCGATCGCCTCCAGCGCACGGACCGAGCTCCAGTAGTCGTAGGCGATCTCCGAGGGGTGCACCTCGTGCGCGAACCGCACCCCTTCCCCGTCGAACACGTCCAGGATGGGGTTCCAGCGGTGCGCGAAATCCTCGAACCCTGCGGCGATCACGTCCTCGCCGACCGGCGGGAACATCGCCACGTACGGCCAGATCGACGACCCCGTGAACCCGACGACCGTGTCCACGCCGAGCTTGCGGGCCACGCGCGCGGCGCGCTTCATGTCCTCGGCCGCGCGCTGCCGCACGCCCTCGGCGTCGCCGTCCCCCCACACGTGGTCGCGCAGGATCGCGCGGTGGCGGAAGTCGATCGGGGCGTCGCACACGGCCTGCCCCGCGAGGTGGTTCGAGATCGCGAAGGTCTTCAGCCCATGACGGTCGAGTATTTCGAGCCGCGAGGCGACGTAGGCGTCGTCCTCGTCCGCGCGCTTCAGATCGAGATGGTCCCCGGATGCCGCGATCTCCAGCCCGTCGTAGCCCCAGGAGGCGGCGAGGCGCGCCACCTCCTCGAACGGCAGATCCGCCCACTGACCGGTGAACAGGGTGACGGGATGCGTGCTCATGAGCGTCTCCTCAGGACTTCGTCGCGTCGGCCAGCCAGCCCGCGGTGTAGACGGCGCTCTCCACGGGATCCATGCTGGCACGGTCGACCTCGATCAGCACGGTGCCGTCGAAGGAGTCGGGAAGCGCCCCGAGAATTCCGACGAGATCGAGGTCGCCGAGACCCGGCTCGCGGTACAGCCCCAGGTTGGTGGCCTTCTCGTAGCTCAGGCCCTCCTCGCGGGTGCGCCGTGCGACGTCGAGGTCGATGTCCTTGATGTGCAGGTCCTGCACCCGGTCGCCCCACTTCTCCAGCACGGCCCTGGCGTCGATCCCGGCCCATTCCAGGTGACCGATGTCGAACGCGGCGCCGAGCCGCGACGCGTCGATGTTCTCCAGGACGTGCTCGTACTCCTGCGCGGTCTCGATCAGGGTGCCGACGTGGTTGTGCAGGCCGGGGCGCACGCCCTCGGCGTTGAGCACGTCGACGGCTTCGTCGAGCAGTTCCAGCTGTTCGTCGAGGCGGTCCTGGTCGAAGTCGTATCCGACGGCCGGGTGCTCCCAGCGGGCGGCGGCATAGTCGACCTCGGCGGCGAGGAAGATCCGGGAGAGCCCCATGTAATTGGACTCCTCGGCCTTCCGGCGCACGCCGTCGAACCAGTGCGCGCGCTCGAACGTACCCTTCTCCAGGCGTCCGCCGTGCGCCGAGCCGATCGGCACCTGCGCATAGCCCGGTGACACGCGCAGTCCCGCGTCCGCGATCATGCGCGCATAGCTCTGCAGCGTCTGCGTGTCGAGCACCTCCATCATGGTCGTGTCGAATCCGGCCCTGCGGATCTGCGCGAGCACATCGGGGTACTCGGCCACGAACGTCGGGTCCGCGAACCGCCACAGCCCTGGACTGTCCGGGTCGGAGGGGTCGGACAGCACGTTGATCCACTGGATCGCGTTGAGCGAGAACGTCAGCGTGGAGAGGGATGCCATATCGATGCCTTTCGAGAGATGCGGCTACTTCAGCCCCGTGGCGGCGACGCCCTGGATGAAGTACTTCTGCAGGAAGAGGAACAGGATGAGGATCGGCAGCAGGACCACCATCGCACCGGCGAGCAGCACGCCGAACGCGATCGTGTTCGACGCCTGCGAGGCGACCGCCAGTCCGACCGGGGCGGTGTAGACGTCCTGGGACTGCGCGACGACGAGCGGCCAGAGGAAGTTGTTCCACGAGGACAGGAACGACAGGATCGCGACGGTCGCGAGTCCGGGCCCCGTCAGCGGCAGGAAGATCCGGAAGAAGATCCGCGGCTCCCCCGCGCCGTCCAGACGTGCCGCCTCGAGCAGCTCGAAGGGGACCCCGTGCGCGAACTGGCGCATGATGAACACGCTGAGCGGCATCACCAGCAGCGGAAGGGCGATCGCCATGAGCGTGTTCACCAGCCCCAGCTGCACGACGATGACGAACTGCGGCACGAACAGCGCGACGTAGGGCACGATCATCGACGCGATCACGAGCGGGAAGATCACGGCGCGGCCGCGGAAGCGCAGCTTCGCGAGCGCATAGCCGGCCATCGAGCTGAACAGCACGTTGCAGACCACGACGATGGCCGAGACGACGATGCTGTTCAGCATGTAGCCGCCGAACCCGCCGTTCGTGAACAGGCCGACGTAGTTCTGCACCTGGAACGACTTCGGGAACCACGCGCCGGGATCGGAGAAGAACTCGGCCTGGGTCTTGAAGGATCCGAAGAACACCCAGACGAACGGCAGCAGCATCAGGACCGTGATCACCGCGAGGGCGACGTAGGTCAGGGCGGAGCGGATCGGGGTTGTCTTGTTCAATGCTTCGGCCTCAGCATTCGGAACTGGATGAAGGCGACGATGCCGACGAGGATCAGCAGGATCACGGATCCGGCCATCGACGACGCGATGTTGCCGAACCCGAACTGCTCGTAGACCCACAGCGCCATCGGCCGGGTGGATCCGAGGGGCCCGCCCTTGGTCAGCAGGAACGGCTCCTCGAAGATGTTCAGGAACGACACGGTCATCAGGACGGTGACGAGGAGGGTCGTCGGCCTCAGCAGGGGCAAGGTGATCGACCAGAGCCGGCGCATCGTGGAGGCTCCGTCCGTGGCCGCGGCCTCGTAGATCTCCTCCGGTACGGCCTGGAGCCCCGCGAGGAAGAGGATCATGCAGGTTCCGGCGTTCCGCCAGACCCCCATCATGACCACGGTGGCGATCGCCCACTCCGGCTTGCCCAGCCAGTTCACGACCGGGACGCCCAGATTCGAGAACGCGCTGTTGACCGGGCCGGAGATCGAGAACGCGTACTGCCAGATCACGGCGGCGGCCACGATGTTCGTGATCACCGGCACGTACACGGCGGCGCGGAAGAACGTGCGCAACCGCCGGATGCCGTTGTTCAGCATGAGCGCGAGCGCGAACCCGAGCCCCATGCTGAGCGGCACGCAGAGAACCACGAACATCACGGTGTTCAGGAAGGCGCCCTGGAAGGCCGGCGAACCAAGGACCCTGGAGTAGGCCTCGAAGCCGGTGAAGTTCACGTTGAACGGATCGCGGATGTCGCGCGCCGTCATGTCGGTGAGGCTCGCGCCCACCGCCAGCACCGTGGGCACGGCGGTGAAGACGACGAAGATGAGCAGGAACGGGAGCAGGAAGATCCATCCGGTGGCCGCCTCCGCGCGGGATCCCTCATGCGCGGAGGCGGCCCGGGTGGTGCCCCGGGGGCGTCGCGCAGACGCCCCCGGGGTGACCAGTGCACGCGTGGCGGTGGACATGGGCGACTACTTCCCGCCCAGCCCGATCGACTCCGCCTGCTGCTGAGCGGCGTCGAGCGCGTCCTTGGCGGAGACCCCGCCGCGGACGACGCGCTCCATCTGCTTGCCGATCACGTCGCCGACCTGCGACCAGGTCGGGACGTTCGGCTGCGCGACGCCGTCGTCGAGCGCGGAGCGCACGGTCTCCAGCATCGGGTCGCCCTTCATCGCCGGATCCTCCCACGCGGTCTTCAGCGCCGGCATGTTGCCGAAGATCTGGTACCACTTCACCTGCTGCGCGGACTCTGACATCCAGCGCACGAACTTCCACGACGCGTCCTTGTTCTTCGCGTCCTTCGGCACGAGCCAGCTCCCGCCGCCCGTCGTCGCGCCCTTGCCGCCGTTCGGGCCGGTGGGGTTCTGCGCGAAGGCGAGGTGGCTCTTCGACCAGTCGGCGCCGTTGGCGTCGTTGAACCAGGCCTTGAACCACGGGCCGCCGTCGACGATCGCGCCGTTCTTGCCCTGCGAGGACCACGGGACGGTGTCCAGGAACTGCGGGCCGTCCGGCGAGGACAGGCCGCTCTTGATGAGGCCCGCCCAGTAGTCGAGCGCCTCGACGTTCTTCGGGTCGTTCAGGGTCCACTTGGTGTGGTCCTTGTTCAGGAAAGCGCCGCCGTTCTGCACGGCCATGACCTGCAGCTGACCCGCGCTGTACTTGTCGTAGTTGACGGCGAGCGCGAACGGGAACTCGGATCCGGCGGCCTTGAGCTTCTCGCCGAACGCCTTCTGCTCGTCCCAGTTCTTCGGCGCGGCGGTGACGCCGGCCTTCTCCGCGAGGTCGCTGCGGTAGATGAGCATGTTCGCGTACGTGTACCAGGGCACCCCGTACTGCACGTCCTTCACGATCGAGTTGTTCCAGATGGCCGGGAAGAAGTCGTCCTTCTTCGCCAGCCCACCCGGCACCGCGTCGAATCCGCCCGTGTTCAACAGCGCCGGCTGATCCTCGGTGAACGCGAAGAGCAGGTCGGGCACGGTGCCGGCGGTGATCGCAGCCGTCATCTTCGAGGCGAACTGGTCCGCCGGGACCTTGGTCAGCTTGATGTCGACGTCGGGATTGGCCTTCTTGAACTCGGAGATCATGTCGGGCAGCTTGTCGCCGTCGGCGCCTTCCGCCCAGAGCTGGACCGTGCCCTTCGCGGGCTTGTCGTCGATCGCGGCGCCGCCGCCGCTGCCGGTCGAGCCGGCGTCGCCGCTGCGTCCGCAGCCGGTCAGCAGCAGCGCGCCGGCGGTGAGGACGGCGGTGCCGAGCAGCATTGCTCGACGCGACCGTCGGGTGGTGAGGTGCATCGCATTCTCCTCTGTTTCGGGTTCGGGTGGTGTTTCGGGTCGGGATGGTGTCAGAGCGCGGCCGAGACGGCGCGCGCGATGCGCACCGAGATCGTGGCGCCGGTGAGGGTGGCGTTGCAGGTGAGAGCGGTCGGGATGACGCCGTTGCCTGCCAGATAGAGGTTGTCGAAGCCCCAGACGCGTCCGTCCGTGTCGACCACCGAGGTGCCGTCGTCGACGGGGCCCATGCGGACGGTGCCCGTGTAGTGCAGCGAGGCGCCGGCGGGGAGGATCTCGGAGTCCTGCGCGGGGAAGACGCCGACGGCGTTCGCCGCCGCGCGCTGCACGTCCATGGTCCGGCGGATCTCCGCCATGTCGGCCTCGGAGTACGAGAAGCGCACCGTCATGTGCGGCAGGCCGAGGGCGTCCGTGCGGTCGTCGGAGAACTCGATCCGGTTCTCCGGGCGGATCTCGGTGGCGCAGTACCAGCCGACGCCCAGCACGTGCTGCCCCTCGAACTCGCGCTCCATGAGCTGTCCGTGCGCGGGACGCTCCGCGCCGATCGACGGGCTCCAGTACGAGCCGATGAACGGCTCGCCGGCCGGAGGCACGGGGATGTCGGCGGCGGTGAGACCGAACCGGGCCGCGTCGATGACGACGTCGCCGTCGATGGAGGCGTGCTCGTTGAGCCGCACGCCGAGCGCCTCCGGCCTGACCCCCGAGGCCCAGAGCAGCTGGGGCGTGCGCAGCGCGTCCCCGGCGACGAGCACGAGCCGCCCGCGGAAGGACTCCTCGTCCCCGGTCGAGAGGTCTCGGCCGACGATCCCCGTCACCCGGGTGCCGTCGTGCTCGATCCGGGTGACGAGCAGACCGGTGCGCAGCGTCACGTTCGGCTCGCTGCCGTCGAAAAGGTACGGGGCGATGTCCCGGGGTCCGGTGCGTGCGAACGGGCGGTCCCGGTGCGGCACGCCCGCCATCGGCATGTACCCGAACCGCCGTTCGGGATCCGGGCTCGGCACGGCGTCGCGGAGCGCGGCGAACATCGGCTCCGTGAACGGGTTCTCGACGAGCGGTCCCACGTACGTGCGCAGCAGGCCCCGCGCGCTCTCGAGGTCCTCGTCCCACTGCTCGCGCGGCAGGAAGTCGGGGATCTCCTCGGCGTAGGGCCACGGGGTGGCCGCGGTCCAGTGCACGCCCATGCCGCCGATGTTCCACGCGACGGAGGCGCCGGGGAACTCGGCGAAGTTGTGGCCGAGGAACGCCGCAGGGAAGATCCCGGTGGAGTCCGCCGTCCAGCCGTCGCCGTCGAGCTCGTTCATCGAGGTGGCGCCGCGGACGTACTCGATCTGCCGCGCGCGGCGCATCAGATCCTCATAGGAGGCGTTCATCGCGTTCTCGTCGACCTCGACGAGGTGCTCGCCGTCCACGCCGGTGATCCGCGAGCCCGCCTCGACCACGAGGATCGTCGCCTCCGGGTTCTGCTCGTGCACCCGGCGGGCGATGATCGCGCCGTTCGGACCGGATCCGACGATGACGAGATCGTATTCCTCTGACATTGCTCTTCCTCTTCTTCGGTTCAGGAGCTCGTGGGGGTGGACGGGTTCAGGGCGTCTCGGCCGGGACCTCGACCCAGCGCTCTTCACGGGCCGCGAGGAGCACGGCCTCGGTCAGCTGAGCCGCGCGCACGCCGTCGTCGAAGGTCGGCAGGCCGTCCGGCTGTTCTCCGGCGATCGCGGCGTAGACGTCCGCGACGAAGCCGTTGAACGCATCCTGGTAGCCCTGCGCGTGACCGACGGGGAGCCGGGAGAACCGGGCGACGCCGGGATGCGCGTTCTGCGGATCCCGGAACAGCTGCCCGTTGCCCTCCCGTCGGCCGATCCAGAGCTCTTCGGGGCGCTCCTGGTCGAAGCGGATGCTCTCGGCGGTGCCGTGCAGTTCGAGCGTCAGGGCGTTCTTCCTGCCCGCCGCCATCTGCGAGACGAGCAGGGTGCCGATCGCCCCCGACGCGGTCTCGACGAGGATCGCGACCGCGTCCTCGTTCTGCACCGGATGCCCGCCCCGCTCGGCGAACGCCCGCCGGGTGCGCGCGGTGAGCCGCACGATGCGCTCGCCCGCGACGAACTCCAGGAGGTCGCACAGATGCGAGCCGATGTCGGCGAACGCGCGCGAGGGCCCTCCCTCGTCGGAGGTCGCCCGCCAGTCGTCGTCGGTCGGGAGCAGCATCCAGTCCTGCAGGTAGCCGCAGTCCACGGTGAGCAGCGTGCCGATCTCCCCCGCGAGGACTCGCGCACGGGCCTCGCGCACCATCGGGTGGTAGCGGTAGACGAAGGGCACCGCGGCGACGACGCCGTGCTCGCGGGCGGCGGAGGCGAGCACCCTCGCGTCGGCGAGCGAGGTCGCGAGCGGCTTCTCGCAGATCACGTGCTTGCCCGCCTCGATCACCCGCAGCGCCAGTGGCGCGTGCGTCGAGTTCGGCGTGCAGACGTGCACGACCTCGCTTCCGCCGGCCAGGAGCTCATCGATCGAGCCGGCGCGCTCGACGCCGAGCTCGGCCGCGGCGACGGCCGCGCGCTCCGGTGAGGAGCTGGCGATGTCGGCGAGGACCGCACCCGCGGCACGCGCCGCTCGGGTGTGCGCCTGCGCCATGAATCCTCCGCCGAGGAAGCCGGATCGGATCGTCCCGATGCCGGTGTGCGTGACCTCCGTTGTCATGTCGACGATTCTGACACGGATCGACACCCTTTTGTCAAGCATTAGTCAAAAGTCTTTTCGCCACCGACAGATGTCGCTCGCGGGGTACGCAATTGCCGTGTGGTTTACTGACCCTATGAGCGACCCCGACCGGCTGAACGGCGGCGCCTCGCCGGGCGCGGGCGACATGCTGCAGCTGCTGCTGGACGGCCAGGCGCGCACCAAGGCCGACCTCGCGCACCTCACCGGCCTCGCCCGCTCGACGGTCTCGGCGCGCGTCGACGCCCTGCTGGCCTCGGGACTCGTGGTGCCGGCGGGCGAGGGCCTGTCGACAGGCGGCCGACCGCCGTCGCGGGTGGCCTTCAACCCCCGGGTGGGCCTGGTCCTGGCCGCGGACCTCGGGGCCTCGCATGCGACGGTCGCCGTCTCCGACCTGGGCGGCCGGATCCTGGACAGCACGACCCGCCCGCTGCGCATCGCGGACGGCCCCGCGGCCGTGCTCGACGGCGTGCTCGCCGACGGCCGCGCGCTGCTCGAGGCCGAAGGCCTGCGCGACATCCCCATCGTCGGGATCGTCATCGGCGTCCCCGGCCCCGTAGAGCACTCGACCGGACGACCGTACAACCCGCCGATCATGCCGGGCTGGGACAGGTTCGACGTGCCCGGTTACGTGCAGGGCACCTTCGACGTGCCCGTGCTCGTCGACAACGACGTCAACGTCCTCGCGCTCGGCGAGCAGGCCACGAGCTTCCCCGACGTCGAGGACCTCGTGTTCGTGAAGGTCGCGACGGGCATCGGCGCCGGGATCATCGCGGGCGGAAGGCTCCAGCGCGGCGCCCAGGGTTCGGCGGGCGACATGGGGCACGTCAAGGTGCCCTACTCCCCCGAGTCCTCGCACGCTCCGGGCGAAGACCGCGACCTCGAGGAGCTCGCGAGCGGAACGGCGATCGCCACGGCACTGCGGGCGCAGGGGCTGGACGCGGTCACCAGCTCGGACGTCGTCGAGCTCGTGCGCAGCGGGAATCCCGCGGCGATCGAGGCCACCCGGCAGGCCGGCCGCGACGTCGGCGAGGTCCTCGCGATGTTCGTGAACCTGCTCAATCCGTCGGTGATCGTGCTCGGCGGCAGCATCGCGCGCGCCGGGGAGCACCTCCTCGCGGGTGTCCGCGAGGTCGTCTACCGCCGGTCCATCCCTCTCGCGACGCAGCATCTCGCGATCGTGCAGACGCACGCCGGCGAGAAGGCGGCTGTGCTGGGCGCGGCGATCATGGTGGCCCGCCACATCCTCTCCTCGGCGAACGTCGACGCCTACGTCGCCCACTCCACCCCCCGCACCCCCGTCACCCCCTGACGCGCCTCCTCCCGCGCCTGCGCCTGCGCCCGCGCCCTGCCCCTTTACCCGCGAGACTCCAACTGGGCGACGAGACTGCGGTTTTTGTGCGCAGTCTCGTCGCCCAGTTGGAGTCTCGCGGATCCGATCCCCCCAGCTGTTCGTGTTTTTTGAACATGTTCGATATGGTGGGGGCATGACTCGGGATCCGCGCTCGCCCTACGCCGTCGCACTCGGTGCGCGCGGGGACGAGCTGCATCCTCGCCTGCGGACGTACTTCGCGGCGATCCCGTCCGGCGGGGTCGGCGTCGGGCACGGCGTCTTCGAGCGGGTCGGCTGCCGGAACCCCGTGGTGCGGGCGCTGCTCGGTCCGGCGCTGCGCGTCCTGCAGCGCCGGGGCGCGGTCTACGCCGGCTGGGCGGAGGACGTTCCGTTCACGGTGCGCAACCGCGACGGCGAGGGCAGATCCGGCGAGCGCATGCTGCACCTCCCCGGCGGGGACTGGACCATGCGCGATCGCGTGCGCGCCCTGCCGCGCGGCCGGGTCGTGGACCGGCTGGGATCCCCCGGCGTGCTCGCCGCGGTCTTCGACGTGACGACCTCCGACGGCGCCCTCGAGCTGCGCAGCACCCGGGTGGGCGTGCGGCTGGGGAGGCTGCGGATCCGGATCCCGCGATGCATCGCTCCCCGGATCCGCCTGGTCGAGAGCGCCGACGGCGACTCCGGCCTGCAGCGGGTCGCCGTGACCGTGGACCTGCCGCTGCTCGGCCGCATCCACGAGTACGCCGGGACGTTCCGTTACGCCATCGAGGAGGACGCATGACCGAGCACGCGCACGACGACCGCCAGGGCAGGGTGGTGCTGGGCGGATCCACGGGGTTCATCGGCCAGGATCTCGCACGGCGCTGGCGCGCCGCAGGGCGCGAGGTCGTCACCATCTCGCGCCACGATGCGGATCTGACCTGGGCGGACCAGGCGGGGATCGACGCGGCGGTCGACGGCGCGAGCCTCGTCGTCGGACTCGCCGGCAAGAGCGTGAACTGCCGCTACACGCCGTCGAACCGGGCCGAGATCTTCCGCTCGCGCGAGCGCACCACAGCAGCCCTGCGCACGGCGGTCGAGCGCGCGGCGACGCCTCCGCCGCTCTGGGTGAACTCCTCGACGGCGACGATCTACCGGCACGCCGAGGACCGCCCGCAGACCGAGTCGACGGGGGAACTCGGCACTGGCTTCTCGGTCGAGGTCGCGAAGGCCTGGGAGCGCGAGCTGTTCGCGGGCGACCTGCCGGGGACGCGCCGGGTGGCGCTGCGCACCGCGATCGTGCTGGGCGACGGCGGTGTGCTGGGCACGCTGCGGACGCTCGCGCGGTGCGGGCTCGGCGGCACCCAGTACGACGGTCGCTGGCCCGTCGGCCGCGCCCGGCGAGAGGCCGGGACCGGCCACGACTTCCGCGCCCGCGGCGGCCGACAGCGGTTCAGCTGGGTGCACCTCGACGACGTGGCCGGGATCATCGCCTTCCTCGAACAGCATCCCGAGCTGGAGGGGCCCGTGAACGC
>NZ_NCKN01000089.1 GCF_002257455.1 Microbacterium sp. 13-71-7
GGTGGATGCGGTGATCGCCGTGGCGAAGTAGCCGGGTGCGAGCGCGTTCACCTGGATGCCGTGCTCGCCCAGCTCGTCCGCGTAGGCCTTGGTGAGCCCGGCGATCCCCGCCTTGGTCGCGGCGTACGCAGGCGACTGACGCCCGCCGAGGAAGGAGAACAGCGACGCGATGTTCACGATCTTCCCCGACCCCTGCGGGATCATCACCCTGGCCGCCTCGTGAGCGAAGTCGAACGCGGCGGTCAGGTTGATCGCGACCATCGGATCCCACTTGCTGCGATCGAAGGCGAGCACGTCGTCGAGCAGGCAGATGCCGGCGGAGTTGATCAGGATGTCGAGCCCGCCGAGCTGCTCGACGCACGCGTCCACGAGTCGCGCCGGGGCCCCTGGCGCCGTGATATCGGCCTCCTCGAAGACGAAGCGCCGGCCGTGCGCCGTGACGAGACGCTCTGTGGTGCCGTCATCGGCGGCGAGCCCCGGGGCGAACACGTCCGCGCCGGCCGCTGCCAGCGCGACCGTGAACGCGCGCCCGAGCCCGGTGTTGCCGCCGGTCACGATGGCCCGCCTGCCTTCGAGCGAGAAGAAGGAGGGCGCGAAGTCGGTGAGCTCCACCGTCAGTCCTTTCCGGTCGGGTCGGCGATGCCGACGTAGCGGGTCTCCAGGTACTCGTCGATGCCCTCGATGCCGCCCTCGCGGCCCAGACCCGACTGCTTCACGCCGCCGAACGGGGCCGCCGGGTTCGACACGACGCCGGCGTTGATGCCGAGCATGCCCGTCTCCAGTTCCTCCGCCAAGCGCAGCGCGCGGTTCAGGTCTTGCGTGTAGGCGAAGCACACGAGCCCGAACGGCGTCGCGTTGGCGAGCCTGATCGCCTGCTCCTCGTCGCGGAAGGTCGTGATCGGCGCGACAGGGCCGAAGATCTCCTCGTCCAGGATGCGCGCCTCCGCCGGCACGTCGACGAGCACGGTCGGCTGGTAGAAGTAGCCGGGGCCGGGGATCGCGGATCCGCCGAGCGCGATGCGCGCACCGTCCTGCACGGCGCCGTCGACGAGCGCGGCGATCTTGTCGCGGGTGCCGGCATCGACCATCGGCCCGATCGTGGAGGCCGGATCCGTTCCCCGCGCGGGATGGAACGAGGCCATGCGCGCGGTGAAGGCCGTGGCGAACTCCTCGGCGATGCTCTCGTGCACGAGGAAGCGGTTCGCGGCGACGCAGGCCTCTCCCCCGTTGCGCATCTTGGCCAGCACCGCGCCGTCGACCGCGGCGGGGATGTCGGCGTCCTCGAACACCAGGAACGGCGCGTTGCCGCCCAGCTCCATCGAGACCTTGAGCACCTGATCGGCGGAATCCGCGATGAGACGGCGTCCCACCTCGGTGGATCCCGTGAACGACAGCTTGCGCAGCCGATCGTCCTTGATGAGCGGACCGGTGACGGCGCCCGCATGCGAGGTCGGGATCACGTTCAGCACGCCGGCGGGGACGCCCGCCTCCTCGAACACCTGGGTCAGCAGGAGGGCGGTGAGCGGGGTGAGCGCGGCCGGCTTGAGCACCATCGTGCAGCCCGCGGCGATCGCCGGCGCGATCTTGCGCGTCGCCATCGCGAGGGGGAAGTTCCAGGGCGTGATGAACAGGCACGGTCCCACCGGCCGCTTGATGACGAGCAGACGGTTGAGGCCGTCGGGCGCCGTGGCGTACCGCCCGGCGATGCGCGGCGCCTCCTCGGAGAACCAGCGCAGGAACTCGGCGCCGTAGGCGACCTCGCCACGCGCCTCGGCGAGGGGCTTGCCCATCTCCAGGGTCATCGTGAGCGCGAACTCGTCGGCCCGCTCGGTGACCAGCTCGAACGCGCGGCGCAGGATCTCGGCGCGCTCCCTGGGGGCGGTGCGCTGCCAGTCCCGCTGCGCACGATCCGCGGCGGCGAGCGCGTCCTGCCCGTCCTGCGGTGTCGCGTCCGCGACCAGGGCGAGCACCTCCTCGGTCGCCGGATCCGTCACGGCGAACGTCGCGCCATCGGAGGCGTCCCGCCACCGTCCGTCGATGTAGAGCCCGGTCGGCAGCGCCGACAGCAGGTCGCTCTCGGCGATCATGCCGCCGCCCCGCTCTCGATGTCGTCGACCGCGTCGAGCCGCAGCCGCGCGCCGAGCAGGTCCTCGTACAGCTGGAACGGCTGCATCTCGCCGGCGCGGTCGCCGTAGGTCGCCTTGGCGCGCCGGAAGATCTGGTCCACCAGACCGGACAGCTCGACCGGCATCCCCACCGCGCGGGCCAGGTCGACGGAGAGCCCGAGGTCCTTGCACGCGAGCATGAGCGCGAAACCCTCGTCGTAGTCCCCGTCCCGAAGGATCGACATCACATCGTTCTCCAGGAAGTTGCTGTTCGCGGGGCTCGCGATGAGAGCGTCGCGCAGAACGCCCAGCTCAACCCCGGCCTTGACACCCACGGCGAGCACCTCCGCGGTGGCGACCAGGTGCGAGAACCAGAGCTGGTTGATCATCAGCTTGACCGCGTAGCCGGCGCCGTGTCCGCCCACGTGCAGGATCCGCTCGGGATCCCCCATCGCCTCGAAGACCGGACGGAGACGCGCCACATCCTCGGCATCGCCGCCGATGAAGATCTGCAGCATGCCCCGGGCGGCGCCCACCGACATACCGCTCACCGGTGCGTCGAGGATGTGCAGCCCTCGGGCGGAGGCCGCGGCGCGCACGGCGTCCGCGACCTCCGGCACCGAGGTGGACATGTCCACCCAGGTCCCGCCGTCCCTGATGCCCTCGAGGATGCCCCCTGGTCCCGATACGACGTCGGAGACGTGCCGGGGGGTGGGCAGCATCGTGATGACGACATCGCTGGCGGCCGCGACCTCGGCGGCGCTGGCGGCCCACCGTGCTCCGCCTGCGATGAGCTCTTCCGCCGCCTCGCGGCGGACGTCGTGGACGACGAGAGGGAATCCGGCAGCCTGCAGATTGCGGGTCATGCCGCCGCCCATGCTCCCGAGTCCGATGAATCCGACGGTCGGGCGATCCTGAATGGACATGGTTCCTTTCCTGAGTTCGTTCTTGCGCTGCGTTCCGTGCGGGAGCCGGACCTCAGATGAGGCCCTTGTCCTTCAGGAACTGCTTGGCCACGTCTGCGGGCTCCTCGCCGTCGACATCGACCTTCGCGTTGAGCTCCTGCATCTGCTCGGTGGTCAGCAGCGGGGAGAGCTTGGCCATGACGTCGGCGATCTTCGGGTACTTCTGGAAGACGGCGTCCTGCATCGTGAACGCCCCCTGGTACACCGGGAAGAACTGCTTGTCGTCCTTCATCACCGTGAGGTCGAGGGCCTTGATCCGCCCGTCGGTCTGGAACACCTCGCCGAAGTTGCAGTCGTTGCCCTTCTGCGTGGCGGTGTAGATCACGCCGGTGTCGAGGAGCTTGACGTTCGAATCCGGCACATCGATGCCGTACGCCTTCTTCAGCCCCGGCCAGCCGTCGTCCCGGGTCGAGAACTCGCTCTCGATGCAGAACGTCTGCTGGTCCTTCGGCAGCTTGGCGACGTCGCTGAGCGTCTTGACGCCGAGCTTCTTCGCCTGCGAAGACCGGATGGCGAACGCGTAGGTGTTGTTGAGCGGCGCCGGATCCATCCACTTGACGCTGTTCTGCTTGAGGTCGGCTTCGGCGACCGCGTCGAACTGCTTCTTCGGATCGGTGATCGGCTGCGTGTTCTTCAGATAGGTGATCCAGGCGGTGCCGGTGTACTCCCAGTAGCCGAGGAACTGCTTGTCGGTGAGCGCCTGACGGGTGTTCGCAGATCCGACCAGCTTGGTGTTGGTGGTCAGGTTCGCGCCATGCGCGTTGAGCAGGTCGGTCGTGAGGTAGGCGAGGATGTACTGCTCCGAGAAGTCCTTCGAACCGATGACGCCCGTGAGGCCCTTGAGGTCATCGCTCTTGCTGCCGCTGTCTGCGGCGCCGGCCCCGCCGGAACAGCCGGTGACGGCGAATGCGCCGGTGATGAGCAGGGCGGCGGTCGCCGCGAGGTGACGCTTCTTGAACATGGTTCTCCTTGAGGGTGCGGGATGCGATTGCTGTGTGCGGGCGGGCTGCGGACTCGGGCGAGTCACAGCCCCTTGGGGCGGACGAGGTCTTCGACGACCCCGGCCAGCCAGTCGATGAGGACGGCGATGGCGGCGACCAGGACGGCCCCCGTGAGCAGCACCGGGTAGCGCTGCAGCTTCAGGCCGTTGACGATCATGTCGCCGAGGCCGCCGGCGTTGATGAAGGTGGCGACCGTCGCGGTGCCGACGGCGAACACGAGCGACGTGCGCAGGCCCGCGAGGATCGTCGGGGACGCGAGCGGCAGCTCGATCCGGCCGAGGATCTGGTTGCGGGTCATGCCCATTCCGCGTGCGGCTTCCTTGACGTCGTCGCCAACCTGTTCGAGGCCGACCATCGTGTTGCGCAGCACCGGAAGGAACGAATAGGCGACGAGCGCCACCAGGGCCGTGGCGAAGCCCGTCTGCCAGACGATCGCGAGCAGGATCACGACGCCGACCGCGGGCGTCGCCTGGCCGATGTTGCCGAGTGTGAGGAAGATCGCGCGCAGCCACCGCGAGCGCACGCGGTAGACGAGGATCCCCGCGGGGATCGCGAGCACGGCGACGAGCAGGGAGGCCACGAACGTGAGCAGCAGGTGCTCCTTGATGCGCGCCTCGATGTAGCCGGGGTTGAGCGTGCGCTGCTCGATCGAGTCGAGCGGCAGGGTCGAGATCCACCAGAACAGCAGCGACACCGCCACCACCACGATCACGGGCGCGGCGACGAGGCGCAGCACGGTCATGGTCCGCTCGCGGGTGCGGATGCTCTGCGCCGAGGGCAGGGCGATCGTCGCGGTCACGAGGACACCGGGTTCGTCGACGCCACCGGAACGGTCGTGCCGAGCACGGCCGAGATCGCCGCATGGTCGAGGGAGCCCATCGGCACGCCGTCGGGGTCGGTCACCGTGAGGTGGGAGGATCCCGAGAGCACGATGAGGTCGAGCGCGTCGCGCAGCGTGCCGGTCGACGGCATCCGCGGCGCGTCCCCCGCTCCGGCCACGGGCGCGAGTTTCGCATCGGTGACCGGCATCAGGGCGAGGCGCTTGATCGCCGCCCCCTGCCCGATGAAGGACGACACGTACTCGTTCGCCGGTGCGGCGAGGATGTTGGCCGGTGTGTCGAACTGCTCGATGCGACTCCGGTCGCTGAGCACGGCGATCCTGTCGCCGAGCCGCACGGCCTCGTCGAAGTCGTGCGTGACGAAGATGATCGTCTTGCCGATCTCGGCCTGCAGCCGCAGGAACTCGGCCTGCAGCTTCTCACGGGTGATCGGGTCGGTGGCGCCGAACGGCTCGTCCATGAGCATGACGGGCGGGTCCGCGGCGAGCGCTCTGGCGACGCCCGCACGCTGCTGCTGTCCGCCCGAGAGCTGGCGGGGGAAGCGGTTCGCGAACGTCGCGGGATCCAGCTGCACGGTGCGCAGCAGTTCGTCGACGCGTGCCGCGATCCGGTCCTTCTTCCAGCCGAGCATCCTGGGGACGGTCGCGATGTTCTCCGCGATCGTGCGGTGCGGGAAGAGGCCGATCTGCTGGATGACGTAACCCACGTGCCGGCGCAGCTCGTTGGGATCCAGGGACAGGATGTCCTTGCCGTCGATGCGGATGCTGCCGGAAGTGGGCTCGATGAGACGGTTGACCATCTTCATGGTGGTGGTCTTGCCGCATCCCGAAGGGCCGACGAACATGATGAGCTCGCCGGGCTCGATGCGCATCGAGAAGTCGTCGACGGCCGGCGAGGACTGTCCGGGGTACTGCTTGGTGACATGGTCGAGCTCGAGGGAGACGCCGGCGGACTGCGACGAGATCGCGCGGAAGAAGCCGGTGTTGGTGGGCACGGCGGCGGTGTCAGACATCAGGCACGGAGTCCTTTCGAGGTGGTGGCGCGGGCCACGAAGATGAAGGCGGCGTCGATGAGGAGCGCGAGGATGATCGTCGCGACCGTCCCCGTCAGCGCGTAGTTGACCGCGTTGAAGGAGCCCATCGAGCTCAGCCCGGTGAAGATGTACTGACCGAGGCCCGGCCCCGCGACGTACGCGGCGATCGCCGCGATGCCCACGGTCATCTGCGCGGAGACGCGCACGCCGGTCATGATGACGGGCCAGGCGATCGGCAGCTGCGTGGTCACCAGGATGCGGGCACGCCCCATCCCCATCCCCCGCGCCGACTCCACGATCTGCGCGGGAACCTCACGGAGGCCGACGACGGTGTTGCGGATGATCGGCAGCAGTGCGTAGAAGACGAGCGCCACGATGCTGGGGCCCCAGCCGAGGCCCATGAGCGGGGAGAGAAGTGCGAGGACGGCGAGCGAGGGGATCGTGATGGCGATGCCGGCCGCGGTCAGCGCGGTCGCCCTGCCGATCGGGCGGTTCCAAACGAGCGAGCCGATGAGGATGCCGATCACCAGTGCGATCGCGAGCGAGATGACCACGACGGCGAGGTGCTGTCCGGCAAGCTGCAGGATCTCGTCCCATCGCTGTGCGAGGAAGTTGAGGAAGCGAGACCATTTGAAGCTCGTGTCCATCGGCATCCTTTCTCTTCGTTGAGAGGGGTTGCCCGGGATCGGGTAGCCCCAAGCTAGAGCCGGCGATGACATGTTCACAAGGACTGTTGTGTATATGACAACTGAGGATTAGAGTCGGCGCATGTCTCCGCAGCCCGCACCGCGCCGGAACTCCTCCGGCCTCGCCCGCGACATCGAGATCCTCGACCTGCTCGGCGGCGGGGAGGCCATGCGGGAAGGAGGCCTGGGCGTGCTGCGCGTGGCGCAGCTGACCGGGCGGGACAAAGCCGCGATCTCGCGCGCCCTGGCGACGCTGGCCGACGCGGCCCTCGTGGAGAGGGACGACACGACGCAGCTCTACCGGCTCGGCGGACGCCTGTACGCGCTCGCGGCGCGCACCCTGGAGAGCCGCATGGTCGCGATCTGCCGTCCGTACCTCAAGCGGGTCGCGCAGTCCACCAGGGAGACCACGCACCTGTGCGTGCTGCGCGGAGGCAACGTGCTCACGATCATGAGCGAGCTCAGCCCGCACGAGTTCCGGACGACGGGGTGGGAGGGCGTCACGACCGCTGCCTGGCGTACGCCGTCCGGGCGCGTGCTGCTCAGCGACTGGGATCGCGCCTCGCTCGAGCGCTGGTACGCCGAACACGGCCATGACCGCCCGATCGTCGGCCCTGCGGATCCCCTGATGACCGAGGCCGGATTCTCCGTGCTGCCCACTCCTCCCGCGGACAAAGCGGTCATCACGGACTTCGACACCCTGCTCGAGGAGCTGTCGCGCATCCGCTCCCAGGGCTTCGCACTCCTCGACGAAGAACTCGAAGGCGGTGTCGTCGGCGCCTCCGCCCCCGTCATCGACCTCAACGGGCGCATCATCGCGGCGATCAATGTCAGCGCCCCGAAGATCCGGATGGGCGACCGTCTCCCGACCCTCGGCCGGTACGTGGCCGAGGCGGCCGCCGCCCTCTCGGAGCAGCTGGGAGCCTCGATGGACTCGATCCCCGAGACCACCGGCCCGCGCTGACGCCCCCTTCCACTCTCCGAGTCGTCCCCGTCAGCGGAGCCCAGAGCGTCCGCTCACGGGGACGACTCGAAGGTGGGGCGGCGAGGGCGGGGCGAGGGCGGGGACGGGGGGACTCTGGCGCGCGATGGGCTCCGGGCATAGGTTCTTCTCGTGCCATCCACGGAAGCCCTCATCGCCTTCGCCCTCACCTCCCTGGTCCTGATCGCCGTCCCGGGGCCCAGCGTGCTCTTCGTCATCGGGCGCTCGCTCGCGTGGGGTCGCAGCGCCGGGCTCTGGAGCGTGCTGGGCAACGAGCTCGGCAGCCTCGTCCCGATCAGCGCGGTCGCGTTCGGGGTGGGAGCGATCGTCGCGCAGTCGGTCGCGCTCTTCACGGTGGTGAAGGTGCTCGGCGCGCTCTATCTCGCGTACCTCGGGATCCAGGCGATCCGCCACCGCCGCGACGGGATCGGGGACGACTCCGAGACGAGGTCGCGACGGGTGTCGCCGTTCGTGGTGCTGCGGCAGGGATTCATCGTCGGCGCCACCAACCCCAAGACCATCGTGTTCTTCGTCGCGGCGCTGCCCCAGTTCGTGGACTTCCACGCGGGCGCCGTGCCGGTGCAGATGATGATCCTCGGCCTGGTCTTCACCGTCATCGCGTTCGCGTGCGACGCGACCTGGGCGCTCATCGCCGGATCCGCCAGGGCGTGGTTCGCGAGATCGCCGCGCCGGCTCGCCGCCGTCCGCGGCACCGGCGGCGGCATGATGATCGGCCTCGGCGGGGTGCTGCTGCTCGCGGACAACAAGTCCTGACGCCCCTAACCGCCCTGCACGTGGGACAGGATCCACGCTCCCATCGGGGCGGGATCGTCCAGGATGCCCAGGTGCGTGACGCCGGGCAGGATCGTGGCGCTCGCCCTGCCACCCCCGTGCGCCTCGGCGTAGGCGACGACGCGGTGCGCGTCGAAGACCTCGTCATCGCCGCCGACCCAGACGCCCACCGGCGTGCGGAGGCCTGCGAGGACCGCCGCACTGTCGTCGGCGTTCTGCGCGATCGCCATCGCGGCCGTGTACTGCGGGATCAGCCCCGCGTGGATCTGCTCCGGCGTGTACGCGAACGAGACCGCGGGCAGGTGGGCGCCGAGCAGCCCGTTCGTGAGGGTCGCCGCGATCAGCGGACGCTGGCAGATCGTCGCGAAGTTGGACGCGTCGTCCTGCCGCTCCGTCCCCGAATGCAGACCGAAGTCCGGTGCGAGGAACACGTAGCCCGCCACCGGGCCCGACAACAGGTGCACGCTGTTGAGCACGACCCCTGCACCGGCGGAATGCCCGCCGAGGAATTCCGGGACCCCCGGTTGCCGGTCGTGCACGAAGGCGACCGCGGTGGCCGTGTCGCGCTCGAGCTGCGGGGTGCTCGGGGTATCGCCACGCGGTCCCCCCGAGGCCCCGTGGCCCCGGATGTCGACGAGGTACACGGCGATCCCCTGCGTGCGCAGCTCCTCGCCGATCCCGAGATAGCCCGCCGCGCTGTTCGCGCCCGAGCCGTGATAGAAGACAAGGCTCGCCCTCGGATGCGCGGGGACGAACGCGTAGTAGGCCAGCCGGATCCCGTCCGATGCGGTGACGTAACCCGTGGGCTCGGCATCGGGAAGGGCCCTACTGTCGGTCGTATCGAGTCCGCTCCGGGTGGCGGCGCCGGGGAGAGGGCAGGGCACGAGCGCCGCGGCGATCCCCGCCCCGCCCGCGAGAACGAGCACGCCGGCGACGAGACCGACGGCGCCGATGCCGCTGATCGCGCGGCGCACAGCGCCACGCCGGGAGGATCCTGTGGCGCGCCCCGCCGCCGGCGCGGCCCCGGCTCCCGACGGCGTGCGCGCCCATGCCCGCCCCTCGGATCCGGCCACTCCCAGCAGGGCCGCCGCCGGGAGGATGCACGCGAGGAGCACGAGCGGGGCGCCCACCGCGGCGGCCTGCAGGATCCGTGCGACGACCATCCCCGCGGACACCGCACCGGCCGCTACGGGCAGCCACCGACGCGGACGCCGGAGCAGCACCACCAGGGCGAGGGCCGCGGCTCCCGAGACGATCAACGGCCAGCCCGTGGCCTGCACCGCGGGACCGGCATCCGGACCGAGCTCGATCGCGCCGCTGGTGACGCCGATCGCACCGCCGAGGAGATACAGCACCCGCGAGATCGTGATGCGGACGGGCCGTCGCGCAGCGCTCATCGTTCACCGTCCAGCGTCGCGAGGACCCGCTCGCACCAGGCCAGTGCCGTCCGCGCGTATTCGACCCCGTAGTCGCGGACCAGCTCGGGCACGGCCCCGGCTGCGTTCCGCTCGTCCTCGCTCCAGGTCGAGGCCGGCGCGACGGACTCGACGTGCGAGAGAAAGGACGTGAAGTGCGCCATCCGCTCCTGCACCAGAGCGCGCGCGATGCCGGGGTCCAGCCGGGCCGCGAACAGCAGCTTCACCAGATTCTCGTCCCGGATCGCGACGGGCGGGGAGTCCTGCCACAGCCATTCCTCAAGCGCCTGGCGCCCGGTCGGGGTGACCTGCCAGACGGTCTTGCCCCTCGGCCCCTCTTCGCCGTCCGCGGCGATCAGCCCGGCATCGGCGAGGACCCGCAGCTGCGGATACAGCTGCCCGTCGCTGATCCCCCAGAACGGGTTCCGCGCCGCCGCCTGGCGGATCTCGTAGCCGCTCCTGGCGTGCGAGGCGACATAGCCGAGGATCGTGTGCGCGGTCGGCGTCAAATGCTCCATGGGACGATGATACCTCTGCCAGAGGTATCATCGTCCCCCCTCCGGCGACCTCGTGGCGTTCTCGACCGACGACGACGTCATGCAGCTCTGGTTCTCGGTGCACACCCAGGAGGCCGCCGACTTCGCGAAGAGCTATCTGCTCGCGCACTCCGCGTCCGGCAACGACGTCCAGGGCTCCGGCCTGACCGTCCCCGCCTCCGGCCTGGCCACGGTATACGCGGGCTCGGAGGTCGCCGGCTACTTCCGCACCTCGGCGACGGACGAGCGCATCCCCGACATCTTCGCCGGCAGCGCTCAGGCTCTGCCGGCGAGGGTGGGACGAGCCGCTCGCACGAAGCCCGCCCGGCAGGTCGGGCCTGGGGACACGACTAATCTCGTCTCAGGAGAGGATCCACCCGCCATGGCAGCAGACGAGCGCTCGACGCGCGTGAACGCCTCACGCCGTCAGAGTCGCGCCCGCGTGATCACGCTCGCACGGATCATCCTGCCGACCTGGGACGGATCCCTTCCCGCCTTGACGGCGGAGCTGCGCCGCGAGGCCGGCCTCGCCGAAGGCGCCTTCCGCACGCTGTTCCCGAGCGACAGGGACCTCCTGCACGCCGTCGACCACGAGCTGCTCGAGGAATGCGCCCAGCGGGTGCGGTCCGCCGCCGAATCCTTCGATCCGGCCGACCACCCCGGCGAGCCGGCGGAGGTCGCGATCTCCGCCGTGCTCGCCCGCGCACGGCCGCTCGACTGGAGCTCGCTGACGATCCGGCTGCGGGAGCGACAGCTCGCCGCGTCGACGGGTGCGCGCAGCGAAGACGTGATCGAGTCGGAGCGGGCCTTCCTGCCCGCGCTGCTGGAGGCGTTCGAGCTGCTGCTCTCGCGCATCGGCCGCCGTTTCGAGTGGCAGCCGGCCCTCGGCGTGCGCGTCGTGATCCTGACCTACGAGCGGTCGTTCGAGTCCTGGATCCTGTCCGGGGGCAACGAGAAGTCGTTCCCGGAGTCCAGTTACGTGCGGCACACGCTCCCCGCGCTGCTGCTCGGCGTGAGCAGCCCGGTCGGCTGAGCGATCAGCGCGGAACGGCTCGCCGCAGAAGAGGTCTCGACCGGACGGGGCGGTGCCGCTGAATCACAGCAGGCGCAGATCCGCCTCGATGGCGTGCTGCGCCTCGAGCAGCAAGGGCAGGTGGTGATCCCGCAGCTGCTCCAGCGAGTCGCGGGTGGCGCTGGTCGACACGTTCACCGCAGCGACCACACCGCCGTCGCGCCCGCGGACGGGCACCGCCACCGAGCGCAGGCCGACCTCCAGCTCACCGTCGACCAGCGCCCACCCCTGCTCCCTGACTCGGCGGAGCTCGGCGAGGAGATCGTCCGTGTCCACGGTCGTGCGTCCGGTCAGGGCACGGGGCGGATCCTGTGCCAGCACGGACGCGACAGCCTCGTCGGGGAGGGACGCCAGCAGCACCCGCCCCATGCTCGTCGCATAGGCGGGGAACCGGGTGCCGATGGTGATCCCCACCGTCATGATGCGGCGGGTGGGAACGCGCGCGACGTACACGATCTCCGTGCCGGCGAGGACGGCCGCCGACACCGATTCCTCGACCGCGCGGGACAGCTGCTCCAGGTGGGGTTGCATCGCCTCGGGCAGCGAGAGCGCCGACAGGTAGCTGAAGCCGAGCTCCAGGACGCGCGGGGTGAGGGCGAAGGCCCGACCGGCCGAGCGCACGTAGCCCAGGGCCTCCAGGGTGCGCAGGAACCGGCGTGCGGCAGCGGGAGGCATGCCCGTCCGCCGGGCGACGTCGCTCAGCGCGAGTTCGGGGTGGTCGGCGTCGAACGCGCGGATCACGGCGATGCCCCGAGCAAGCGATTGGACGAAGTCCGGATCGTTTCTCTCTTCGCCCACGGCTCTCCTCTGCGGAACGGCGGCGAACAGTCGCTCTGCGCGGCCTGCGCCCACGCTACACGACGGCTTCGGCGGGTCCCGGCACCGCCGTGCACGTCACGAGACGACGCGCGCAGCGCCCATGACGCGCCCTGAGAGCACCACTCAGCGCTCGATCACGACCGCCAGTCCCTGACCGACGCCGATGCAGATCGCCGCCACCGCGACTCCCCCGCCGCGCCGGGCGAGCTCCTGCGCCGCGTGACCGATGATCCGTCCTCCGGACGCCCCCAGCGGATGGCCGATCGCGATCGCTCCGCCGTGGACGTTCAGCCGATCGGGGTCGAGATCGGGCCAGCCCTTGAGACACGCGAGGGACTGCGAGGCGAACGCCTCGTTCAGCTCGACGAGGTCGACGTCCGCCCAGGAACGGCCCGCGCGGGCGAGCGCCTTGTTCGCCGCCTCGATCGGAGCGATGGGGAACACGTCGGGGTCGACGCCGTGGGCGGCACGGCCGGTGATCCGCGCGAGCGGCTCGGCATCCAGCACCCCTTCGGCGCCGAGCAGCACGGCGGACGCGCCGTCGTTGATCGGAGAGGAGTTCCCCGCCGTCACGGTGCCCTCGCCGTCCCGGGCGAACAGCGCCTTCAGCCCGGCGAGCTTCTCGACGGTGCTGCCGTCGCGGATCCCCTCGTCGCGCGCGAGCTCATGCTCCGGGACCTGGACGGTCTCCGCCTCGTAGCGGCCGTCCGCCCATGCCTGTGCCGCGAGCTCGTGCGACCGCACCGCGAACGCATCCTGCGCCTCGCGCGAGACGCCCCACTCGCGGGCGATCTTCTCGGCCGATTCGCCGTTCGAGATCGTCCACGGCCGCGGCAGCGCGGGGTTGGTCATGCGCCAGCCGATCGAGGTGTTCCACATCGTCTGATTGCCCACGGCGGGCCACGGCTTCGCCGACTTCTCGACGACGAACGGCGCCCGCGACATGGACTCCACCCCGCCGGCCAGGATCAGCTCGGCGTCCCCCGACTCGATCGCGCGCGATCCCTGGATCACCGCCTCGACCGAGGACGCGCAGAGGCGGTTCACGGTCGTGCCGGTGACCGAGGTCGGGAAGCCGGCGAGCAGCGCACCCATCCGGGCCACGTTGCGGTTGTCCTCCCCCGCCTGGTTCGCGTCGCCGAAGACGACGTCCTCGATGCGGGCCGGATCCAGCCCGGTACGGTCGACGATCGCGCGCATCACCACCGCGGCGAGGTCATCGGGGCGAACGCCGGAGAGCGCCCCGCCGGCGCGCCCGAAGGGCGTGCGCACGGCGTCGTAGATCCAGGTGCCGGTCACGAGCGCCCTCCCTCGTCCGCCGCCGCGGTCGCGTCGATCAGAGCCAGTCCGGTGAGCTCGCGCAGGCCGGCGACGGTGTTGTCTCCGAAGAGGTCGCGCACCGCGAAGCCGTCCGCGGTCACGTCGAAGACGGCGTGGTCGGTGTACACGCGCGAGACGCATCCGACGCCGGTGAGCGGATAGGTGCATCCGACGACCAGCTTCGACCCGCCCTGCTTGGTCAGCAGATCCGTCATGACGTAGACGTCCCTCGCGCCGATCGCGAGGTCCATCGCGCCGCCGACGGCGGGGATCGCCCCGGGCGCCCCCGTCGACCAGTTCGCGAGGTCGCCGTTCTCCGCGACCTGGAACGCACCGAGCACGCACACGTCCAGGTGCCCGCCGCGCATCATCCCGAAGGAGTCCGCGTGGTGGAAGTAGGCGGCGCCCGCGACCGCGGTCACGGCCTGCTTTCCGGCGTTGATGAGGTCCGGATCCACCCGCCAGGCCTCCGGCGCCGGGCCCATGCCCAGCATGCCGTTCTCGGTGTGCAGGATGATCTCCTCGCCCTGCGGGAGGTAATCGGCGACGAGGGTCGGGGCCCCGATGCCGAGATTGACGATCGATCCCTCGGGGATGTCGGCCGCGATCCGCGCCGCGAGCTCCTCCCGGCTGATCCGTGTGGTCATCGTGCCACTCCGCTCTGCTGTCCGGACGCGCTCTGCAGCGCCGTGCCGTCGAGGTCCACGCCGCCGATGAACTCCCCGTCGCGGAGCCATCGCCGCTCCCCCACGGCGACCACGCGATCGACGAAGATGCCGGGGGTCACCACGCGCTCCGGATCCAGGGCGCCGAGCTCGACGAATTCGTCGACCTGCACGATCGTCGTCCCGGCGGCCGTCGCCATGATCGGTCCGAAGTTGCGGGCGGTCTCGCGGTAGACGAGATTGCCCCAGCGGTCGGCGCTTCGCGCGCTGATCAGCGCGACATCGGCGCGGATCGGATACTCGAGCGCATATGTGCGGCCGTCGATCTCGCGCGTCTCCTTGCCTTCGGCCAGGAGCGTGCCGACGCCGGTCGGGGTGAAGAAGGCGCCGATGCCGGCGCCGGCCGCGCGGATCCGCTCGGCGAGGTTGCCCTGGGGCACGAGCTCGAGCTCGATGACGCCCTCGCGGTAGAGCCCGTCGAACACCCAGGAATCCGATTGCCGCGGGAACGAGCAGATGATCCTCCGCACGCGGCGCTCTGCGAGCAGCGCCGCGAGACCCGTGTCCCCGTTGCCCGCGTTGTTGCTGACGATGGTCAGATCCGCCGCACCCTGCGCGATGAGCGCGTCGATCAGCTCGACCGGCTGCCCGGCGCGACCGAAACCGCCGATCATCACCGTGGCGCCGTCGGAGATGCCTGCGAC
>NZ_NCKN01000090.1 GCF_002257455.1 Microbacterium sp. 13-71-7
CTCGGCCAGGGTCGCCGTGTCGCGCATGACCTCCGTGGTCACCGAGAACGGCGAGCAGGGCGCGAGGCCGATCTGCACGAAGGCACCCTCGCCGCGCTCGTGGTACGCCCCGACGAGACGCTCGCTGTCGGCGAGGATGACGTCCGCATCCTGCACCGTGCGCTGCGGCGGCAGTCCGCCGTCCTTCTCGCCGAGCGACATGGATCCGCGGGTCAGCGTCGCGCGCATGCCGAGGCGCTTGACGACGTCGACCTGCACGTCGATGCCCTCCTCCAGCCCGTTCGGGAACAGGTAGTGGTGGTCGGCCGCGGTCGTGCAGCCGCTCAGCAGCAGCTCGGCGAGCGCGGCGGTCGTGGCGAGTTCGAGATCCCGCGGGGTGAGCCCCGCCCAGACCCCGTACAGGCCCTTGAGCCAGGGGAACAGCTCGGCGCTGACCACGGGCGTCCAGGCCCGGGTGAGGGTCTGGTAGAAGTGGTGGTGCGTGTTGATCAGGCCGGGGATGATCACGTGCCGCGAGGCGTCGTAGACCTCGTCGACCGGCGAGGACGGGGACCCTCCGGCGGGCACGGCCTCGAGGATCGTGGATCCGGCGACGACCAGGCCGCCGCGGGCGTCGGTGCTGTCGCCGGTGTGGATCCCGAGCGGGTTCTTCAGCCAGACGGTGCGGGTGGATTCGGACATCGAGCAGACTCCCTCGTTCGACGAGCGGAGCCGGAACGTGGCCCCGCGGGGGCCAGCTCAGTGTTGACCTGTCTGCTGATCCAGGTGCGCCTCCGTTGGAGGAGGCCTTCCAGATCTATCACGGGCCCTCGACGCAGGTCAACGATCTTTTTCGGATCTCAGAATCAGGATTCCACAATACGGACGGCGCCCTTCGTCTCGTCGCTGCGCTCGCTCGGGAACCGGAAGAGGCCGGTCCCTGAGCGAGGAGCGCAGCGACGAGACGAAGAGCGACGACCCCGGAAGGGAGCCGGATCAGTGCGCCGGGTGCTCGACCGTGACCTCGTTGCCGTCGCGGTCGACGATCTTGCCGTCGATGATCGAGTCGCCGTCCTCGAAGGCGTCCAGGTACGCGACAGGGATGCTGCGGGTCGGGGCCGATACGAACGCGTTCTTGCGCTTGGAGCTGCCGAGGTGGTTGAACAGCAGGTTCAGCAGGATGGCCGTCACCGCGGCCGAGCTGATGCCGGAGTGGAAGATCGTCACGAACCAGGCGGGCATCTGCCCGTAGATCGACGGGACGGCGATCGGGAGCATGCCCACCGCGAGCGACGTGGCGACGATCACGAGGTTCATGTTGTCCTTGTAGTCGACCTTGGACAGCGTGCGGATGCCGGAGGCCGCGACCGAGCCGAACAGCACGAGCCCGGCGCCGCCCAGGACGGGCGACGGGATCGCGCCGACGACGCGACCGAGCACGGGCAGCAGACCCAGGATGACCAGCACGCCACCGCCGGCCGTGACCACGAACCGGCTCTTCACGCCGGTGATCGCGACCAGGCCGACGTTCTGCGCGAACGCGGACTGGGTGAACGTGCCGAAGATCGGCGAGACGGCGCTGGAGAGCATGTCGGCGCGGAGGCCCGCGGCGATGCGCTTGGAGTCGACCTTGGTCCCGACGATCTCGCTCACGGCGAGGATGTCGGCGGTGGTCTCCGTCAGCGTCACCAGGATCACGATGAACATCGAGATGATGCCGGCGAGCTGGAACGTCGGCAGGCCGAACCCGAAGATCTGCGGAAGGGCGAAGATGTCGCCCTCGCCGACCTTGCTGAAGTCGGCCTTGCCCAGGAAGATCGCGACGATCGTGCCGAGCACGATCGAGAGCAGGATGGCCAGGCGTGAGATGGCGCCCACCGGGATCTTGCTGAGGATCAGGACGATCACGAGCGTGATCCCCGCGAGCATCAGATTGTCGGCGGGCGCACCCTTCGCGGCCCCGCCCTCACCGGTGCCGACGATCCAGCCGGCCGCGACGGGCAGGAGGCTGAGACCGATCGTGGTGATCACGGTGCCGGTCACGACCGGGGGGAAGAACCGGATCACGGTCGCGAACACCGGGGCGATGAGCAGACCGATCACCGAGGCGGCGATCACGGATCCGAAGACCGCGGGCAGTCCGCCGCCGCTCGTCACGATCGCACCCATGGTGGCGACGCCCGCGAACGAGACGCCCTGCACGAGCGGGAGCTGAGATCCGAAGAACGGGACCCCGACGGTCTGCAGGATCGTGGCGAGACCGCCCATGAACAGGCACGCGGCGATGAGCACGCCGATCTCGGCCGGCTTGAGCCCCGCGATCTGCCCGATGATGAGCGGCGGGGCGATGATGCCGCCGTACATCGTGAGCACGTGCTGGATGCCGTAGCCGATGGTCGCGCCGATCGGCAGGCGCTCGTCCTCGGGGCGGACGAACTCCTTCTTCTGCTTGGTAGTCAATTCGACCTCTTCGTCGGGGGCAGAGCACCAGGTGAGCGAGGCGGCGGCCGTCCGCAACGCCCCGTGCGGGCGGTTCGACGGCGAGTCGCGCGTTCCGCCTCGCGTGCGGGCGGAGGTGCTGTTAGTCCTGGTGCGTCTCCAGCTCTGGAGACCCCCTCAGGCTAACCACGGGCAGATCCAGAGTCAAGAACTTTTTCCGAATCTCGGAGTGCTCTTTCCATGATGTGGATATAGTGACTTCCCCCGAGGTTGACCCTTCGGCACGGAAAAGGCCCCGGATCAGGAAGATCCGGGGCCTTTCCTCGCCTGCCGCCACGTCACTCGTCGAGCAGCTCGGCCTTGATCACATCGTCCGCGTCGGCCCGAGGACTCGCCGGGACGGCCGGCCCCTCGCTCGTGAGCACGAGCGAGGATCCGTCCGCCGCGACATCCACGCGCACGATGTCGCCGTCGTGCACCCGACCCGACAGCAGCGCCGACGCCAGCCGGTTCTGCACCTCGTTCTGGATGAGGCGGCGCAGCGGCCTGGCGCCGAACACCGGGTCGTAGCCCCGCTCGGAGAGCCAGGCGCGCGCATCGGGCGTGACGGCCAGCGTCAGCCGCCGATCGGCGAGACGGCGCTGCAGCTGGTCGATCGTGAGCTCCACGATCTGCGCCAGGTCGTCCTCGGTGAGGGCCTGGAACATCACGATGTCGTCGAGCCGGTTGATGAACTCGGGCTTGAACGCCTGGCGCACGAGGGCCATCACGGCGTCGCGCTTCTCGTCGGGCGAGAGCGTCGGGTCGATCAGGATCGGGGATCCGATGTTGCTCGTCAGGATGAGGATGACGTTCGAGAAGTCGACCGTCCTGCCCTGGCCGTCGGTGAGGCGGCCGTCGTCCATGACCTGGAGCAGCACGTCGAACACCTCGGGGTGGGCCTTCTCGACCTCGTCCAGCAGGACGACGCTGTAGGGGCGCCGCCGCACGGCCTCGGTGAGCTGCCCGCCCTGCTCGTAGCCGACGTAGCCGGGAGGGGCGCCGACGAGCCGCGAGACCGAGTGCTTCTCGCCGTACTCCGACATGTCGATGCGCACCATGGCGTGCTCGTCATCGAAGAGGAACTCGGCGAGCGCCTTGGCGAGCTCGGTCTTGCCGACCCCCGTGGGGCCGACGAAGAGGAAGGATCCGGTCGGCCGGCCCGGGTCGCTGATGCCGGCGCGCGAGCGGCGCACCGCATCGGAGACGGCCGCGACCGCCTCCTTCTGCCCGATCAGACGCCGGCCCAGCTCGCGCTCCAGGTGCAGCAGCTTCTCGCTCTCGCCCTGCAGCAGCCGGCCCACGGGGATCCCGGTCCAGGCCGCGATCACGCCCGCGATGTCCTCGTCGGTCACCTGCTCGTTCACCATGCGGGGCTCGTCGCTCTGCGCGTCCGCCTGCCGTTCGGCGTCGGCGAGCTGCGCCTGCAACTGCTTGATCGTCTCGTACTCGAGCTTCGACGCCTTCGTGTAGTCGGCGTCGCGCAGGGCGCGGTCGCGCTCGGTGATCGCCTCGTCGAGGCGCTTCTTGAGGTCGCCGACCCGGTTCAGGCCGCTGCGCTCGCGCTCCCAGCGGGCCTCGAGGCCCTTGAGCTCGGCCTCGGCCTCGCCCATCTGCTCGCGGAGCTTCGCGAGGCGCTCCTTCGAGGCCGCGTCCTTCTCCTTCTTCAGCGCCAGCTCCTCGAGCCGCATCCGGTCGACCGACCTCTTGAGCTGGTCGATCTCGACGGGGCTGGAGTCGATCTCCATCTTGAGCCGGCTCATGGCCTCGTCGATGAGGTCGATGGCCTTGTCCGGCAGCTGACGGCTCGGCAGGTAGCGGTTGGACAGCGAGGCGGCCGCAACCAGCGCGGAGTCGCTGATGGTCACGCCGTGGTGCGCCTCGTAGCGCCCCTTGAGGCCGCGCAGGATCGCGATCGTGTCCTCGACCGAGGGCTCGCCGACGTAGACCTGCTGGAACCGGCGCTCGAGCGCCGCATCCTTCTCGATGAACTCCCGGTACTCGTTGAGCGTGGTGGCGCCGATGAGGCGCAGCTCACCGCGGGCGAGCATGGGCTTGAGCATGTTGGAGGCGGCGACGGATCCCTCTCCCCCACCGGCGCCCATGAGCACGTGCAGCTCGTCGATGAAGGTGATGACGCGGCCGTCGGACTCGGTGATCTCCTTGAGCACGCTCTTCAGGCGCTCCTCGAACTGACCGCGGTACATGGCCCCTGCCACGAGGGCGGAGATGTCCAGCGACACGAGCTCCTTGTCCTTGAGCGACTCGGCCACGTCTCCGGCGACGATGCGCTGCGCGAGCCCCTCGACGACGGCCGTCTTGCCGACGCCGGGCTCGCCGATCAGCACGGGGTTGTTCTTGGTGCGCCGGGTGAGCACCTGGCTCACGCGGCGGATCTCCGCGTCGCGACCGATCACCGGGTCGAGCTTGCCCTGCCGGGCACGATCGGTGAGGTTGATGCCGAACTGCTCGAGCGCCGACTGCTGCTCGTCCTGCTGTGCCGTCTGAGGGGTGGCCATTCGTCCTCCTGGGTTCTCCTTGCGTCTGTGGCGGAAGAGTCGGAACCGTCCGGCCCTTCAAAGTTGAGTTGATTGGACTCAAGTTTACCGGATCCGGCGCGCGAGGACAAGAGCGGGCACGATCCGACCGCGACGGCGGGAACGCGCTCGGGGCACGACGAAGACGTCGACGATGGCGACTCCGTTGTCACACACCGCCGACGAGTTTTGGGCTCCCTACCTCCGAGTCGTCCCCCTCAGCGGACGCTCTGGGCTCCGCTGGCGGGGACGACTCGGAAGGAGAGGAGTGGGGAGGGGGTCAGCCGACCTCGGCCATGCCGCGGCGGAGCAGGCGGCCGCGCGGGGTCGTGAAGTCGATCTCCTCGCCGTGCAGGTACGTCCGACGCACCCGGCCGGCGAGCGCCTTGCCGTTGTACGGCGTGAGCGGGTTCTTGTGATGCAGCTTCGTCACGTCCACGATGTAGGCGTCGTCGGCCGCGAAGACCGAGAAGTCCGCGTCGTAGCCGGGCGCGATCCGGCCCTTGCCGGTGAGACCGGCGAACTGCGCCGGCTTCTCGCTCATCCACGAGATCACGGTCTCCAGGGACAGGCCGCGCTGACGCGCCTCGGTCCAGATCAGCGACAGGCCGAGCTGCAGCGAGGCGACGCCGCCCCACGCCACGGCGAAGTCGCCGTTCTCCAGGTCCTTGAGGTCGAGCGTCGAGGGCGAGTGGTCGGACACGATGAAGTCGATCGTGCCGTCCTCCAGGCCCTGCCAGAGCAGCTCGCGGTTGCCCGCCTCGCGGATCGGCGGGCAGCACTTGAACGCGGTCGCGCCGAGGGGGATCTCCTCCGCCGTGAGCGTGAGGTAGTGCGGGCAGGTCTCGACCGTGAGGCGGATCCCATCGTGCTTGGCGGAGCGCAGCATGGGCAGCGCGTCCGAGGAGGAGAGGTGCAGGATGTGCGCGCGGGCGCCGGTCCAGCGGGCGCGCTCGATGACCTCGGCGATCGCGAGGTTCTCCGCGCCGCGGGGGCGAGAGGCGAGGAACTTGGCGTAGTCGTCGCCATCGGGCTTGGGCGCGCGGTCGATCGCCCGGGAGTCCTCGGCGTGCACGATCATGACCGAGTCGAAGGTCGCGAGCTCGCGCATGTCGGCCTCGAGCTCGTCCGGATCCAGCGGCGGGAACTCGTCGACCCCGCTGTGCAGCAGGAAGCACTTGAACCCGAAGGCGCCGGCGTCGTGCAGTCCGCGCAGCTTGTCGACGTTGCCCGGAACGGCGCCGCCCCAGAAGCCCACGTCGACGTGCACCTGATCGCGGGCCACATCGCGCTTGATGTCGAGCGCCTCCACGTCGATCGTCGGCGGGATGCTGTTCAGCGGCATGTCCAGGATCGTGGTCACACCGCCGGCCGCGGCGGCCTTGGTGGCCGAGGAGAAGCCCTCCCACTCCGTGCGGCCGGGCTCGTTGACGTGCACATGAGTGTCGACGAGGCCGGGGATCAGGGTCTCGTCGTCGGCGAGCTCGATGATCTCGTCCGCCTGGAGGCCATTGCCGAGCGGTTCCATCGCGATGATGACGCCGTCGCGCACGCCGACCTCACGGGGACGGATCCCGGAGCTGGTGAGCACCCGCTCGCCGCGGATGACGAGGTCATAGTGCGAGCCTGCGGGGTCGTGCTGATCCTGCGACATGTCGTGCGGATCCTTTCCTCCGGCGAGCGCCGGTCGTGCGTGGTCGGTTTCATTGTGCTCCGGATCCGGAGCACGAGGATCGCTGAGCGAGCGAGACGACGCCTGGGGAACCCGAGAGCGTGCGACGTCTCGTCTCGGTCGCCCTACGGGCGTCCTCGCTCAACGGCCATGGCGGCTCAGCCCCTGCGGCACGAGTTCGCTCACCTCGGCACCGATGCGGCGGCCCACCTCGGTGAGCAGGGAGACGGCCTCGGCCATGCTGCGGGCAGGGTCCGGCTCCAGCTCGCTGAGCGCGTAGACGCGCGCGAAGCCGGCCGCCTGCGCCGCCTCCGGGCTCAGCGTGGAGCGTCCGCACACGGCGATGACGGGGATGCCCGCCGCGCGCGCGGCCGCGGCGACGCCGAGCGGGGTCTTGCCGCCCAGGCTCTGATCGTCGAGGCTGCCTTCGCCGGTGATGACGAGGTCGGCCTTGGCGTCGCCGGAGCCGAGGGCCTCGGCGAGACCGGTGAGACGTTGCACGACCTCGACCCCGGGCTCCCGCCGAGCACCGAGCGCGGCGAGCGCGGCATAGCCCACCCCTCCGGCGCCGCCCGCTCCTGGCAGGTCGGTGGCCGCGCGGATGCCGGGCTGCTGCTCCAGCAGCGCCGCGAAGCGGGCCAGGGCGGCGTCGAGCACGGCCACGTCCTCCGGACTCGCACCCTTCTGCGGGCCGAACACGGCGGGCGCGCCCCGCTCTCCGAGGAGCGGGTTGTCGACGTCGCTCGCGAGCACGATCTCGGCCGCCGCGAGGCGCGGATCCAGCTCCGACACGTCCACCGCGGCGATGCGCGCGAGCGCCCCGCCGCCGCCCGGCAGCTCCTGTCCGTCGGCGTCACGCAGCGAGACGCCGAGCGCCTGCAGCATGCCCGCGCCGCCGTCGGAGTTGGCGCTGCCGCCGATGCCGAGGACGATGCTGGTCGCACCGCGGTCGAGGGCCGCGGCGATGAGCTCTCCGGTCCCGCGGCTTGTGGCGCCGAGCGCGTCCTTGACGCCGCCGGGCAGCAGGTCGAGCCCGCTCGCCGCGGCCATCTCGATGATGGCCTGACCGCCCCGCACGCCGAAGCGCGCCTCGACCGGCAGGCCCGCGGGCCCCGTCACCGTCGCACTGACCGCCTCGAACCCGGCGGCGAGGGCGGCGTCGACCGTGCCCTCCCCGCCGTCCGCGACGGGGACCGCGTCGATGACGGTCCCCGGCGCGGCCTGGGAGATCCCCTCCGCGAGAGCGGCGGCGACCGCGGGCCCCGTGGCGGAGCCCTTGAACTTGTCCGAGGCGATCAGGATGCGCATGGTGTGAATGCTACGGGCCGGAGGATGCGGCTCAGTCGAGCAGCGCGTAGATCGCCTCGGGGGCATCGGCAGGCGACGTCGCGAGGTCCTCGAACTCGTTCATGGTGTCGAGATCCGCGCCCATCGCGATGTTGGTCACGCGCTCGAGGATGACCTCGACGACCACCGGCACCTGGAACTCGTCGCGCAGGCGCTGCGCCTCGGCGAAGCCCGCGGCGAGATCCTCCGGACGCTCGACGCGCAGGGCCTTGGCGCCCAGGCCCTCCGCCACCTTGACGTGGTCCACGCCGTAGCCCGTGGCGATGCTGGACGAGTCCTGCGGGGTGTTCACGTTGTCGAACGCGAGCGACACCTCGTAGTCCATCTCGAACCCGCGCTGCGACTGACGGATCAGGCCCAGGTAGCTGTTGTTCACCACGACGTGGATGTACGGCAGCTTGTGCTGCGCGCCCACGGCGAGCTCCTCGATCATGAACTGGAAGTCGTAGTCGCCCGAGAGCGCGACGACCTGCTCGCCCGGCTTGCCGCGCACGACGCCGAGGGCGGCGGGACCGGTCCAGCCCAGGGGCCCTGCCTGGCCTGCGTTGATCCACTTGCGCGGACCGTACACGTGCAGCAGCTGCGCGCCGGCGATCTGCGACAGGCCGATCGTGGTGACGAACGTGGTGTCGCGGTCGAACGCCGACAGCATCTCCTGGTACACGCGGTGCGGCTTCATGGGCACGTCGTCGAAGTTCGTCTTGCGCTGCAGCGTCGCCTTGCGGTGACGGCACTCCTCGGCCCAGCCGTGGTAGTCCGGCAGCTCGGCGACGCGCTCGCGCGCCGCCTCGAGCAGGGCGTCGATGAACGCTCCCGCGTCGGAGACCACGCCGTAGTCGGGCGCGAAGACGCGGCCGATCTGGGTGGGCTCGATGTCGACGTGCACGAACGTGCGGCCCTTGCGGTACGTGTCGAGCCCGCCGGTGTGACGGTTGGCCCAGCGGTTGCCGATGCCCAGCACGAAGTCGCTCTCCAGGAAGCTCGCGTTGCCGTAGCGCTGCGAGGTCTGGATCCCGACCAGGCCGGCGGCCAGCGGGTGGTCGTCGGGCAGCACGCCCCAGCCCATGAGGGTCGGGAACACGGGCACGCCGAGGGTCTCGGCGAGTTCGACGAGCTGGGCCGAGGCGCCGGAGTTCACGATGCCGCCGCCGGCGATGATCGCGGGGTGCTTCGAGGCGATGAGCAGGTCGAGCACCTTCTCCGCCTGCGCGCGGGTCGCGACCGGCTTCGCCACCGGAAGCGGCTCGTAGGTGTCGATGTCGAACTCGATCTCGGTCATCTGCACGTCGAACGGCAGGTCGATCAGCACCGGGCCGGGACGGCCGGAGCGCATGATCTGGAACGCGCTCTGGAAGACGCCGGGCACCTGCGCGCCCTCGAGGACGGTCTTGGCGAACTTCGTGACCGGCTTCGCGATCGAGGCGATGTCGACGGCCTGGAAGTCCTCCTTGTCGAGCTTCGCGACGGGCGCCTGGCCCGTGATGCAGAGCATCGGGATGGAGTCGGCGATCGCGGCGTAGAGGCCCGTGATCATGTCGGTCCCGGCGGGGCCGGAGGTGCCGAGGCACACGCCGATGCGGCCGTCGCCGGTGCGGCTGTAGCCGTCGGCCATGTGGCTCGCTCCCTCGACGTGACGGGCGAGGGTGTGCCGGATGCCGCCGTGGGCGCGCATCGCGGAGTAGAGGGGGTTGATGGCGGCCCCGGGGAGGCCGAACGCCTCGTCCGCGCCTTCCTTGATGAGGATCTGGACGATCGCGTCGACGGCACGCATGCGGGTCATGGGAGTTTCCTTAGGTCTGATGAGGGGGTCGTTGAGCGCCCTTCGTCTCGTCGCTTCGCTCCTCGCTCAGGGACCGGAGAGGGATCGGTTCCTGAGCGAGCGAAGCGAGACGAAGGACGCTGCGACCCCGAAGAAGTGAGGGGTCAGTCGCGGCCGGAGAGCTCGGTGGTGAGCTTGAACAGGCCCGAGTGGTCGAGGCCTCCGTCGCCGCGGGCGACGAGGGCGTTCACGAGCTGCGCGACGGCCGAGCCGAGCGGGACGGTGACCCCGACCGAGCGGGCGGCCGAGGTGACGATGCCCAGATCCTTGTTGTGGAGGGCGAGGCGGAAGCCGGGCGCGAAGTCGCGGTTCAGCATCTTCTGGCCCTTCTGGTCGAGGACCTTGGATCCGGCGAGTCCTCCGCCGAGAACGGTCAGCGCCGCGTCGGTGTCGACGCCGAACGCCTCAAGGAACGTGACGGCCTCGGCGAGCGCCTGGATGTTGACGGCGACGATGAGCTGATTCGCGGCCTTGACCGTCTGACCGGCGCCCGCGGGGCCGACGTGGACGATGGTCTTGCCGATCGCGTTCAGCACCGGCTCCGCCGCGGCGAAGTCCTCCGCGGATCCGCCGACCATGATCGAGAGGACCGCGTCGATCGCGCCCTGCTCGCCGCCGGACACCGGGGCGTCGACGACGCCGAGCCCTGCGGCGACGGCCTCCTCGGCGAGCTCCTTGGCGACATCAGGGCGGATCGAGGAGTTGTCGATCCAGAGCGCGCCGGCCTTGGCGTGGGCGAAGACCCCGTCCGGGCCCTGCACGACGCCCGCGACGTCCGGGGAGTCCGGGACCATCGTGATGACGACGTCGGCGTCCTTCACGGCGTCGGCGATGCCGGTGGCCCCGGCGCCTCCGGCGGCGACGAGCTTGTCGATCGCCTCCTGGCTGCGGTTGTAGCCGACGACGTCGTAGCCGGCGGCGACGAGGTTCTTCGCCATGGGCAGGCCCATGATGCCGAGGCCGATGAATGCGATGCGGGTCATGTCTTCGCTCCTTCGCGGAAAGTGCGGTGGGGTCAGGCCTGGGTGGCCGCGGTGGTGGTCCAGGCGAAGGGATCCGCCTGGGTGGCCTTGTACTCGAGGCCGATGACGCCGGCGTAGCCGCCGGCCTGCGCGTCGGCGATCCACTGCTCGAGCGGCAGCTCGCCGGTGCCGGGCTCGCCGCGGCCGGGGGCGTCGGCGATCTGGATGTGGCCGAACTCGGCGGCGTGCTCTGCGATCACGGCAGGCACGTCGTCGCCGTTGACCGCGAGGTGGTAGAAGTCGGCGAGGAGGCGGATGTTGTCCACGCCCTCCTCGTCCTTCACCCGCGCGATGATCGCGAGCGCGTCGGCCGCGGTCTTCAGCGGGTAGGTCTCCATGCCCGAGACCGGCTCGAGCAGGACGATGCCGCCGAGCTCGGCGACCGCGCGGCCCGCCGCGGCGAGGTTCTTCACGGCCAGGTCGTCCTGCGCCTGCGGGTCGACGCCGTCCAGACGGTTGCCGTACAGGGCGTTGAAGGCCTGGGTGCCGAGCCTGCGGCCGATCTCGACGACGACGTCGATGTTCGCCGCGAACTCGTCCTCGCGGCCCACCCACGACACCAGGCCGCGGTCGCCGCCCGGCATGTCGCCGGCGAAGAAGTTCAGTCCGGTGAGCTGCACGCCGGCGTCCTGGATCGCGGCCACGAACGCGTCCACCTCGTCCTGCGCGGGCACGGCGACCGAGAACGGCCACCAGTACTCCACGGCGTCGAACCCGGCGGCCTTCGCGGCGGCCGGGCGCTCCAGGATCGGCAGCTCGGTCAGCAGGATCGAGGCGTTGACGGTGTAGCTCATGAGATCGTCCTTGATTGAGTCTCGGCTTCTTTCCGAATTATGGAAAGAAAATCTTGATTGATGAAAGTTTAGGCTTAGAGGCGGCGAGATGTCAACGGGTCGGATCCGGGATCGGGCTGCGCAGTTCCCGCCGAGCGCACCGGAACCCGCCGAGCGCACGGCATAACGACGCGGACCTCCGGTGCACTCGACAGCAGGCCGTGCACCCGACGCACCAGGCACCGACCATCGGCGCTCCGAGCAGGACCACGAGGGCAGCGGGCCGGATTCGGATCCCCCTGGAGTCGTTGAGCAAGGACGCCGCAGGCGACCGAGACGAAACGCGGTGCCCTCGCGCGGGTGCGGCTTTTCGTCTCGCGAAGACCCGCATTGAGCGAGCGGAGCGAGTCGAAGTGTCGCTCAACGGCCCCGGAGGATGGCGGCCGGAACGACGAACGCCGCCCCACCGGGAGCGGCGTTCGTCGATGAGCTGGCGTCAGGTCAGCCTGATCTGGCGGTTCATGTCCTTGTAGAGCAGGTACCGGAAGTCCTCCGGACCGCCCGCGTAACAGGCCTGCGGGCAGAAGGCCCGCAGGAGCATGTAGTCGCCGGCCTCGCACTCGACCCAGTCGTCGTTGAGACGGTAGACGGCCTTGCCCTGCAGCACGAACAGGCCGTGCTCCATGATGTGGGTCTCCGCGAACGGGATGGATCCGCCCGGCTTGAAGGTGACGATGTTGACCTGCATGTCGTGCGCGATGTCGCTCGCGTCGGAGAACCGGGTGGTCGCCCACACATCGTCGGTGTCGGGCATCGAGACCGGCTCGATGTCGTTGTCGCTCGTGACGAACGACGCGGGTGCGTCGACGCCGTCGAGGTACTCGTAGGCCTTGCGGATCCAGTGGAAGCTGGTGATCCCTGAACCCTCGTTCGCGAGCGACCACTGCGCGTTCGGCGTGATGAACGCGTAGCCGCCCGCCTCGAGCACGTGCCGCTCCCCCTCGAGCGTGAGGGTGAGCTCGCCGGCGGTGACGAACAGCACGCTCTCGACGCCCGCCTCGGCCTCGGGCCTCGCGGCGCCGCCGCCGGGCGCGATCTCGACGATGAGCTGCGAGAACGTCTGCGCCGAGCTCGGCGTCGGCCGGGCGAGGATCCAGGCGCGGGTGTCCGTGAACCCGGGGAGCGTGGAGGTGACGATGTCGCGCAGCACGCCCTTCGGGATGAACGAGTAGGCGAGCTTGACGACCGCGCGGTCGGTGAGCAGGTCGGACTGCGGGGGCAGGCCGCCGGCCGGGGTGTAGTAGGTGCGGGTGCTCAAGAGACGGCCTCCTTGGTGTCGAGCTTCGGGTGGGCGAGGCGGACGAGTTCCGCCGGCTCTGATCCGGTCGCGGCGCGGACCTCTTCGGCCGTGAGCGCCCCGCACTCCTGGCCGCGCACGACGAAGCGCGCCAGGGCCCTGGCCGTCGCCGGCTCGTCCATGATCGCGGCGTCGCCGCCGTGCAGGTAGTTGTCCAGGCGTCGGGCGGCCGCGGCGAAGCCCTCGCGGTAGAACGCGTAGGTCGCGAGGTACCGGGTGGGCAGCTGCGCGGCGTGCAGGTCCCAGCCCTGGTAGTAGCCGCGCTCGAGCGAGCGCCGCACCAGACGGGCGTGCAGCTTCCAGGCCTCGATCACGTGATCCGGATCCCCGACCGGGATCACGTTGGTGGATCCGTCCGAGATCCGCACACCTGTCTCGGCGACCGCCACCTGCATGACCTGCTTGGCGAAGTCGGCCGCGGGGTGCTCCATGGACTGGTATGCCGCCGCGATCTGCAGCGAGGCGCTGTAGTCGTAGGTGCCGTAGTGCAGGGCGGACACACGGCCGTCGGCGCGGTGCAGCAGGGTCGCGACGGGGACGGATCCGTCCGCGGCGACGATGAGCTGCGGCGTCTCCATCTGCACCTCGAAGCGGAGCCGGCCCGAGGGCAGTCCGAGGCGCTCCTCGAAGTGCTCGCAGAGCGAGACCATGGCCTCGACCTGCGCGACCGTGGTGACCTTGGGCAGCGTCAGCACGAGGCCGTCCGGCAGCGGGCCGTTCGCGACGAGGGTGGAGAGGAACAGGTCGAGCGTGCGGATCCCGCGGCGGCGCGTGGGCGCCTCGAAGCACTTGAACCTGATCCCGATGAAGGGAGGCGCGACGCCTGCGGCGACGGCCGCGGCGACCCGCTCGGCGGCGAGGACCGCATCCGCGTCCTCCTCCTCGTCGGGCCGGGCGCCGTAGCCGTCCTCGAAGTCCAGGCGCAGGTCCTCGATGGGCTCGCGCTCGAGCTTCGCGTCCACGAGGGGCGCGAGCTCCGCGGCGAGGGCGCCGAGGCCGATGGCCTCGGCGAGCGCCACGGTTCCGCCGAACTCGGCGACGGCCTCGGCCGCCGCCTGACCGGAGCGGGCGGGGAGGTCGAGCCGGAACCGGTCGGCGGGCACGTACAGGGTGTGCACGGGCTGACGGGATCCGTCGTCGCCCGGGTACTCGGTCGACAGCAGCGTGTCGGTGCCGGCGAGACGGGCGTCGATGTCGGCGAGGTCGGCTTCGCCCAGGGTGCTTGCGGCCATCCGGCTCACTCCTTCGAGGACTCGACGACGCGCACGATCGCCTCGGCGACGGCGCCGGCCACGAGCGGGTCGAACACGCTCGGGATGATGAAGCTCGCGTTGAGCTCGTCATCGCCGACGCGCTCCGCGATCGCCTGCGCGGCTGCGACCAGCATAGGCGGCGTGATGTCCGACACGCCCGCGTCGAGGAGGCCCCGGAAGAAGCCGGGGAACGCGAGCACGTTGTTGATCTGGTTCGGGAAGTCGCTGCGTCCCGTCGCGACGACGGCCGCATGCTTGGACGCGACGATCGGGTCGACCTCGGGGGTCGGGTTCGCCATCGCGAACACGATCGCGTCGTCGGCCATGGCCGCGATGTCGTGCTCGTCGAGCACGTGCGGGGCGCTCACGCCGATGAACACGTCGGCGCCGACGATCGCCTCCTTGAGCGTCCCGGAGAAGTCCCGGGGGTTGGTCGTGGC
>NZ_NCKN01000091.1 GCF_002257455.1 Microbacterium sp. 13-71-7
TGGCGCTGATCGCCGCGGTCTACTACTGGTGGCCGAAGTGGACCGGCCGCATGCTCAACGAGCGCCTCGGCTACGTGCACTTCTGGATGCTGTTCATCGGCTTCCACATGACGTTCCTCATCCAGCACTGGCTGGGCGTCGACGGCATGCCGCGTCGTTACGCCGACTACTCGGCATACGACAACTGGACCTGGGAGAACCAGGTCTCGACGATCGGCGCCATCATCCTCGGCGCGTCGATGCTGCCGTTCTTCCTGAACGTGTGGCTGACCGCGCGCAAGGCGCCCAAGGTGACCGTGAACGACCCGTGGGGCTACGGCGCTTCGCTCGAGTGGGCGACGTCCTGCCCGCCGCCGCGTCACAACTTCACGTCGATCCCGCGGATCCGCAGCGAGCGTCCGGCATTCGACCTCAACCACCCGGAGGCCGCAGAGCAGCCGGTTGCCGCGGCCGCCGGCGGAAAGGCCCACTGACCCATGCGCGACAACATCGTTCTCTGGTGGATCCTCACCGTCTTCTTCGCCTTCGTCGGCGTGACCTACACGGTCTGGAACCTGGTCGCGCACGCCGGTGAGCCGCCCGTGAGGGCGATCGAGTGGGTCGGCACCGTCGCCCTGTTCTTCGCCGCGTTCATGGGCGCGATGATCGCGTTCTACCTCGGCCGTACGCACAAGGCCCAGGGCGGCTCGCTCCCCGAGGACATCCTCACGAGCGACATCGACGACGGCGACCCCGAGCTCGGCGAGTTCAGCCCGTGGTCGTGGTGGCCGATCGTGCTCGCCGGTGCGGCTGCCGTCGGGATGATCGCACTAGCCGTGGGAGTGTTCCTCTTCCCGGTCGCGCTGGCCATCTTCGTGGTCGCGATCGTCGGCTGGGTCTACGAGTACTACCGCGGTCACTTCGCCCGCTGAGTCCTTCTTCACGAGGCCCCTGGAGCTCTTGCTCCGGGGGCCTCGTCCTTTGTCCTCGTGGGATCCTCGTCGCCGTTCTTCGGGGAGGCCGCCAAGGTTCTGGTTGACCCTCCTGTTACAGGAGACGGGATGCTGGAGTCATGTTGAAGATCGGCGAGTTCGCAGGACTGACCGGACTGAGCGTCAAGGCGCTACGTCACTACGACGAAACCGGCGTGCTCGCCCCCGCCGACATCGATGTGCGCTCCGAGTATCGGCTCTACTCGGAGGGGCAGGTGCGGGCCGGCGTGACGATCCGCGCTCTCAGGGACGCCGGCGTACCGTTGCCCGCAGTTTCTATAATGGGCGCAGGCGCGAGCGCCGAGCGGGTGCTCGAGTGTCATCGGATCCGCGTTCTTGCGCAGCGCGAGAAAGAGGACCGCGCGTACCTCGACGCGACAGGTCTGCTACGTGCGCTCGCCACGCCGATCGTCGTCGCCGAGCGGAGGATGCCGGCTCAGCACTTTGTGGGACAAGCCATCAGCGTCGCCGTCGACGATGCCGACGGCCTCTCGGACGATGATGCGAACGAGGTGCTCGGTGCATTGTTCGCGCGACTCCACGCCGCGGACATCGAGCCCAGCGGCCGGTTCTGGACGGCATTGGGTGCGGGCGATCGAGGGGCTGTCGAAGTGGCGTGCTGCTGGGCGACTTCGGCTGACGTGCCCGAGGAGATACGTGGGCCCGAGAGCTTCTCCGCTGTGCTCCCCGCCCGGACGGAACTCGTTGTCACGTGGCGTCCCGCCGACGACGAGCGGTTCCCCGCGGGAACGCTCCATCCCGCCGTGGTCGGACTCTTCGACGCGATCGCGGAACGCGGATCCGGGCTCGGCGACGTCGAGGTGCGGCAGACGGTCATCGGCCGGAGCGCGGACGATGACTCCGTCGAGCTCTCGGTGACCGTGTCGCCGTGAAGAGGAGCGGGGGAGGGCGTCCTCGATCTCAGGCGCGGGTGCGGACGCGAGGGACGCCGGTGAGGGGATCGACCGGACGGCGATGCACGCCGTCGGCGTCCTCGACGGGGTAGCCCTCGCGGGCCCAGTACTCGAAGCCGCCGATCATGAGCTTCACGTCATAGCCGAGCTTGGCGAACTCGAGGGCGCCCTTGTCGCCGGCGTTGCATCCGGGGCTCCAGCAGTAGACGACCACGGGCGTGCCCTGGGCGATCTCCTGCGGCGCCCTGGCGGCGATCTCGCTGTAGTGCATGTGGATCGCGTCGACGATCCGCCCCTGAGCCCACGCCTCGTCGCTGCGGACGTCGACGACCGCGATCTGCTGACCGGCCTTCCGGGCGGCGTGCACATCGCTCGCATCGGTCTCGTGGGCGAGCTTGGCGGTGAAGTGGTCCACGGCGGAGATCATGCAGCCAGGCTACTCCGGCGCGCAGGGTGCGAACGACGAAGGCCCCGTCAGCTGACGGGGCCTTCGAACGAAACGGGGGAGCGGACTACTCGCCGCTCTCCTTCGCGGGCAGCGACTCCGGCGCGAGCGCAGAGCTCGGCGTGTTCGGGGTCTCGCTGACACGCGAGTTGTCGGCGGGCACGATCTCGTCCTCGCTCACGCCGGCACGGGTGTGCGACGCCACGATCTCCTCGTGCGCGGACTCGTTCGTGTCGTGCAGCGTGTGACGCTGGTGCGCATCCGCCGCGGTGATCTCAGCCTGCGTGAGCGGGGAGAGGCGGTCCTCGAAGAACCAGCGCGACATGGAGGAGCGCAGGTTCTGCGTCCACGGGATGCGGCCCTTGGCGTTCGGACGGACCACGAGCGGCTCGTACACCTCGGTGTCGATGAGCTTCCAGCGGTCGTACACGTCGACCGGCTTGTGGACCTCGATGTACTCGCCGCCGGGAAGGCGGACGATGCGACCGGACTCGTAGCCGTGCAGCACGATCTCGCGGTCCTTCTTCTGCAGGGCGATGCAGATGCGCTTCGTGACGAAGTAGCTGAGGACCGGGCCGATGAACAGCAGCGCCTGGAGCGTGTGGATCACGCCCTCCATCGTGAGCGAGAAGTGCGTCGCGATCAGGTCGGACGATGCGGCCGCCCACAGCGTCGCGTAGAAGATCACGCCGGCGACGCCGATCGCGGTGCGGGTCGCGGAGGTGCGCGGACGCTGTGCGATGTGGTGCTCGCGCTTGTCGCCGGTCAGCCACGCCTCGATGAAGGGGTAGATGGCGACCAGGACGATGAACAGGCCCAGCACCAGCACCGGGATGATGATCCCGAACGACCAGGTGTGGTCGAGGAACACGACGTCGAGGTTCGACGGCGCCAGACGCAGAGCGCCGTCGGCGAAGCCGATGTACCAGTCCGGCTGCGTTCCCGCGGACACGGGGGACGGGTCGTACGGGCCGTAGTTCCAGATCGGGTTGATCTGGAACAGCGAGGCGATCAGGACGATCACACCGAACGTGATGAACAGGAAGCCGCCCATCTTCGACATGTAGATCGGCATCATCGGGTAGCCCACGACGTTCTCGTCCGTGCGGCCGGGGCCGGCGAACTGCGTGTGCTTGTTGATCACCATCAGCATGAGGTGCAGCACGACCAGCCCGATCACCAGGAGCGGCAGGATCAGGATGTGCAGCGTGTACAGGCGTCCGACGATCTGGTCGCCGGGGAACTCGCCGCCGAACAGCATGAACGAGGTCCAGGTGCCGATCAGGGGGAGGCCCTTGATCATGCCGTCGATGATCCGAAGGCCGTTGCCCGAGAGCAGGTCGTCGGGGAGCGAGTAGCCGGTGAAGCCCTCTGCCATCGCGAGGACGAACAGCACGAAGCCGATCACCCAGTTCAGCTCGCGCGGCTTGCGGAACGCACCCGTGAAGAACACGCGCAGCATGTGCACGCCGATGCCGGCGACGAACGTGAGCGCGGCCCAGTGGTGGATCTGACGGACGAGGAGCCCGCCGCGCAGGTCGAACGAGATGCGCAGGGTCGAGTCGAGCGCCGCGGACATCTCCACACCGCGCATCGGCGCGTAGGCGCCGGCGTAGTGGGTGGGCACCATCGACGCCTGGAAGAAGAACGTCAGGAACGTGCCGGAGAGCAGCACGACGACGAAGCTCCACAGCGCGATCTCGCCGAGCATGAACGACCAGTGATCGGGGAAGATCTTGCGGCCGAGCTCCTTGACGAAGCCGGAGAGGCTCGTCCGCTCATCGATGTAGTTGGAGAGACCGCCGACGAATCGGCCGCCCAGCGGCGCCTCCGAGGGCTTCTCCGAGGATTTCTGCTCGGTAACAGTTGCGGTGCTCAATGACGCTCCCAGAAGCTCGGACCGACGGGTTCGTGGAAATCGCTCTGCGCGACGAGGTAGCCCTCGTCGTCGACGGTGATCGGCAGCTGCGGCAGCGGGCGCGCCGCCGGGCCGAAGATGACCTTGGCGTGCTCGGTCACGTCGAACTGCGACTGGTGGCACGGGCAGAGCAGGTGGTGGGTCTGCTGCTCGTACAGTGCGACGGGGCAGCCGACGTGCGTGCAGACCTTGGAGTAGGCGACGATGCCGTCGTAGGACCAGGTCTTGCGGTCCTCGGCCTCGATGAGCTGCTCGGGGAGCAGACGCATGAGCAGGACGATCGCCTTGGCCTTCTCCTCGAGGTAGCCATCTTCGTGGCCGACCTTGCTGAGCGGCTCGGGGATCACGTGCACGGCCGAGCCGATCGTGATGTCCGCAGCGCGGATCGGAGTGCCGTCGGGGTCGTGCGCCAGGCGCATGCCCTTCTCCCACATGGTGTGCTTCAGCAGCTGCACCGGGTCGCCCGCGATCGGGTTCTCCGCGGTGCTGTGCGGAGCAAGGCCGCGGAAGAGCGCGAGGCCCGGGACGACGGAGGCGACGACCGCGGCGATGAGCGAGTTGCGGATCATCACGCGGCGGCCGAAGCCGGACTCCTCGTTCGCGTCGGCGAACGCCTGGATCGCGGCCTCACGGGTCGAGTCGCGGCCACGGGTGGGGTGGCGGTACTCGATGTGCTCCTTGTCAGCCATGATGGCCTTCGACCAGTGGATCGCACCGATGCCGAGCGCGAGCAGGGCGAGGGCGATCCCGAGGCCGATGAACAGGTTGTTGTAGCGCACGTCGATGAGCGAGCCGCTCTCGATCGGGAACAGCATGTAAGCGGCGACCGCCCAGATGCTGCCCGCGAGCGAGAGGTAGAAGAGCGTGTAGACGGTGCGGACGGCGTGCTTCATCGCCGTCGGGTCCTGGTCCGTGACGCGCTCGCGGTGCGCGGGCAGCCCCGGGTTCTGCGCAGGGTCGCTGACGTCGACGCTCAGCCCGACCGGTGCCTGATAGGTCCGGTCAAGAGCGTGCGGGTCGTCGTGTGCCATGGTTCTCCTCGTACGTTCTTCGATATGCCGGCGTCAGTTGGACTTCGCCGTGATCCACACGGTGATGGCGACCAGTGCGCCGATGCCGAAGATCCAGATGAACAAGCCCTCCGAGACGGGGCCGAGGGATCCGAGATCCATGCCGCCCACCTGGGTCGCCTTCTGCTGGAACAGCAGGGCGGAGATGATGTCGCGCTTGTCCTCTGCCGAAAGGTTCATGTTGCCGAAGACCGGCATGTTCTGCGGGCCGGTGACCATGGCCGCGTACATGTGCAGGGCGCTGGTCTTCATGAGGCCCGGCGCGTACTTGCCCTCGGTCAGCGCACCGCCGGCGCCGGCCACGTTGTGGCACATGGCGCAGTTGATGCGGAACAGCTCGGCGCCGTGCGCGACGTCGCCCTTGCCGTCGAGGATCTTCTCCTCGGGGTAGGTCGGGCCGGGGGCGACCGACTGCACCCAGGCGGCGACGTTCTTGATCTGCTCCTCGGAGAACTGCGGGTGCTTCTGCGGAGCCTGCGGGCCCTGCATCTGCAGCGGCATGCGGCCCGTCGACATCTGGAACTCGACCGCGAGCTCGCCGACGCCGTAGAGGCTCGGTCCGGTGGCGGTGCCCTGCAGGTTCATGCCGTGGCAGGTGGCGCAGTTCGCCTGGAACAGCTTCTGCCCGTCCTCGGTCGAGACCGCGGCGGTGACGGACGCCGGCTCGGTCGCGGCGAACGCCGCACTCGCACCGGCGTAGACGCCGCCGGTGATCATCAGGCCTGCGCCGATCAGCGCCGCGGCAGCCAGGGGGCTGCGGCGGCCGGTACGGCGCTTCTTGTCACGTGCCATGTCGGGAATCCGCTCCGCTTCTTACTTGAGGAAATAGATGACGAAGAACAGCACGATCCAGACGACGTCGACGAAGTGCCAGTAGTAGGACACCACGATGGCGGTCGTCGCCTCCTTGTGCGTGAAGTTCTTGACGGCGAATGCGCGGCCGAGGGTCAGCAGGAACGCGACCAGGCCACCGGTGACGTGCAGGGCGTGGAAGCCGGTGGTGATGTAGAACGCGGAGGCGTAGGAGTCGGCCGAGATCGGCATGCCCTCTGCGACCAGCTGCGAGTACTCCCACACCTGGCCGGACACGAAGAACGCGCCCATCGCGAAGGTCAGCCAGAACCACGGGACCATGCCCCAGCGCTTGCGGCCCTTGTCGTTGACCGACGTGTAGGGCTGCATGCGCTCCGCCGCGAACACGCCCATCTGGCAGGTGAACGAGGACGCCACCAGGACCAGGGTGTTGATCGCCGCGAACGGTACGTTCAGGCTCTCTGTGCGTGATGCCCAGAGCTCCGGAGAGGTGCTGCGCAGGGTGAAGTAGATCGCGAAGAGTCCCGCGAAGAACATCACTTCACTGCCGAGCCAGACAATGGTTCCCACAGCCACCGGGTTGGGGCGCTTGATCGTTCTCGCCACCGGGGCATACGTCGCTGAGGTCGTCACCTGTCCATTATGGCCGATCCTGGACGCCGATTGTCGCACCGGGGGCGGCGGTTCAGCTCGCCCGCGCCTCGGTGCAACCTCGGAACCAGCCGCGAATCCCCTGGGAGACGCGTGGTTGCGGGCGGGGCGGAACCCGTCATCGCGGGGATCACGACTGGATCACATCGCTAGGATCGCTGGCATGGCGGAAGCTCTGACCTGGCCCGATATCCTCTCCACACTGCTCGCGGGGCGTGATCTGAGCGTCTACGAGTCGACCTGGGCGATGCGCCAGGTGATGCGCGGGCAGGCGACCGAGGCGCAACTCGCCGGATTCCTGATCGGCCTCCGCGCGAAGGGCGAGACGATCGACGAGGTCGTCGGCTTCCGCGATGCGATCCTCGAGGCGGCGGTGCCGCTGCCCGTGTCCTCGGACGTGCTCGACATCGTCGGCACGGGCGGGGACCGCATCGGGACCGTGAACGTGTCGACCACGGCGGCCATCATCATCGGCGCGACCGGCATCCCCGTCGTCAAGCACGGCAATCGCGCGGCGAGCTCGTCGTCCGGATCCTCGGACGTCCTCGGCGCCCTGGGTCTCCAGCTGACCCTCGACCCGCAGGCCGTGGCGGAGATCCTCGATCGCACCGGCATCACCTTCGCCTGGGCCGGTGCCTTCCACCCCGGCTTCAAGAACGCGGGCGCCGTCCGCGCGGAGCTCGGTGTGCCGACCGTGTTCAACATGCTCGGCCCGCTCTGCAACCCTGCCCGCGCGGAGGCGAACGCCGTCGGCGTCGCCCAGCTGGACCGCGTGCCGCTCATCACCGGCGTGTTCCGCACCCGCGGCGCCACCGCCCTGGTGTTCCGCGGAGACGACGGACTGGACGAGCTCACGACCACGGGCCACAGCCGCATCTGGGAGGTCACGCGCGGGGACATCCACGAGCACGACCTGGATCCGCGCGATCTGGGCATCCCCCTCGCGGAGCTCGCCGATCTCATCGGCGGCTCGCCCGAGCACAACGCGGGCGTGCTGCGCCGCACGCTGGAGGGCGAGCGCGGCGCCGTGCGCGACATCGTGCTGCTGAACGCCGCGGCCGGCATCGTCGCCTACGAGCTCTCGCACGACCCCGCCCAGGCGCAGGTGCCGATCGTGGAGCGGCTGCGCGCGGCCCTGGCGATCGCCGAGGCCGCGGTCGACGACGGACGCGCGCTGGCGAAGCTGGACGCATGGGTCGCGGCGTCCAAGGAGCTCGCCGCCGTCTGAGCGGTGCGGAGGGGACCGGTATGGATCCGCAGGAGGCGCTGCTCGAGATCGCCCGGCTGCTCGAGCGCGAGCGGGCGTCGCGGTACCGCGCCAAGGCGTTCCGTGCCGCGGCGGCGACCTATGCGGAGCTCCCCGAGGAGGCGAAGTCGGATCTGAACCGGATCCAGCAGGCGAAGGGGATCGGATCCTCGACGTTCGAGGTCATCCGGCAGGCGCTCGAAGGGGAGACGCCGTCCTATCTCGTCGAGCTGCGCGGCGAGGTCGAGCCGGAGATCGCCTCGGAGCTGCGCCCGCGGTTGCGCGGCGATCTGCACGCGCACACCGAATGGTCGGACGGGACGACCCCGATCGAGGCGATGGCGGATGCCGCCCGCGCCCTGGGCCACGAGTACCTCGCGATCACCGACCACTCGCCGCGACTGCGCGTGGCGCGCGGCCTCACGGCGGAGCGGCTGCGCACGCAGCTGCCGCAGGTGCGCGCGCTCAGCGGCGGCGGGCTCACGATGCTCACCGGGATCGAGGTCGACATCCTCGACGACGGGCGCCTCGACCAGGATGACCGGCTGCTCGGCGCGCTGGACGTCGTGGTCGCGTCCGTGCATTCCAAGCTGGCCATGGAGCCGGGCCCGATGACGCGGCGCATGGTCGCCGCGGTCTCGAACCCGCGCGTGAGCGTGCTCGGGCATGTCACGGGACGGCTCGTGCAGGGGGAGCGGGGCACGAGGCCGCCCTCCCGCTTCGACGCGCGGGCGGTCTTCGAGGCGTGCGCGGAGCACGGCGTGGCGGTGGAGATCAACTCCCGTCCGGAGCGGCAGGATCCGCCCGACGGTCTCCTGGCCCTCGCGCTCGAGATCGGCTGCCTGTTCTCGATCGACTCCGACGCGCACGCGCCGGGCCAGCTGTCGCTGCTGGACCACGGCGCCCAGCGCGCCGAGCGCGCCGGAGTCCCCGCGGAGCGGATCGTGACGACCTGGGGTCTCGACCGGCTGCTGCGCTGGGCCGGCTGAGGTCGGGGCGCTTCGCCGTCTGGCACGGATGCAGGATCCGGGCACGGATGCACGAGGGATCCGGCGATCCGGTCGTGCATCCGTGCCATGGTCCTGCAGGTGCACCAGGGACGTGCGGGCGCGCCGTGCGGTGGTCAGGCCGTGCGGCTGAGCGCCTCCAGCGCGCGCGCCATCGACGTGCCGAGGTTCCAGCGCTCCGCGACCCCGACCGCGGCGGCGGTCTCGGCGGCGTCGAGCGGCCGCAGCGGTTCGGTCGGCACGGCGATCGGCAGCGCGGTCGCGACGCGCACCACGGTGGGGGCGACGTCGAGATAGTCGGAGGCGGCGAGGATCTTCTTCGCCACGCCTGCCGACATTCCCTCGGCGCCCTCCGCGGCCGCGCGGATCGCAGTGAGGTCGCCGTGCACGGCGAGGAGGTTCGCGGCGGTCTTCTCGCCGACCCCCGCCACGCCGGGGAGCCCGTCGGAGGCGTCTCCGCGCATCGTGGCGAAGTCGGCGTACTGGCTCGGGAGCACGCCGTACTTGCGCACCACAGCCTCCTCCGTGAGGTCCTCGAGATTGCTCATGCCACGACCCGTGTAGATCACCCTGACGCCGCGGGCGTCGTCCACGAGCTGGAACAGATCTCGGTCCCCGGTGATGATGTCGACGGGCATGTCCGCCACCGTGGCGAGCGTGCCGATCACGTCGTCGGCCTCGTGCTCCGCGACACCGATGACCGGGATGCGCAGGGCCGCGAGGGCCTCGCGGATGATCGGGATCTGCGCCTCGAGCGGATCCGGAACCTCCTCGATGTCGGCGCCGCCGGGGACGACCTCGACGACACGGTGCGCCTTGTAGCTGGGGATGAGGTCGACCCGCCACTGCGGGCGCCAGTCGTCGTCCCAGCACGCGACGAGGTGCGTGGGGCGGTAGGCCGTCACGAGCCTCGCGATCATGTCGAGCAGGCCCCTTGCCGCGTTCACCGAGGTGCCGTCCGGCGCCTTGACCGCGTCCGGCACGCCGTAGAACGCGCGGAAGTAGAGGCTGGCGGTGTCCAGAAGGAGGAGCTTCGGCGCGGCGTCGGTCATGTCCACAGTCTGCCAGCCCCGCCGCCTCAGGCGGGGGTGGGCGCGGACGCGGATCCCCGGGAACACCGCTGCGGGAGGCGGTGTTGCACTCCGTGTGCAGACGGGGCGGACGCCCGGCGGGCCGCGGGGAAACGCGATCACCGGAGCGCTCAGCGACCTGATAGCATGAGGTGTCACCCGTGGGGGCTTCCTCCCGCGTGCGTGACGAACAACACATCCACTTCGCCGCGGCGCGATCCTGTGCTCTGCTGAGAGCGCGCGCCGCAGCCCGAGTATCCATCAACAAGGACAACCCACTACATGACTACCGCAACGGCCGCTCCGGCCACCAAGCAGGTCGCGATCAACGACATCGGATCTGCCGAGGACTTCCTGGCTGCGGTCGAGAAGACCCTGAAGTTCTTCAACGACGGCGACATCATCGAGGGCACGATCGTCAAGATCGACCGCGACGAGGTCCTCCTCGACGTCGGCTACAAGACCGAGGGCGTCATCCCCTCGCGCGAGCTGAGCATCAAGCACGACGTCGACCCCAACGAGGTCGTCTCCGTCGGCGACCAGGTCGAGGCCCTCGTCCTCCAGAAGGAGGACAAGGAAGGCCGTCTGATCCTGTCCAAGAAGCGCGCCCAGTACGAGCGCGCCTGGGGCGACGTGGAGAAGATCAAGGAGAACGACGGCGTCGTCACCGGTCAGGTCATCGAGGTCGTCAAGGGTGGACTCATCGTCGACATCGGCCTCCGCGGCTTCCTGCCGGCCTCGCTCATCGAGCTGCGCCGCGTCCGCGACCTCACGCCGTACCTCGGTCAGGAGCTCGAGGCCAAGATCCTCGAGCTCGACAAGAACCGCAACAACGTGGTCCTCTCGCGCCGCGCCCTGCTCGAGCAGACGCAGTCCGAGTCGCGCACCACGTTCCTCAACAACCTGCACAAGGGTCAGGTCCGCAAGGGCGTCGTGTCGTCGATCGTGAACTTCGGTGCGTTCGTCGACCTCGGCGGTGTGGACGGCCTCGTGCACGTCTCCGAGCTCTCCTGGAAGCACATCGAGCACGCCTCCGAGGTCGTCGAGGTGGGCCAGGAGGTCACCGTCGAGATCCTCGAGGTCGACCTCGACCGCGAGCGCGTCTCCCTGTCGCTGAAGGCGACGCAGGAGGACCCGTGGCAGGTCTTCGCCCGCACCCACGCCATCGGCCAGGTCACCCCGGGCAAGGTCACCAAGCTCGTTCCGTTCGGCGCGTTCGTGCGTGTCGCGGACGGCATCGAGGGCCTCGTGCACATCTCCGAGCTGTCCAGCAAGCATGTCGAGCTGGCCGAGCAGGTCGTCTCGGTGGGCGAAGAGGTCTTCGTCAAGGTCATCGACATCGACCTCGAGCGTCGCCGTATCTCGCTGTCGCTGAAGCAGGCCAACGAGTCGGTCGACCCGTACGGCACCGAGTTCGACCCGGCCCTGTACGGCATGCTCGCCGAGTACGACGAGAACGGCGAGTACAAGTACCCCGAGGGCTTCGACGCCGAGACCGGTGCGTGGAAGGACGGCTTCGACGCCCAGCGCGAGGCATGGGAGCAGGAGTACGCGGCTGCCCAGGCTCGCTGGGAGGCGCACAAGGCTCAGGTCATCAAGGCCGCCGAGGCCGAGGCCGCTGCGGGCGACGACTTCGGCGCGAGCGCCCAGTCGTTCTCGAGCGACTCCACCGGTGCCGGCACGCTGGCCGACGACGAGGCTCTCGCGGCTCTGCGCGAGAAGCTCTCCGGCGGCAACGCGTAAGCATCACCCTTCAGAACGGGCCGTCACCTCGCCTTCGGGCGGGTGGCGGCCCGTTCCGCGTCTGCGGGCGGATCCCGGATCGGGCGGCGGCCCGGCCGGGGCGTCGGCGGGCGGACGTGTGAGGATGGAGGACATGGATCCGATCGCCCCCCGTCCGCCGATCGCGCGACGGCGGATCCGCCGGCCGTGAGCTTCACCGGTCACGCCCCGGGCTCTCGCGCGTACCGGCGGCTCATCCTCGGGCTGTTCTTCGCCGGCATCGCGACGTTCGCCCAGCTGTACGCCCCGCAGGCCGTGCTGCCGCTGCTGGCGAGCGATCTCGCCGTCGATCCTGCGACCGCTGCGCTGAGCGTCTCCGCGGCGACGCTGGGCCTGGCCGCTTCGGTGATCGGCTGGTCGGTCGTCGCCGATCGGATCGGCCGGGTGCCGGCCATGGCGGTCGGGGTCATCGCGGCGACCGCGCTGGGTCTGCTCGCGCCCTTCGCCGGCGGCATCGGCATCCTGCTCGCGCTCCGATGCGCGGAGGGGATCGCGCTGGGCGCGGTGCCCGCCGTCGCCCTCGCCTACCTGGCGGAGGAGGTGGGGCCCCGTCATGCGGCAGCCGCGGCCGGCAGCTACATCGCGGGAACCACGGTCGGCGGGCTGGCGGGCCGGATCGTCTCCGGCCTCGTTGCCGAGGTCGCGGACTGGCGGGCGGGCGTGTGGGCGGCGACCGGCCTGTGCGCGCTCGCGGCCGCGCTGTTCCTCTGGCTCGCGCCGAGATCGCAGGGCTTCGTGCCGATGCGGCTGCGCGCCGAACGCGTGGAGGGCGTGCCGACCCGACTCCTGCGGCTGCTGCGCTCGCCCCGCCAGCTCGCGCTGTACGCGCAGGCCTTCCTGCTGATGGGGGCCTTCGTGGCGGTGTACAACTACCTCGGCTTCCATCTCGCGGCGCCGCCGTTCGCGCTGCCGGCGTGGCTCGTCACGCTGCTGTTCCTCGCGTATCTCGCGGGCACCGCGTCATCGCCCTGGGCCGGGATACTCGCGTCCAGGGTGGGGCGGTACCCCGTCCTGCTGGGGTCGGTCGCCGTGATGGCCGGCGGCGCCGCGCTCATGCTCGCGCCGCTCACGGTCATCGTGCTCGTCGGCTTGCTGCTCTTCACCGGGGGGTTCTTCGGCGCGCACGCGGTGGCGTCTGGCTGGACGCCGGTCGCTGCGCCCGCCGAGAGCCGCGCGCAGGCCTCCTCGCTGTACTACTTCGCGTACTACGCGGGCTCGAGCCTGTTCGGGTGGGCGCTCGGCATCGCGTTCGGCACGGGAGGGTGGGCGTGGTTCGGGGGGATCGTGATCGGCATGTGCGCGTTGGCGGCCCTCGCCGCGACGGTCGCCCTGCGCGCCGCGGATCCGCTGCGGTCCTGAGGGGGCGCGGCGCTGCCCTGCGCCCTGAGCGGTCGCGCGGGAGGGTCGTGCGAGACTGGCAGCATGCCCCTCATCGCGCTCACCGGCGGCATCGCGTCGGGTAAGTCCACGATCGCGGCCCGCCTCGCAGAGCACGGCGCCGTCGTCATCGATGCCGACCGGATCGTCCGCGACGTGCAGGCACCGGGATCGCCCGTGCTCGCGCGCCTCGCGGAGGAGTTCGGCGGCGAGATGATCCAGCCCGACGGCGCCCTCGATCGCGCGCGCCTCGGAGCGCGGGTCTTCGGCGACGCCGAGGCGCTCGGCCGGCTCAACGCCATCGTGCATCCCGCGGTCAAGCAGGAGTCGCAACGCCGGTTCGCGGCCGCACTGGCCGCGGATCCGGCCGCAGTCGTCGTCTACGACGTCCCGCTGCTGGTCGAGGCGCGCGTGGACGATCCCTGGGACCTGATCGTCGTCGCCGACGCGCCCGCGGCGGTGCGCGAGGAACGGCTCGTGCACGAGCGGGGGCTCGATCGCGCCGAGGCGCGGAAGCGGATCGCCTCGCAGGTGCCGGACGACCGGCGCCGGGAGATCGCGGATGTGCTGATCGACACCGCCGGGACTCTCGAGGACACCCTGCGCCAGACGGATGCGCTGTGGGCGCGGCTGCGGATGGAGGCGACCGCGTGACGGACCTGCTGGCGGCGTACGACGCGCAATTGCGGGGAGAGGCGGAGCTGACGGGCGCCGAGGGACTGCGCGTCATCGGTCCCGTCTCCGTGGGGGTGTTCCTCGGCGGCGAGGGCTTCGCGAGCTACGTCGATCTCGCAGGCCTCGGGGAGCGGCGCATCCGCTCGCTGGTGCTCGCGGTGCGCGCGCACTTCGAGGCGCTGCCGGACGTGGGCTCTGCGGAGTGGAAGACCCGCGGACACGACGTCGCGCCAGGGCTGGAGGCCGCGCTGCGGGACGCGGAGTTCGTCCCCGAGGAGGCGGAGTCGGTGATGCTCGGCGAGGCGGCCGCCCTCGCGGCTGATGTGCCGGTGCCGGAGGGCGTGGTGCTGCGCGAGATCCGAGACGAGGCCGACATCGTGGCGATGGAGCGGATGCAGGCTGAGGTGTTCGGGCACGGCGATGGCGACGCGAGAGCGCAGCGCACGATCGCGCGCGTCGCCGCTGGCGACGACGTCGTGCTGTGGGTGGCGGAGGCGCAGGGGCGCGTGATCAGCGCCGGTCGCCTCGAGCCCGTCGCCGGAACCGAGTTCGCGGGCGTATGGGGCGGCGCGACCGTGCCGGAATGGCGTGGGCGCGGCGTGTACCGCGCTCTGACGGCCAAGCGCGCTCAGGCGGCCCTGCACCGGGGGCTGCGGTATCTCCACTCCGACTCGACGGAGTTCTCCCGGCCGATCCTCGAGCGCT
>NZ_NCKN01000092.1 GCF_002257455.1 Microbacterium sp. 13-71-7
GTCGTCCCTGTGAGCGGGCCCTATGGGGTGCGCTGGTGGGGACGACTCGGGTTGTGGCTCCGCCCATCTTTGGAGTCGTCCCTGTGAGCGGGGCCTATGGGGTGCGCTGGTGGGGACGACTCGGGTTGTGGCGCCACCCATCTTTCGAGTCGTCCCTGTGAGCGGAGCCTATGGCGTGCGCTGGCAGGGACGACTCGCAGTCGAGCCGGCCACATCTCCGCGGCATCCGGTATGCACCAGGTCAGGCGGCGCGGGGGACTCCGAGCAGCCGCAGGTCGTGGGCGATGGTCTCAGGGGCATCCCGAAGCTCACGAGCGGTGCAGCGGATCTGCACACGGTCGTGCGCGGCGAGTGCTCGCTGGCGGGCCAGGTCGTCCTCCCACTGCTCGACGTCCATGTGGAACGCTCCGTCGATCTCCAGCACCAGCGTTCGGCCATCGGGCAGCAGCCATTCGCAGTCTGTGTACCGGATCCGGCCGCGCGCATCCCGACGCTTGGTCTGCTGTCGCGGTGCGCAGAGGCTGTAGTCGCGACACATCCGCAGGACGTCCAGCTCCGCGACGGACTGGGATCCATCTGCGATCTCGTCCAGGGCCTGTCGGAACATCGGCGCCCAGCGCAGGGGTCGCATCCGATCGACCCATTCGCGGAGCAGCGCCGGCGTCGTGAGCCCCTGTTGCACGGCTGCCGCCAGCAAGCCTTCAGCCGTGCGCGTCGAGGGCTGATACGCCGCGAAGTGGAGCACGGCGGGTTCCAATCGGCAGACAGGAAGGTCGAGGTCGGGTCGTCTCATCGTCTTCAGCGGACGCCGCGTCTCGACGAAGCGGATCCCCTGCAACGGCGGTCCGAGCTCCCGGCCCAGCGGGACCAGCACGGTGACCTCGTCGCGATGCCAGTTGCGGAGTCCGCCGAGCTCCGCCGCGGTGAGGTCGCCGATGAGCGCGGAGCCGCCCGCGTGCAGGACGCCGAGCCGCATGAGCTGTGCCCGGGTGAGCTCTCCGGTCGTCGTACCGATCACGAGTGACGATCGCGCGACCCACCGATCCGTCGAGATCCGATGCCGGATCATGCCTCGGGTCACGCCGAGCGCGTGCAGCTGAGCCCGGGTGATCAGCCCCTGTTGTGCGTATGCGACTTCGCGCCATCCCATGTCACGCAGAGTGCCGCATGGAGGCGAGTCGCCGCGGAAACTATCCACAACCTCCGAGTCGTCCCTGCCAGCGGAGCCCATGGTGTGCGCTCACGGGGACGACTCGGAGTGTGGTGACCCGCGTTGGAGAGTCGTCCCTGCTAGCGGAGCCCATGGCGTGCACTCACGGGGACGACTCGGACTGTGGTGACCCGCGTTGGGGAGTCGTCCCTGCCAGCGGAGCCCATGGTGTGCGCTCGCGGGGACGACTCGGAATGGGGGATCCGGGACGACCCGGATCACGGCGCCGTGACGCGCCCTGCGGACCAGGGCACGCTGCCACAACCGCAGAGTCGTCCCCGTCAGCGGAGCCTATGGCGTGCGCTGGCGGGGACGACTCGGAATGCAGGGAACCGCGGGGACGACTCGGAACGCAGGGGCCCCGGGGGTCGCTCGGAACGGTGCGACAGACCTGGGGTCAGTGCATCGCGGGGGCGGAGCCCTCTCCGGAGCCGGCTTCGTGCGGCTGGTCCTCGGGCTTGCGGATGATGAACGCGCCGAGGATCGTCACGGTCGCGATGACCGCGCCGATCACGAACGTGCTGCGCGAGCCGGCCGCGACCGCATCGGGGACCTCGGTGCCGCCGTTCGCGTTCACGATGAGCGTGAACACCGCGATCATCACCGCGATCCCGGCCGCACCCGCCACCTGCTGCACGGTGCCGATGACCGCGCTGCCGTAGGAGTAGAACTTCGGCTTCAGCGAGGCCAGCGACGCCGTGAACAGCGGCGTGAACGAGAGCGCGAGCCCGATCGACAGCACGGTCTGCGCGACGAGCACGATCCACACCGAGGTGGTCGTGGCGAGCGTCGTGTAGAACCACAGCGACGCGGCGGTGAGGATCGAGCCCGGGATCAGCAGGACCTTTGTGCCCCGGGAGTCGTAGATCCGCCCGATCACGGGGCCGAGCAGACCCATCGCGAGTGCACCGGGCAGCAGCACGAGCCCCGCCTCAGTGGTCTCCAGGCCGAGCGCCTTCTGCAGGAACAGCGGGATCACCGTGAGCGTCCCGAAGAACGCGAGCGACAGCAGGAACATCTGCACCATCGAGAGGGTGAAGTCGCGCGAGGCGAACACCCGCAGGTCGAGCAGTGCGTCGTCCTTGCGCTGCAGGATCACCTGGCGCCAGAGGAACGCGACGAGCCCCAACACGCCCACGACCAGCGCGATCACCAGGGGAGCGGCGGTGCCGCCGCCGCCGGCGAGGGCGCCGATCTGGCTGAGGCCGAACACGAGACCGCCGAAGCCGAACGCGCTCAGCACGATCGAGAGCACGTCGAGCGGCGCCTCGGTGCGCTCGCCGACGTTCGTCAGGAAGCGCCAGCCGATCAGCATCGCGACCAGCGCGATCGGCAGCACGACCACGAAGATCGCCCGCCAGGTGAAGTGATCGAGCAGGAAGCCGGACAGCGTCGGCCCGATCGCGGGCGCGAGCGAGATGACGATGCTGACGCGCCCCATCATCCGGCCGCGGCTCGCCGCGGGGACGAGGTTCATCAGCGTCGTCATGAGCAGCGGCATCATGATCGCGGTGCCGGAGGCCTGCACGACGCGGGCGACGAGCAGCACCGTGAAGCCGGGCGCGACCGCGGCGATCAGCGTTCCCGCGGAGAACAGCGCCAGGGCGCCGAGGAACATCTGCCGGGTCGTGAAGCGCTGCAGCAGGAAGCCGGTCGTGGGGATCACGACCGCCATCGTCAGCATGAACGCGCTCGTCACCCACTGGGCGGCGAGGGGCGTGATCTTGAGATCGTCGATGAGGTGCGGGATCGCCATGCTCATCGTCGTCTCGTTGAGGATCGCGACGAAGGCGGCGGCGAGGAGCACCCAGATGACCGCCATGTCTCGGCGGGGGATGAGAGAGGATCCTGCGCTCGTGGGCACGGAATCGGTGTGTGTGGCTGACATGCGCTCCTCCGGGAAAGCATTTCGAGGGGGAAGCTACGCGGAACGGCGATCGACTCTCAGGCTAACCACAGGGTCGGACATTCCATTCCCGGATCGGATCGCAAGAGGCCGGCGCTGCTGTGAGCAGCGCCCCGTCGCGGGCGTTGCGCCCTGAGCGGAAGAGGTCGGCCGCTGCGCCGCGACGTCCGTGCGCGGACATACGCTTACCCCGAAGCAGAGAACGGCAGGTGCCGACGGCGAGGGCGACCGGCGGCGGGCAGGGGTGTGGGCGGATGAGCATGATGGCCAGGATGGGCGGCGTGCGCGGCGGCCGCCCCGTCGACGAGGCGGCACAGCGCAAGCAGAACGCGGACGCACCCCGGATCCCCGACCTCGGGCGCCGAGTGGTCGGGCTGTTCCGGCCCTACCGGAACCGGATCCTGATGACGGTCCTGCTCGTCATCGTCGGCGCCGCGCTCGGCGTCATCCCGCCGCTCCTGGTGCAGAAGGTGTTCGACGACGCGCTGTTCCCGCACGGCGGGGGCGGACCGCAGCTCGATCTGCTGGTGGTCCTGGTCGTCTCGATGATCGGCCTGTACCTGCTGTCGTCCGGGCTGGGCGTCGTGCAGACCTGGCTCACCTCCACCGTCGGCAACAGCGTCACGGGCGACCTGCGCGTGCGGCTGTTCGAGCACCTGCAGTCGATGGAGCTGGGCTTCTTCACGCGCACCAAGACCGGTGTCATCCAGTCCCGCCTGCAGAACGACGTCGGCGGCGTCTCCGGCGTGCTCACGAGCACGGTCACGAGCATCCTCGGCAACACCGTCACGGTGATCGCCTCGCTCGTCGCGATGATCGTGCTGGACTGGCGGCTGACCATCATCGCCGTGTGCGTGATGCCCATCCTGGTGCTCGTGCAGCGCCGGGTGGGACAGGTGCGCGCGCGGATCGCCGGACAGACGCAGGAGTCGCTGTCCGAGCTCACCGCCATCACGCAGGAGACGCTGAGCGTCTCCGGGATCCTGCTGTCGAAGTCGTTCAACCGGCAGCGCTCGGAGTCGGCGCGCTATCAGGCGCAGAACCGCACCCAGATCCGCCTCCAGGTGCGCACGGCGATGAGCGGGCAGGGGTTCTTCGCGGTGGTGTCGGTGCTGATGTCGAGCGTGCCGGCGATCATCTATCTCGTCGCAGGGTTCCTCGTCGCGGGCGGCACCGGGACGATCACCGCCGGCGCGATCGTGGCGTTCACGACCGTGCAGGCGCGCCTGCTCATGCCGCTGATCGGGCTCATGCGGGTCGCGCTCGACGTGCAGACCTCGCAGGCGCTGTTCGCGCGCATCTTCGAGTACCTCGACCTGGTGCCCCAGATCCAGGACGCGCCGGATGCGCGCTCCGCGGTGGAAGCCCCCGGCCCGCGCGGCCGGCTGGAGTTCCGCGACGTGCGGTTCCGCTACCCCGATGCGTCGCCCGCCGCGCGCGACACCCTGCAGGGGATCTCGTTCACCGCCGAGCCGGGCCAGCACGTGGCCTTCGTGGGCCCCTCCGGCGCGGGCAAGACGACGATCCTCTACCTCGCGCCGCGGCTCTACGAGGCGTCGGAGGGGGCGGTGCTCTTCGACGGCGCCGACGTGCGCGACCTCACGCAGGAGTCGATCATCGACGAGATCGGGATCGTGTCGCAGGAGACCTACCTGTTCCACGCCACGATCCGGGAGAACCTCGTCTATTCCAAGCCCGACGCGACCGACGAGGAGCTCGTCGCGGCGTGCACGGCGGCCAACATCCACCATGTGATCGCCGGCTTCGAGGACGGCTACGACACCGTGGTGGGGGAGCGCGGCTATCGCCTCTCCGGCGGCGAGAAGCAGCGCATCGCGATCGCGCGGGTGCTGCTGAAGGATCCGCCCGTGCTGCTGCTGGACGAGGCGACGTCCGCGCTCGACACCGTCTCGGAGCGGGTGGTCCAGGAAGCGCTGGACGAGGCCGCCAAGGGTCGCACCACGCTCACCATCGCGCACAGGCTGTCCACGGTGATCGGCGCGGACGTCATCCACGTCGTGCAGGAGGGACGGATCGTCGAGTCGGGCACGCACGCCGAACTGCTCGCACAGGGAGGCCTCTACGCCGACCTCGCCGCACAGCAGGTGGCCGCGGCCCGGATCGACGACGACATCCGCTCCGCCTGATCGCCGGAGCCGGGCGCGCTCAGTGCGCGCTCAGCCCGCCGTCCACGAACAGCGAATGCCCCGTGACGTAGGCGGATCCGGCGCCCGCGAGGAACACGGCGGCACCGGCGAAGTCGGAGGGCAGTCCGTTGCGACCGATCATCGTGCGGGCGGCGAGCGCCGCGATCTGCTGCGGATCCTCCTGCAGGCGGGCGTTGAGCGGCGTCAGCACGAAACCCGGGACCAGGGTGTTGCTGGTCACACCGGTACCGCCCCACGCCTCCGCCTCGGAGCGCATCAGGGATTCGATCGCGCCTTTCGAGACGCCGTAGATCCCGCTGCCGACGAAGGCGCGGTGCGCCTGCTGCGAGCTGATGTGGATGAGGCGGCCGTAGCCGCGCTCGGCCATGCCGCCGGCGTACCTCTGTCCGAGCAGGAACGGGGCGAGAGCGTTCACCGTCATCGTGGCGTCCCAGTCGGCCTCGGTGATGTCCGCGAAGGCGGGGCGGATGTTGATCCCGGCCGAGTTCACGAGGATGTCGGGCTCGCCGAAGGGCAGGGCGGCCGCCTCGCCGACCGCGCGGATCCCGTCGCGCGTGGCGAGGTCGCCGACGACGCCCGCCGCGCGGCAGCCTGCGTCCGTGAGCTCGCGCACGGTTTCCTCGATCCGCTCGGCGCCGCGGGCGACGATCACCGTGGCGGCGCCGGCGCGGGCGAGAGCGGTCGCGATGCCGCGGCCGATTCCCGAGCTGCCGCCCGTGACCACGGCTGTGCGGCCGTCGAGGGAGAACAGGTCGGAGAGATAGTCGTTCATGGTGGTCCTGATTCTGGGCGGCTCCGTGCGCGCGGGCGCGCGGGCCGTCCGGGGAGATGGCCGCGGCTACCAGCGCAGCGCGGCGGCGAGGGTGGGATCCACGCGGGCGTCGGCGAACTCGGGGAGTGCCTCGAGCTCTTCGAGGAACGCTCGGACCGCCGCGGGATACGCGGGGTCGGGGTGGGTGCCGGCGATCTCCTGGAGCGGCGGCACGTCCATCGCGAGGATGAGCTCGAGCCTAGCGGCCACCGCGTCGCGCGCGCCCGCCCGATGCAGCACGTCGATGCCGCCGCGCAGCGCCGCGAGGTAGTCGTGCAGCACGCGGACCTTGTGCTTGCCCTGCGTGATCGAGGTGCCGTTCTCGCGCAGCCGCCACTTCACGACCACGTCGGGGATGACGTCGAAGGCGCGGGCGGTCGTGTACATCCGCTGCGCCACGACCTGGTCCTCGTAGGCGACGCCCTCCGGGAACCGGAGGTCGTGCCAGAACGCCGTGCGGCTCACCTTCGACCACGCCACGATGTTCGCCGACGCGGCCGGGTGCGCGAAGATCGTGGTCCGGAGGCGCTCCGGATCTGTCGCCGCCGCGACCCAGGGCTGCACGCGCCCCGCCACGTAGCGCCGGCCGTCCCAGCGGGAGCGCACATAGGCGCCCGTCACGAAGTCGCTGCCGGTGGCGGCGAGGGTGCGGGTCATCCGCTCGAGAGCGGTCGGGGTGAGCTCGTCGTCGCCGTCGAGGAAGCCGAGGTACTCGGTGTCGACGAGGTCGAGGGCCGCGTTGCGGGCGGCGCCGAGTCCGCGCGAACGCGCGTGACGCAGGAGCGTGAACCGGGGATCCTCGCGCGTCGCGGCCTCGAAGATCCGGCCGGTGTCGTCCCTCGAGCCATCGTCGACGAGGATCGCACGCCACGAGGTCTCGGTCTGCGCACGCAGCGAGTCGAGGGCGGCGGGGGCGAAGTCGGCGATGTCGCGACCGGGCACGATCACGGTCACGAGCGGAGCGGGCACCTCGCCAGTCTAGGAGCGCACGGATGCCACGGCGTCGGCCACGAGCGCTGCGAGTCGCTCCGGGCCGTCACCGGCGAGACCGGCGTGCCCGAGCGTGAAGCGCACCGACGTCTGCGCGACGACGGGGTCGATCCCGCACGCCAGCAGCACGTGGGAGGGCTCATCGCTGCCGGCCGCGCACGCCGATCCGCTGGACGACACCACGCCGCGCCGCTCGAGTTCGAGGAGCACCGCTTCTCCCGAGACCTCGGCGAACGTGAAGCTCGCCGTGCCGGGCAGTCTCCGCTCCGGGTCGCCGGTCAGGCGTGCCGAGGGGACCGCCGCGAGGATCCCCGCGATGAGTCGCGCGGACTGCGCGCCGACGCGGGCGGCGGCCTCTGCGCGTTCGCCTTCGGCCAGATCGAGCGCCGTGGCCAGGGCGACCGCGCCCGCGACGTTCTCGGTGCCGGAGCGTCGTCCGCGCTCCTGTCCTCCGCCGTGCACGAGGGGCTCGAGCGGCACGCGTCCGCGCACCGCGAGCGCGCCGATGCCCTTGGGCGCGCCCAGCTTGTGACCGGCGATCGCGATCGCATCGGCGCCGAGGCCCGACAGCGGCAGCCATCCCGCGGACTGCACCGCGTCCACGTGCACCGGCACGCCCCGCGCCGCGGCGCCCGCGGCGATGCCCGCCACGTCCTGGATCGTGCCGATCTCGTTGTTCGCGTGCCCGACCGCGACGAGCGCCGTGTCGTCGCGGATCGCCGCCGCGACCGAGGCCGGATCCACCCGTCCTCGATCGTCCACCGGGACGAGGGTCGCCTCCACGTCATGGAAGCGCGCGAGATACGCCACCGACTCCAGGATCGACTCGTGCTCGATCGGCGTCGTGATCACGTGCCGCCCGCCTCGGGCGCCCCTCGTCTCGTCGCTGCGCTCCTCGCTCGGGAACCGCGCGGCCAGCACGATGCCCTTGACCGCGAGGTTGTTCGCCTCGGTGCCTCCGGCGGTGAAGACGATGTCGCCGGCGCGCATCCCCAGCACGCGGGCCACCCTGGCGCGCGCGTCCTCGAGCGCCGCGCTCGCCGCCTCGCCCACCGTGTGGTGGCTGGACGGGTTCCCGAACGCGCGGGTCAGGAACGGGGCCATCGCCTCGAGCACCTCGGACCGCACGGGCGAGGTGGCCGCGTGATCGAGGTAGAGCGGACCGGTCATCTCAGCCGATCCGCGGTCCGGCGTCGATCCGCACGTCGAGTCCGAGGTCGAGAGCCCGCGCCGAGTGGGTGAGCGCGCCCACCGAGATCACGTCGACCCCCGTGCCCGCGATCCCGCGCACGGTGTCGAGGTTCACACCGCCCGAGGCCTCTGCGGTCGCCCGTCCGTCGATGAGCGCGACGCCGGCGCGCAGATCCTCGAGCGAGAAGTTGTCCAGCAGCACGGTGTGCGCGCCGCCTTCCAGGACCGCGGGGATCTGGTCGAGCCGGTCCACCTCGACCACGACGTGCGCGGTGTGCGGCAGCGTCGCGATCGCCTCGCGCAGCGCGGTGGCGAGATCGCGTCCGTCGCGGCTCAGCACGGCGAGGTGGTTGTCCTTGGCCATCACCGCGTCGGAGAGCGAGAACCGGTGGTTGCGCCCGCCGCCGGCGAGCACGGCGTGCCGCTCGAACGCGCGCAGACCAGGGGTGGTCTTGCGGGTGTCCGCGATGCGCACCCGCTTGCGGTCGGGGCCGGCGCCGTCGACCGCGGCGACGTAGGCGGCGGTCAGGGTCGCGATGCCGCTGAGGCGCTGCGTGAAGTTCAGCGCCACGCGCTCGGCCGTGAGCAGGCTGCGGGCGGATCCGGTGACGGTCGCGAGGACGTCGCCCGCGGCGAAGGCGTCGCCGTCCGCGACGTGCAGGTCGACCACGGTCGACGGATCCGTGAGCGTGAACGCCGCGGCGAAGACGTCGCCGCCGGCCAGCACGCCGGGCTCGCGGGCGACGAGGTCGGCGGTCGCCGTCGCGTCGGCGGGCAGCAGCGCGGTGCTCGTCAGGTCGCCCCACGGGGCGTCCTCTTCGAGGGCGGCCCCGACGACGCGGGTGAGGAGGGCGGGAGTGAGCATCAGACTCCGATCAGGGCGGGGGCCGGATCCGCGACGGGAACCGGATGAGACGAGGCGAGGAGGTGGTGCGCGCCGACCGAGACCGGGCGGGCGAGGGCGGCGTCGATCATGGCCTCGGCGACCTGGAGCAGGTTGCGGTCCTCGACCGCGGTGCGGGTGAGGACCTCCGGCGCCCGCCAGGCGCGGACGGACGCCCGCGCCGCTTCCAGCCCCTCGGCCGTGCGCAGAGGACCGACGTGGTCCCACATGAGGTCCTGCAGAGCTGCGCGGGAGAACGGATCCGCTGCCCCGGCCCGATCAGGGGCGACGGACGCGGGCGTCTGTCCGCGGACGCCGGCGCCGACGTGGGGCCCTGGTGCGACCGTTCCCAGCGCCGCCGCGGCCCGCGCGCCGAACACGGCCCCCTCGAGCAGGGAGTTCGAGGCGAGCCGGTTGGCGCCGTGCACGCCCGTGCGAGCGGTCTCGCCGACCGCGTAGAGGCCGGCCAGCGTGCTGCGGCCGTCGATGTCGGTGACCACGCCGCCCATGAGGTAGTGCGCGGCGGGCGTGACGGGGATGGGCTCGCGGGCCCAGTCGAAGCCGCGCTCCCGCGTCACGCGGTCGATCGTCGGGAAGCGGCGGGCGAGACGCTCCGCGCCCAGCGCCGTCGCGTCGAGACGCACCGGGCCTCCCTGCTCCCGTGCGCGGCGCACGACGGCCCGCGTCACTACGTCGCGCGGGGCGAGTTCGCCGTCCGGGTGCGCGTCGAACACGAAGCGCGTCCCGTCGTCGTCGATGAGCGTCGCGCCCTCCCCGCGCACCGCCTCGGAGATCAGGAACGCGGATCCCGGCGCGGCCAGGATCGTGGGATGGAACTGCACGAACTCCAGGTCGGCGACCGCCGCGCCCGCGCGCAGAGCGGCCGCGATGCCGTCGCCCGTGCAGACCGCCGGTGCGGTGGTGTGCCGGAACAGCCGCCCCGCCCCGCCCGTCGCGAGGATCACGGCGTCCGCCGGAACTTCGACGGTCCGACCGGCCGCGAGGAGCCGGGCTCCCCGCACCGCCGCGCCGTCGGCGATCAGGTCCACGAGCATCGTGTGCTCGCGCACGGCGATGCCCGCGTCCCGCACGGCGCGGACGAGGGCGGCGGAGATCGCCGCGCCCGTCGCGTCACCGCCGGCGTGCGCGATACGGGCCGCGGAGTGCGCGGCCTCGAGCCCCCGCAGAAGCCGCCCCTGCGGGTCGCGGTCGAAGGGCACGCCCCGGGCGACCAGCTCCGCGATGCGTGCAGGAGCCTCGCCCACGAGCACGTCGACCACGGCGGCATCGGAGAGGCCGGCCCCTGCGGCGAGCGTGTCGGCGGCGTGCGCGGCGGGGGAGTCAGCCAGACCGTCGGCGTCCACGCCGTACACCCCGGCGATCCCGCCCTGGGCGAGCGCGGTCGCGCCGTCGCCGAGGGCGTCCTTCACCACGACCTCGACACGGTGACCGGCCTCGTGCGCGCGCAGCGCCGCGGTGAGGCCGGCGATCCCGCCGCCGATCACGAGCACGTGCAGCGCTTCGGCGGCGCGGCGCTCGCGGGAGGCCTGCATCAGGCCACCGCCACCGGAGGGCGCGCCGCCAGCATGCGCTCGAGCGCGACGCGCGCAGGGTCCGCCACGTCCGCGGGCACCGTGATCCGGTTCGGCGTGCGCCCCGCCACGAGCTCCTCGAGCACCCAGGCGAGGTAGCCGGGGTGGATCCGGTACATCGTCGAGCAGGGGCAGACCACCGGATCCAGACAGAAGATCTCGTGCTGCGGATACTCCGCCGCGAGCCGCCGCACGAGGTTGATCTCGGTGCCGACCGCGTAGGTCGTCGGCTCGGTCGCGGCGGCGATGGCCTTGCGGATGAAGTCGGTGGAGCCGGCCTCGTCCGCGGCGTCGACGACCTCCATCGGGCACTCGGGGTGCACGATCACGCGCACTCCGGGGTGCTCGGCGCGGGCCTGGTCGATCTGGGCGACCGTGAACCGGCGGTGCACGGAGCAGAACCCGTGCCAGAGGATGACACGGGAGTCCTGCAGCTCGTCGGCGGAGGATCCGCCGAGCGGGCGGCGCGGATTCCACATCGGCATCTGCGCGAGCGGGACGCCCATCGCCTTCGCGGTGTTCCGGCCCAGGTGCTGGTCCGGGAAGAACAGCACCCTGCGTCCGCGCGCGAATGCCCACTCCAGCACGGTCCGGGCGTTCGACGAGGTGCACACGATGCCGCCGTGCCGGCCGACGAAGCCCTTGATCGCGGCCGAGGAGTTCATGTACGTGACGGGGATCACGGGCACGAGTCCGTCGGCGTCGGGCTCGTCGAGCGGGCCGAGCACGTCGGCGAGCTGCTCCCAGCAGTCCTCGACCTGGTCGATGTCGGCCATGTCCGCCATTGAGCAGCCGGCGGCGAGGTTCGGCAGGATCACGGCCTGATCCTCCCCGGAGAGCAGATCTGCCGTCTCCGCCATGAAGTGCACGCCGCAGAAGACGATCGCCTCCGCGTCGGGATGCTGCTTCGCGAACCCCGCGAGCTGGAACGAGTCGCCGACGTGATCCGCGTGCCGCACGACCTCCTCGCGCTGATAGAAGTGCCCGAGCACCACGACGCGCTCGCCGAGCGTCGCCTTGGCGGCGCGGATCCGCTCGTGCAGCTCGTCCTCGTCGGCCTCGCGATAGGAGGAGGGGAGCTCTCCCTGACGGGGCGCGCCGGTCGGGATCACGTCGCCCATGGACGATCCGGGGCCGTAGCCGGGGATCGTGTCGAAGTTCCACGGCCCCGCGGCGAGATCCGTCGTGCAGGTCGCCTCGGTGGACGCCCCCGTGACGATCAGGCGCAGCGCGTGGTCGACGGACGGATCGATCGGATTCGGTCCCTGAGCCTGTCGATTCGGTCCCTGACCCTGTCGAAGGGCGGAGGTGGTGCTCATGAGGTCCTCGTCTCGTCGGGGGCGAGCGGGCCGCGGTCGGCCAGCTCGACGTCGGTGGCATCGCGATACAGCCGGGCCGGCCGGTGGCTGCCCGTGCGGAACGCGTTGGTCGGGATCAGGGTGCGCGTCGCGTCGACCTGACGGCGGAAGTTCGCGGGATCCAGCTTGCGTCCGAGGATCGTCTCGTACGCCTCGCGCAGGTCTGCCAGGGTGAACTCCGGGGGCAGGAAGCCCTGCGCCACGCGGCTGTAGCCCGCCTTGTTGCGCAGGCGCCACAGCGCGTACTCGACGATGCGCGCGTGGTCGAAGGCGAGTGCGGGCAGATCGGAGGCGTCGAACCACTCGACGTTCTCGATCTCGACGCCGGCCGACCGGCGCGCCGCGAGCTGCTGGTCGACGAGGTCCTCGCGCAGCAGCGCCCAGTACACGACCGAGATCACGCGGCTGGGGGAGCGGTCCACGGCGCCGAAGGCGTACAGCTGCTCGAGGTAGCTGGGGGCGAGGCCGGTGGTCTCGGCGAGCGTGCGCGCGGCCGCCGCAGTGAGGCCCTCCCGCACGTCCAGCCAGCCGCCGGGGAGCGCCCATTCCCCGGCGTGCGGGTCGCGCGTGCGGCGCACCAGAGGCAGCGCGATGCGCGGGGCGGCGCCGCCGTCGCGGCGCATCGTGAGGATCACCGTCGAGACGGCGACGCGGATGCCGTCCTCGGATCCCTCGCTTCTGGTCATCATGACTCTAACCTCCGGGATCCGATCTTAGAGTCATTCTGACCAGAAGGCGAGTCCGTGACGCGATGAAGCGCGCACGCGGGTCTTCGCCGTGCTGCCGCGAGAAGCCCCCGTCGCGATAGGATGGGCGCGCACAATTGAACACGTGGCCGCATGGTCTGTGCGGGAGAGTCCGGTGATCGCTGCCGGACACCGAAGGAGCAAGCCTCCCCGCCAATCTCTCAGGTAACCGCACCGCGCTGACCCGGCCGCTCTGGAAAGTGATTTCGAGCGAAGCAAGAAATCAGGTTGAGCGAGGCCGCCGAAGGCGCCCGAGCCGAAACCCCGGTGAGCAGACCCTCGCGGATCTCCACCTCTTCTTGCTTCACGACGGATCCGCCGACGGTGAAAGCCCTGCTCCCTCGAGGAGTCGCGGCGAAACTCTCAGGCCCATGACAGAGGGGGAGTTCTCGGATCCGCGCGCCGCGCGGCTCCTCGCCGATCCGCACGGGAGAGCTCCATGACAGACCCCCGCTACACCCCGCTCCGGGAGCGCCACGAGGCGCTCGGGGCCTCGTTCACCGACTTCGGCGGCTGGCAGATGCCGGTCCGCTACACGTCCGATCTCGCCGAGCACCACGCGGTGCGCGAGAGCGCGGGCATCTTCGACATCTCGCACATGGCGGAGTTCACGATCCTCGGCGCCGGCGCGGGGGAGTACCTCGACTACGCGCTGGCCGGCCGGCTGTCCGCGCTCGCCGTGGGCAAGGCGAAGTACTCCCTGCTGCTCGCCGAGGACGGCGGGATCATCGACGACGTGATCGTCTACCGGCTGGGCGAAGACGACTTCCTCATCATCAGCAACGCGGGCAACCGCGACGCCGTGCGCGAGGCGCTGCTGACCCGCACGGCGGATCGCGAGGTCGTCGTCGAGGACGTCTCCGACGACTACGCCCTCATCGCGGTGCAGGGGCCGAACGCCGAGACGATCCTCGCCGGCACGCCTGGCATCGACGACGTCTCGATCCCCTGGACGGAGCAGAAGTACTACGCCTGGGCGACCGCGGTCTTCCGCGGCAAGCCGCTGCTGCTCGCCCGCACGGGCTACACGGGCGAGGACGGCTTCGAGCTCCTCGTCGCCGCGGCCGATGCCGCAGCGCTCTGGGACGCGGTCGTCGCCGCCGGGGCGGAGCACGGGCTCGTCCCCGCGGGTCTCGCCGCGCGCGACACGCTGCGCCTCGAGGCCGGCATGCCGCTCTACGGGCATGAGCTGAACCGCGGGACGAAGCCGGCACAGGCCGGGCTCGGCCGCGTCGTCGTCTCCGACAAGGAGAGCTTCGTCGGCAAGGACGGCATCGCGCCTGCAGAGGGCGCGCGCGTGCTCGTCGGCCTGGCCGCGGAGGGCCGTCGCGCCGGTCGCGCCGAGTACGCGGTCGTGACAGAGGACGGCGCGGTGATCGGCGAGATCACGAGCGGCGCCCTGAGCCCCACGCTGGGCCACCCCATCGCCATGGCCTTCGTCGACCCTGCGGTCGCCGACGGCTCCGTCCCCCTGTTCCTCGACGTCCGCGGAACGAGGATCCCCGCGACCATCACCGCCCTGCCTTTCTACCGGAGGAAGAAATGACCGATCTGAACACCCTGCGCTACAGCGAAGAGCACGAGTGGGTCGCCGTGGACGGCGAGTCCGCGACCATCGGCATCACCGACTTCGCCGCTGACGCCCTCGGCGACATCGTCTTCGTCGAGCTGCCGGCCGTCGGCACCTCGTTCAGCCGCGGCGACGTCTTCGGCGAGGCCGAGTCGACCAAGTCCGTCTCCGAGCTCTACGCGCGT
>NZ_NCKN01000419.1 GCF_002257455.1 Microbacterium sp. 13-71-7
GCAGTCTCGTCGCGGAGTTGGAGTCTCGCGGTCAAGGAGGAGTGAGGAGAGAGCGTGTTCGAGTTGCGGAGGCTGCGACTGCTGCACGAGTTCGCGCTGCGCGGGACCATCGCGGAGGTCGCGCACTCGCTCGCGTACAGCCCGTCGACGGTGTCGCAGCAGCTGGCGCTGCTGGAGCGCGAGGCGGGCGTCGCCCTGCTCGAACCGGACGGGCGGCGGATCAGGCTGACGGCGGAGGGACGGGTGCTCGCCGCGCACGCCGCCCGCGCCCTCGAACTCGACGAGCAGGCCAGGCAGGAGCTCAGCCAGGCGCCCGCCGAGGCCGTGCGGATCAGCGCGATGCCGACCGCCGCCGAGACCATCGTCCCCGCGGCGCTCACCGCCATCGCCGCGACGCACCCGCACCTGCGCATCGAGATGACCGAGGCGCCGCCCGAGGAGGGGCTGTTCGAGCTGACCGCGCGCCGGTTCGACCTCGTGATCGCCGAGCAGTATCCGGGCCACACCCGCGAGCGGCACGCGGGCAACGCGCACGAGCTGATCGGGGAGGATCCGATCCGCCTGGTCCTGCCTCCCGGCGAGGAGGCGGCGTCGCTCCCCCGGCTGCGGGATCGCGCCTGGGTGATGGAGCCGGTCGGATCCGCCGCACGGCAGTGGGCCGTGCAGCAGTGCCGCGCCGCCGGGTTCGAACCCGACGTGCGCTTCGAGGCGGCGGATCTGACGGCGCACGTGCGGCTCATCGAGGCCGGCCACGCGGTCGGGATGCTGCCCGACCTCATCTGGGGCGACGCCCCCGCCCGGGTCGCGCTGTCCGAGCTGCCAGGATCCCCCGTGCGCGAGGTGTTCACCGCGGTGCGCGAGTCGGCGCGCGCCTCGGAGGCGATCGGCGCCGTCCGCGGCGCACTGGCGGAGGCGTTCGCGCAGCACCGCCGGCCCAGGATCCGCTGAACGCTGGATCCCGGACCCGCGCGCGACCCGGACCCTGGATCCCGGACCCTGGATCTCGGACCGGCAACGTTCTGCACATCCTGCGACGTTCCGCACCGCATTCACCCCGGATCCGTGTGCGGATCGTCGCACCCTGTGCGAATCGTCGCACCGCGCGCCAGCGGCAGCAGCGGCAGCGGCAGCAGCGCCAGCGGCAGCAGCGGCAGCGGCAGCAGCGCCAGCGGCAGCAGCGGCAGCGGCAGCAGCGCCAGCG
>NZ_NCKN01000003.1 GCF_002257455.1 Microbacterium sp. 13-71-7
TGCGTCGTGAGGGTCGTGTTGTAGTCGGCGAACGGGAGGCTGTCGAAGGTGATCGACTTGATCTCGGGATGCGTGGCCTTGTAGCCGTCGGCGATCGAGGCGAACAGCGCGAGCTGCGCTTCGTTCGAGGTCCACACCGTCATCCGGAGAGCCACGCTGTCCGGGGCGGCGGTGGTGGGGGCAGGGGTGCTCGGAGTGGCGCTGCATCCGGTGATCGCGACGATCGCGGCGGTCGCCAGGGCAGCAGCGCCGACCAGCTTCTTTGCTGTGTTCATGGGGGGGCTTTCTTGATAGGAGGGGGCTCGCTAGTAGCCGAGGATCTCCGGCCAATGGAGTTCGATGCCCGACTCGACGAGTCGGTTCTGGAACCGCTGTCGCAGCTCCTGGTCCGAGAGCACGTGCCTCGGAAGCGTGGATTCGTCGAGGCAGAAGCTCGCGAGCTCGCCCGCGGCCTCCCCGATGTTCCATTCGACGGGATGGAGCCGATAGGCCCCGTTGGTGATGTGGGTCGTGCCGATGTTCTTCGCGGCGGGGATGAGGTTGCGCGTGGCGACCGGCACGAGCGCGCCGAGCGGGATCTCGAACGGCGCGCACTCGACGTCGATGTAGTTGTCGCCGCCGGTCGAGGGGTGCAGGTCGATCCGGTACATGCCGATCCCGACCGAGTCGTCGAACGTCGCCGGCCCCGCGTGCCCGCGGTGGGCGACCGAGATGTCCTGCTCGACCACGGTGGTGACCGCCCTGATCCGGCGGGACTCGCGGATGTAGGGGGCCTGCGCGAATCCGTCGGCCGTTCCGGTCTGGTCGCCCCTGGGACGGAGTCCGGGCCACCCCGTGCCGCCGTCCGGACGCGGCGCCTCCGTCTGCAGCCAGTACAGGTAGGAGCGGGAGAGCTCCTTGGCCGCCGCGCGATGGGCCTCGGCGTCCGGATCGTCGATGATCGACCCGTCCAGATAGTCCAGCATCGGCCAGTTGGCCACCACGATGTCGCTCTCGTAGGCACCGGGCTCGAAGTTCTGACGGGCGATGATCCGGCGGAACTCCCAGAGGTCGAGGTCGCCGGGATCCTTCCGCGGATCCTCCGCGGCGCCCGTGCCGTAGGGCGGGTTCACGTGGAGCGTGCGGGATTCCGGCTCGAGCGTGCGCGGCTGCGGCGCGGTGAACGAGAGCAGCCGGTCTCCCCAGAACGCGGGGGCGTACTCGCGCCAGTAGTCGTAGTTCGCGGGCCGATCGATCGTGAAGTCCGCGCCCTCGATGTGGTCGAAGACGAAGCACCACGAGATCGACTGGACGTTGCCGGGATCCGCATGCTCCGGGGCGCTCGGCTCACCCGTCTCGGCGCGCGACTCGGCCCCGAGGACGAAGTCGGTGCCGGTGAGCGGGAGGAGCTCGCCGGTCTCGGTGGCGTCGAGGATGAACGGCGCCTCCACCCGCACCTCCGTGCCGTCTTCGGCATGGCGCAGGACCACGGAGGAGACGACGTGCTCGGCCACGGCGGCCGAGGTGGGCGTGTACGGCTGCAGGACCGTGAGCCGGCCGCTGGAGAGGTGGGGGGCCAGCTGCTGCGCGATCACCGCGACGGCGACCCGGGGTTCGTGGCAGAGCCTGCTCACGCGCCCGAGCCCGGGGTTGAGCCGGAGGTCGCGCCGGGCGGCGTCGGTGAGCGGATAGAAGGAGCGATAGTGCGCGCGGATCCCCTCGCGCAGCGCGCGGTAGCGGGCGGTGACGCCGAACTGCTCGACCCAGACGTGCTCGTCGGGCGGGACCGCCTGCGAGGTGAGCTGGCCGCCGAGCCACGCGTACTCCTCCGAAAGGACCACGCGCTTGCCGCGGCCGAGGGCGGCGAGGGCGGCGGCGACGCCCCCGAGTCCGCCTCCGATGACGGCGACGTCCGCACGGAGAACCCTCATGCGTCCGCCCGACGCGCCACGAGCGTCTCGCCGAGCTCGAGGGAGCCGTTCAGGAGCCGCTGCCGGTCGATCGTCGCCGCGTCCTCCGGCTCAGCCGAGATCAGCTCGCGGAGCAGGCTCAGCGCCTCGAAGGCGATCCGCTGGCGCGGAGTGTGGAATCCGGACAGGCGCAGCCCGCCGACCGTGTGGCTCTGCACCTCGCCGAGCGCCGCGAGGGAGATGTCGCCGGGCAGGGAGATGCCGAGGCGCTCGAGGGCGAGGGCGAGATCTTCGGCGGCGAACGCGTCTTCGGCGACCACGAGCGTCGCTCCGCTCTCGACGATCGCGCGCGCGGTCGCGGCGAGGTCGCCGCCGACGTCCGGCAGGGAGAGGAAGGACAGGGATCCGCTCTCGCCCGCCGCCTCGATCTCGGCGAGACGGTCGCGCGACGAGGGGGTGTCCCTGTCGCCGTGCACGTAGACGGCGGTCGTGTGCCCCCGCTCCGCGGCCTTCGCGATCAGCTCCCGGGTGAGCGCGCGGTAGTCGATCCCGACGTAGGGCACGCCTTCGGCCTCGTCCCGCCGACCGACGGCGACGAAGGGGAAGCCCTCGCTGACCAGCCGGGCCAGCTCTTCGCCGTCCATGTGCTGGCCGAGCAGGATGCACCCGTCGGCGAGACGCAGCCGGGTGTTCCGGTGGAAGAGCCGGCGCGAGCCGTTCTCGACCGGGGAGCTGGTGAAGAACAGGAGGTCGCAGTCGTGCTGCTCGGCGGCGCGCTCGATCCCGTTGAGAAGGGGTCCGTAGAAGTCCATGCTCTCGGCGGTCAACGCCGACTCGTAGGTGAAGACGCCGAGGATCTTGTTGTCCAGCCCCGCGAGCCGTCGCGCGGCGGGATCGGCGACATAGGTGGTCTGCTCGATCGCGCGCCGCACCCGCTCCCTGGTCGCCTCCGGGATCCGGACGTTCGTGCCGTCGCGATCGTTGAGCACGAGGGACACCGTCGTCTGGCTGACCCCGGCGATCCGTGCGATCTCCTTCTGGGTCGTCTTGCCCGTCTTTCCCGACATGCCGTCCTCCGCGTCCGTCTGATAATGCCTATCACCAAGGCGTGACCACGACGCTAATGCGTATCTTCAGGAAGCGCAACCCTTCTTGACATCGCCGCGAACGAGGGAACAGACTGAGGACCACTCTGGCGCTAATGCGCATTATCACGATCGAAGGAGATCCGGATGACGAACGGGACCGACGACGCCAAGGGATTCACCCGACGGGGCTTCCTCGGCGCGACCTTCGCGGCGGGTGCGCTGCTGGTGGCGGCGCAGAGCCCGATCCGCGCGAATGCGGCCGCGGGCGATGTGACGCTCAGCGCGGACGGGGTGAGCATCGTCGCGAGTCCCGGCGGTCGCGTCGCCATCAGGGACGGCTCCGGCGTCATCCGCATGCAGGGCTCCAAGTTCCAGACCAAGGACACCGCGACGGGAATCCAGGTGTCCACGGGCGGCACCCCGACGCTCGTGACGCAGGCAGACGGAACGCCCGCGATCCGGATGGACTATGCGATGCCCGCCGCAGCGGGCACGATCGCGGTCTACGGGCTGTTCTCGATCAGCACCCGCCATGTGCGCCTCGAATGGCACGCCTCGGGATCCGCTGCGTTCATCCCGGACGGATTCCTGTTCAGCCGCGCGGTCCTGTCCGCGACCGAGCCGGACGGCTATGTGGCCCTCACCGAGTGGAAGCGGGACGCCGGCGGAGGAATACCCTTCGAGGACGCCGTGGGTGTCGCGCACACCTCCGCATGGGGCGCGCTGCACGGCCTGCTCATCCTCGATCGATCGCGCCAGTCCTGGACGAACTCGACCTGGGTGCACGCGCCGGGCGTGGTTCAGCCCGACGGCAGCGTCGTGAGCCGGGCGGACTTCTTCTTCAGCGACAAGCGCCCCTCGGCGGTCGCCGCGATCGGCACGGCGCAGGATCTCGGCATCGAGGTCTGGACGGACCGCCCGTTCGGCCTGTGGGAGTCCGCGGGGCAGCAGCTCACGATCTCCGCGCAGGTCGCGAACGGCAGTGCGACCGATCGCGCGGTCGATCTGGTGTGGTGGGCGCGCGACTTCAACGGAGCGCTGCTGGCGAGTCAGACCGTCTCCGTCGTCGTGCAGGCCTCAGGAACACTGGATCACAGCTTCCTCCTGACCGCGCCCGGATCCGGCTTCATCGTCACCGAGATCGCCGCGGTGGCCGGCGGGACGGAGGCGTTCGCCCGCACCAATCTCGCGGCGATCCCGCCCCGCGACCATCCGGCGACCTCGGACAGCATGTTCGGGATGGCCAACTACCCGTGGCTCCAGGTGCCCTCGGCGACGGCCGTCCTCGACCTGTGGCAGAGCATCGGCGTCGACCGGGTGCGGATCTCGTACGACGGTGGGCCCGGGCTGCCGCCTTCCGTCTTCGACGCACGGGGCATGTCGCACAACATCGAGCTGCAGCCCTCGCTCACGGCGACTCCCGCCGAAGCGACGGCGTGGGCCTCCGCGAACACCGCGATCGCCGTCGGAGCCGGTGCGGAGTACTTCGAGGTCGGCAACGAGCTGAACCGTCCGTTCAACACCGGGACCGCGGCGCAGGCGTACGTCGACAAGGCGCTGCGCCCCGTCCACGACCGATTGGTCGCCACCGGGGCGTCACTCAAGCTCCTGAACAACGGGCTCGCCGGCATGGACGAGCCGTGGGTGCAGAACTTCCACGCGGCCGGGGGCTGGGATCTCATCGACGGCATCGCCTTCCATCCCGGCCGCGGCAATTTCACCCCGGACTACGTGCCGCAGGATCCCGTGGACGCCGGATCGAACGGCACGTACTGGAACTTCCTCGGCGGTCTCCGCCGGCTCAAGGCGCTCGTCGCGCAGTACGGGCCGAAGGAGATCTGGATGACCGAGGCGTACGCCTGCACCAAGCCCAACGCGTGGTGGTACGACACCTACCGGCACGCCGCGGAGAACGTGTTCCTCAGCCTCGCGCTCGCCAAGGCCGAAGGCGTCCGCTGCGTGTGCTGGTATCAGTTCCACGACAGCGTCCTCGGCAACCCGCAGGTCGCGAACCCCGCGGACGCCGAGTACCACTACGGCCTGATGAACCGCGACACCAGCGCGAAGCCGTCCCTGCTCGCCTACGCGAACGCGGCGCGACTGCTCGACCGCGCCACGTTCGTCCGCTGGCTCGACTTCGCCGATGCCGACAACAGGGGCCTCCTGTTCGACGCGCCGGACGGCGAGTTCGCCGTGCTGTGGAACCGCGCCGACGGCTACATCCTGAACGCTGTCCACGACCCTGCGAGCAGCACGTTCCCCGCTCCCGAGCTCTGGCTGGATCCCTGGCCGACCAAGACGACGCTGGCGATCCCGGCCGCAGGTGCGAGCGTGATCCAGATCGACTGCATCGGACAGGAGACCTCTCTCGCGCCCGGCGCGGGAACCGTCACACTCACGCTCGACGGCGCGCCCCGCATCTACCGTGGGCTGGACTGCAGCGGCACGCAGCTCGGGGCGTGAGCGCTGCGCGCACCGCGTCAGATCCGCACCTCAGTCTGCAGGACGGATCCACGTCTGCAGGATGATTCCACGGGAATCGTCCTGCAGACGTGCAGAAGTCCTGCAGATGTGAGGACCGTGGCCCGACCAGCAGCGGTCGGCAGCAGCCCGGGCTAGGCCCTGGTCAACTCCTCCAGCACCTCGACGACGTGCCGGTACGGCTGCCCGGTCGCGCGGCTCATGCCGAGCTCGCACGTGCGGTTCGCCGACACATAGGCGTCGAAGCCGCCGCGGTCGACGCCGGCGGCCGCGATCTCGGCGGCCTCGACCGCCGTGGCGCTCGCGGTCAGCTCGGGGTGCAGCATGCCGCGGTCGCCCGCGAACGCGCAGCAGCCCCAGCCCTCCGGCACGTACACGTCGTCGGCGACGGCCGCGGCGAGCGCGCGCAGGGCGTCGTTCGCGCCGAGCTGCGTGGTGGAGCACGTCGGGTGCACCGCGACCGACCCGATGCGCTCCCGCACGGTCAGTCTCGGCAGGGCCTCCCGGGCGAGGAAGGTCGTCGCGTCCTCGATCCGCAGCGCGGCGTACTCGGGGCGCTCCGCGACGGCCTTCGCGAGCATGACGTGCAGCCCCTCGGTGCACGACGCGGCGTCGCAGACCACGGGCAGCGCGCCCTCGTGGCTCGCCCGCCAGAGGGCCGGCAGGACGCGTTCGGTCATCGTGGCGTAGCCGTCGAGCTGGCCCTTGGACTTCCACGGGGTGCCGCAGCAGAGGCCGCCGGCGTCCGGCGGCACGCTGTAGGCGATCCCGGCGCGATCCAGCAGCAGCCGCACGGCCTCCCTGGAGCCCTCGCCGTGCACGCCGTCGGCGTCCTGCTCCGCGCCGAACATCGTCCCGATGCAGGATCCGAACAGCACGGCCTGCGCATCGACGGGACTCTGGGCCTCCGGCGCGCGCGAGCCTCCGCCGGGGAGGCGCGCGTCGTAGAGCGGCACGGTGTCGGCACCGAGCACGGCTCGGGCGGCCCTGGTCACGCCGGTCACGAGCGGCGCCGGGAGCGCCTGCGCGACGTTCAAGGCGAGACCGCCGCCGCGGGTGACCGCACCCCAGCCCTTCGCCGCGGCGTTCCACACGCCCTGCTCGAGCCGGCCCGCCTCTTCGGCGCGCAGCCGGCGCACGAGATCCCCGGTGTTGATGTCGACCGGGCAGGCGACCCCGCACATGCCGTCGACGGCGCAGGTCTGCACGGCGTCGTAGTCGTAGTCCCGCGCGATCTCGGCGGCCACCTCGACCTCGCCGCGGTGCAGGGCCGCCGTCATGTCGCGGCGCAGCACGATGCGCTGCCGCGGGGTGAGCGTGACGTCCTTGCTGGGGCAGGTCGGCTCGCAGTACCCGCACTCGACGCAGCGGTCGACCTCGCCCTCCACGGTCGGCACGAGCTTGAGGTCGGCGAGGTACGAGCTCGGATCGTCCGACAGGACGACGCCGGGGTTGAGGATCCCCTCCGGATCCAGGAGGCCCTTGATCTCCCACATCATGTCCGTCAGCACGTCGCCGTACTGGCGGCGCACGAACGGGGCCATGATGCGGCCCGTGCCGTGCTCCGCCTTGAGGGTGCCGCCCTGGGCGAGCACGAGCTCGACGAGATCCTCGGTGAAGGCCTCGTAGCGGCGCAGCGCCTCCGGATCGTCGAAGCGCTCGTTGACCAGGAAGTGCACGTTGCCGTCCTTGGCGTGCCCGAAGATCACGCAGCCCTCGTAGTGGTGCTTCTCGAACAGCGCCGTGAGCCCCTCGCACACTCCGAGCAGGCGCTCGACCGGCACCGCGATGTCCTCGAGCAGCGCCGTCGTGCCCGACGGGCGGGCTCCCGCGACCGCGGTGTACAGCCCCTTGCGGACGGTCCAGAGCTCGCCGCGCTCTGCCGGATCCTCGGTCATCCGCGCCGGCGTCGTGAGCGGCAGGGAGGCGACGTGCGCGAGCGCCGCAGCCTTCCCCTCGGCGAGCGCCGCGGCATCCGGGGCGTGCACCTCGATGAGCAGCGCCGCGTGCCCCTGCACGTCGATCCCGGCGATCGCCTCCGGCACCGTGCTGAGCCCCTGCGCGACGCGCAGCGAGGCCGCATCCATGAGCTCGATCGTGGCGAGCCCGAGCGCGGTCAGTCCCGGCAGCGCCGCCATCGCATCGGAGAGCGTGTCGAAGACCAGCAGCCCGGTCGAGATCGCGGGCTGGATCGGGATGGTGCGGAACCGGGCCTCCGCGACGAACGCGAGCGTCCCCTCGGATCCGATCACGAGGTGCTCCAGGATCCGCACCGGGTCGTCGAAGTCGAGGAGGGAGTTGAGGCCGTACCCCATGGTGTTCTTCATCGAGAACTGACGTGCGACCTCGGCGCTCAGCGCGGGGTCGCCGCGCAGGCGATCGCGCAGATGCTGCAGCCCCCGGGCGATCCCGGGCTCCCGATCCCGCAGCTGGGCGAGAGCGTCGGGCGCGCCGGTGTCGAGGACCGTGCCGCTCGGCAGGACCAGCAGCATCGACTCGATCGTGCGGTAGGAGTTCTCCACGATGCCGCAGGCCATGCCGCTCGAGTTGTCCGCCACCACCCCGCCGATCGTGCAGGCGATCTCGCTCGCCGGGTCCGGCCCGAGCTTGCGCCCGAACCGCGCCAGCCGCGTGTTCACCTGGCGCACGGTGGCGCCGGGCTGGGCAGCGACGGAGGTCCCGTCGGCGCTCACGCTGATGCCGCGGAACGCGGAGCGCGTGTCGACCATGACGTCGCCGGTCACGCCCTGCCCGCTGAGGCTCGTGCCGCCGGAGCGGAAGGTCAGGGTGCGGCCCGCCGCGCGCACGGCGTCGAACACCCGCGCGACCGCTGCGGCGTCCTGAGGCACGAGCACCGCGTCGGGCACGAGCAGGTAGTGCGAGGCGTCGTGCGCCCGGGCGAAGCGGTCGATCGTCCGCGAGGCGACCCGGACGCCGGGCCCGAGGGCGGCCTCGTCCAGGGGTGAGGTCAGGGCGGCGGGCATGCGGGACTCCTCGCGACAGCGCGATCAAGATTGTCTGACAAGCATACCGATCGGGCCCGCATCTTCTACGCTGTTGCCATGATCAACAGCGCCCTGGACATCGTCGGCGTCGTCGAGGCGACGAGCCGGGTGCTGCGCGAACGGATCCTGAACGGAACGCTCCCCGGCGACGCGGCGGTCACCGAGGCCTGGGTGTCCGCAGAGTTCGGCATCGCGCGCCCGAGCGCCAAAGCGGCGATCGAGCAGCTCGTCGCGAGCGGGCTGCTCGTGCGGACCGCGCACCGCAGCGCCCGTGTGGCCGCGATCGACGCGGATATGGTGCGCGACGTCTACCGCACCCGCGCGCGCATGGAGAGCATGGCGCTGCGGGAGCTCGCGGTCGACGCCCGGATCCCGGCGGCGGCCATCGCGGCCAACGACGAGATCAGCGCGTTGCCTCCGAGGCCGGATGCCGCCACCGTCGATCCGGACATCCGCTTCCACACCGCGCTCATCGACGGGATCGAGAGCGCGCGCACCTCGCGCATGTACCGCACGCTGCTGGACGAGACGCGGCTCTGCATGGCCCAGGTGCAGGACCGCCGCCTGCTCGACGCGCATGACATCGCGGCGCAGCACCGCGCGATCCTGGACGCCGTCCGCGACCATGACGGGGATCTCGCCTCCCGGCTCCTGCACGACCACCTCGGCTCCGCCGAGGAGCGCCTGGTGGACGCACTGAGCGACTGAGTATCGCGTCGGATCCCGCCGCTCAGGCGCCGATGCCCGGCTCCGCCATCCGGTACACACCGTCGACGAGCACCGGCACGGTCGAGGACACGTCGGTCTGGGCGGCGAGCTCGACGTCCGCGCCCTGTCCCTCTTCACGCAGTTCGACGCCGCTCGACGAGGCCGTGAACAGGTGACGGGTCGCCCGGGAGAGGCCCGTGTAGGCGGCGCATGCCGCCGCGGCCTCGGGCGAGCACGCGTCGATGCCGAGCGTTCCCAGGGCGTCGATGACGGCGCCCGCCGCGAGCAGGTCCTCGACGGAGAACCGCACGGTCTCGTCGTCGCGCACCTCGCCGCCCGCGACCACGGCGACCTTCACGCGGTGCCCGACGGCGTGCTGGTGGTCGAGGATCCACTGCGCGACGGCGGAGCGGTTGCGCAGCGAGGCGGCGAGCACCGGCACGCCGAACCGCGCGGCGGCCGCCGACAGCCGCGAGCCGTTGAACGACGGCACCACGGCCCTGCTCGCACCGAAGGCTGCGACGTTCTCGGTCGTCAGGCTCGACGGCGACAGCGTCACCCCCGCTCCCCCGCGCGGGCCGGCAAGACGGGCCTCTCCGAAGCCGTGCTCTGCGGCGATCCGTTCGGCCTCGGTGCGCGTGCCGGGGAACGGCTGCACCTCGAGCCCCTCGGTCACCGCCCGCTCCACGGTCGTCGTGAACGAGATCGCGTCGATCACCACGATGACGCCGGCTCCCTGCGCGATCGAGCGCAGGCCCTCGTGCGCCCAGTCGAAGCGCACCTCGTAGTCCTGCTGCAGCGGATGGTCGGGGCTCATCGGGGATCTCACCCGGGAATGCTACCCGGCCGGACTCGGCGCCCCGCGCTCAGCCTCGCCGGGCTCCGGACTCCGGGCTCAGCCTCGCCGGACTCCGGGCTCAGCGCACGTCGTCGGAACGCAGCGGCGCACTGCTCCAGGTCGACGCCGACCCGGTCAGCGCCGCGTCGAGCGATTCCTGCGCGTACCGCATGTTCTCGGCGTAGCGCGGCTCCTGCAGGCGCTGCCACATGACATCCTCCGGCACGTCCTCGACCTGGGCGGAGACCCACCAGATGTTGCCGAACGGATCCTTCACGCGCCCGCCGCGCTGCCCGAAGGCGTTGTCGCCGAGCTCGGTCACGACCGTCGCTCCGCGGTCCAGCGCTCGCACGAAGGCCGCATCGGCGTCCGCCACCCAGACGCGCAGCAGGCTCGGCATGACCGGCCAGTCCTGACGCCGGTCGAAGGCCAGCACCACGGTGTCCCCGACACGGATCTCGCCGTGCCCGATCGAGCCGTCCGCGGTCTGCACCCGGGCGAGCTCCTCCCCCTCGAAATGCACCCGCGATGAAGTCGAGCAGTGCGCCGGTGTCGTCGGTCACGACCCAGGGCGCGACGGTCGTGTAGCCGGTGGGAGTGGCCGGATCGATCATCGCCATGGGGGATCCTCTCGTCGTGATCCCGAGCCTACGGACGGCCTCCGACATCGGACCGGATACCCTGTATTCCGCCGATCCGCCGCCGCAGACCACCCGAGGAGGGCGATGTTCGACAGCCCGCTCTCCGCCTCCGCGTACGAGGTGCTCGGCGTCGTCGCGAGCGCCTCCGACGAGGAGCTGCGCCGCGCCTACCGGCTGCAGCTGCGCCGCACGCACCCCGATACGGGGGGCGATGCGACCGTGTTCATCCAGGTGCAGCGCGCCTGGGAGCTCGTCGGCACGCCCGAGCTCCGCGCCGCCTACGACCGCGGGCACGGGTTCTCCGAGGACGAGGTCGCGTGGGACGGCTGGCGCGCGCCCGCCGCGCGCACCGACACCCGCCCGCGTGCGAAGGCCTACGGCGAGGCGGGCGCGAGCCGGCGGCGTCACTACGTCGCGCAGGTGCACGCCTGGGCCGGATCCGACGTGCCGGATCCGTACGACCCCGCGTTCGTGCGCACGATCCCCCGCGAGCTGCGCCGGATCCTCGCGCACGCCCTCGCCGAGGAGCACACCGCCCGCTCGGTCGCCGACCTGGGCATGGGCTTCACCGCGTGGCACGACGTGGCCGTGCCCGGCGGCCCTTCCCCGACCGACGCTCCCACGGCCGGGTCGGCCCCGGCACCCCCCGACGCGCTCGATCACATCGTGCTCGGCCCGTCCGGGCTCTACGGCCTGATGTCGGCCGACTTCGGCGAGATCGCGCGCTTCCGCGGCGGCGAGGTGATCGGGTCCGGACCCCGCGCCCCGATCACGGCGCTCGTGACGCAGGTGCGCACGGTCGCGCGCGCGGCGCGGGTGCGCTTCGGCGGCGCGATCCTGGTGCTCCCCGACGACGACCTGGCCCAGGCGATGACCCCGCTCGGCGCGATCCGCGGCACGACCGTGGTGGTCTCGCGCCGCAGCACGCTCCGCACCCTGCTGCGCTCCGGCGTGCCGGGATCCCGGACGATCGGCGGCACCGAGCTGTTCGACGTGCGCACCCGGATCCAGCAGACCGTCCGCTTCGCCTGAGCCCCGCGGAGCTCCGCCCCCGCGGAGCGTCCCCGCGTCGCGGCCCCGCGTCGCCTGCCCCGGCCTGCGTCGCTGCCGCCACCTGCGTCGGCGCCCCCTCAGGCGATCCGCGCCCCCTCTGGCGGACGTCACTGCGAGGGGGCGTCGAAACTGCGAGGGGGCGTCGACGTCTTGCGGCCCCGACGAGGCGAGCGCCCCGCGGCGCAGCCGCCGCCCCCGGCACGGGACTCAGGCCCATGGTCACCGCTGCGGCGACGCGACATCATGGGGGTGCGCGTCATGCGCATCGCGAGGGGCGAAGAGGAGAGGCGATGGCGGATCCGGGAACCGTCGACCTGCCCTCCGCCGTGCGCCCGCGCGGCGGGTCGGAGCGCCCGCTTCCGGCCGCCCTCGTCATGATCGCCGCGTTCGCGCTGCTGCTGGGCGTGGTCGAACTCGGCATCGGGCTGCGCACCCCCGACACGCTCTGGGTGGTCGCGCTGTTCACCGGCGTCTTCTGGATCTGGGTCGCCGCGGGCCTGCTCGCGTGGTGGCGCCGCCCGCACAACAACACGGGCCTGCTGCTCGTGGTCGGCGGGATCGCCCTGTTCCTCGCCGGTCTCGTGAACCTCGGGGTCGACGCGCTCTCGGTGCTGAGCGCGATCTTCGCGACCAGTCCGCTCGCGATGACCATGCATCTGCTGCACGCGTTCCCGTCCGGGCGCCTGCGCGGCCGGCTGTCGATCACCACCGTCGTGCTGGGCTGGGTGGCCTGCCCCGTGTTCCAGCTCGTCCTCGTCCTGCTCTCCGCGACGACCCCGGGGGCCGTCCCGGCGGTCGCCGCCGTGCAGAAGACCCTGGGGATCACCGTCATGGTGCTCACCGCGATCGTGCTGGCCCGCCGTCTCGTCCTCGCCGATCCGGGCCACCGGCGCGTGCTGCTGCCCCTGTTCGGCTACGGCATCGTCGCCGTGCTGCTGCTCGCCTTCGCACCCACGATCGTCGGCGCCCTCGGGTGGGATCCGTCGCTCGGCGGGGTGACGCAGCTCATCGTCTCCGCGGCGATCCCCGTCGCGTTCCTGCTCGGGGTGCTGCTCGGCGGGTTCCGCCGCACCGGCGCGCTGGAGCCGCTGAGCGCCTGGCTCGGCATCACCGGCGCGGGCGGCCCCGCGGTCGCCCGCGCGCTGGCCGGCACCCTCGGCGACGACTCGCTGCGGGTCGTCTACTGGTCGGCGGAGCGCGACGAGTACGTCGACGAGACCGGCGGCCAGGTCGACCCCGCCCAGCGCGGACCGGACCGCGGCTGGTGCGAGATCCGGGTCGACTCCCGGCTCGTCGGCGCGATCGTCTACGACACCCGGATGACGGCGGATCCGGCGCCGGTGCGGCGTGCGGGCGACGTGCTCGCGATCGCGATCGACCGCGAGCGCCTCACCGCCGAGCTGCTCGCGAGCAACGACGCTCTCACCCAGTCGCGGATCCGCCTCGTCGAGACCGCCGACCGGGAGCGCTCGCGCATCGCGCAGGACCTGCACGACGGCATCCAGGTGCAGCTCGTGCTGCTGGCCCTCGCCGCGCAGACCATCGCCAACGCCCCCGACGCGAGCGCGGAGACCAGTGAGGCCTCGGCGCGACTGAGGCACGGCATCGACGAGGCCGCCGCGGACCTCCGCCGCCTCGTGCACAACGTGCTGCCGGTCACCCTCACCGAACGCGGGCTGACCGCCGCCGCGGAGGACCTCGTCGATCGGCTGGCGATCCCGGCGACCCTCGAGACCGACGTCGAGGATGCGGCGATCTCGTCGACCACCGCGCACACCGCGTACTTCATCATCGCCGAGACCCTGACGAACACGGTCAAGCATTCGAAGGCATCGTGGGTGCGCGTCATCCTGCACACCGACGCGGGCCGGCTGCACATCGTCGTCCGCGACAACGGCGTGGGCGGGGCGAGCGTCGACCGCGGCGCGGGCCTGCGCGGCCTGCTCGACAGGGTCGACGCCCTGGGTGGCAGCCTGCGCATGCGATCGGAGCCGGGCCACGGCACCGAGGTGAGGGTGGAGCTGCCATGCGCGTGATCATCGGCGAGGACGAGGTGCTGCTGCGCGAAGGCCTGCGCCATCTGCTCGCACAGGACGGATTCGAGGTCGTGGCGGCCGTCGGCGACGCCGCGGCGCTGCTGGAGCAGGTGGATCTGCTCCAGCCGGACCTCGTGATCACCGACATCCGGATGCCTCCGACCCACACCGACGAAGGCCTGATCGCCGCGCTCCGGATCCGCGAGACGCATCCGGGGATCCCCGTCGTCGTCCTCTCGCAGTACGTGCAGCGCCGCTACGCGACCGAGCTGCTCGATCAGAACGGCGGCGGCTTCGGCTATCTGCTCAAGCAGCGCATCGCCGACGTCACCACGTTCACCGCCGACCTGCGCCGCGTCGCGGCCGGCGGCACGGCCCTGGATCCCGAGGTCGTCGCCGTGCTGGTCACCCGCGCGAGCCGGGCGAGCGGGGCGGTCGGATCGCTCACCCCGCGCCAGCTCGAGGTGCTCTCGCTCATGGCGGAGGGGCGCAGCAACGCGCGGATCGCGACGGAGCTGTTCCTCTCCGAGAAGGCGGTCGTCCAGCACACCTCGCACATCTACACCGCGCTGGGCCTGCCCGTCGACGGCGAGGACCACCGCAGGGTGCTCGCCGTCCTGCGCTTCCTGGCGTCCGTGGCGGAGGAGTACCGCTGAGGCGGATCCGATACCCGCTGCGAGGGGCACCGCGTTTCGTCTCGCTGCGCTCGCTCAACGACCCCGGGCGAGGGCTGCGCTCGCGACCCCGGGCGGGGGCTGGATCGCTCCCCCGGGCGGGGGCTGGATCGCTCAACGGCCCCGGGGCCTACTTCCGCGGCGGCGGCGCGTACGCCGTGCCCAGCTCGGTGGTGAGGGCGACCAGGAGCCGCACCGCGGGCGTCTGGCAGATCGCGTCGCCGGGGTCGTCGGTGAGCGTGGGCGACGTCGTGCAGCCGCCCGACGCGATGTCGCTGTTGGTCTGCACCGCGACGGTGGTGTCCGTCGCGGTGTCGTAGAAGAGCGAGGTGTTGTAGCCGGAGAGATCGCCGGTGTGTCCGACCCACCCCTGCGAACAGCTCATCCCGAAGCCGTAGCCGATCGGCGAGAAGGACGTCAGCCGCAGGGTCTGCGTCTTCGCGTCGACCAGCCCCTGCCCGGTGCCGAGGGCGCGGCCCATCGTCAGCAGATCGTCGATGTCGGAGATGATCTCGCCGGCGGTGAAGCTCCACGACGGGTTCCAGTCCGTGGAGTCGGTCGGGGCGTCGGGGGTCGCGGTGTTGCCGTTCAGCGTGTACCCGTGCGCATACGGCTCCGGCAGGGCGGCCGAAGTTCCCGGCCACGACGTGTTCGTCAGGTGCAGCGGGTCGAAGATCCGCGCCTGCATGACCGTGCCGATGTCCTGGCCGGTCACCTTCTCGATCACCTTCCCGAGGAGCACCGTGTTCGTGTTCGAGTAGGCGAAGCTCTCCCCCGGCGGGAACAGCGGCGAGACGGCGGCGCCCGCCTCGATCACCTCCTCCGGCGTGTAGACCGCGGTCGGATCCGCGAAGTACTTCTGCAGGAGCTTCTCGTTCATCGTGTAGCTCGCGACGCCGCTGGTCATGTCGGCGAGCTGGGTGAGCGTGATCCTGTCGCCGTTCGGGATCCCCTCCACGTACTTCGCGATGGTGTCGGTGAGCTTCAGCCTGCCTTCGTGCGCGAGCTGAAGGACGATCGTCGCGGTGTACATCTTCGTGAGCGATGCGATGCGGGTGTGCATGCCCACCTGCATCGCGGTGCCGGCGGCCGGATCGGCGGATCCGTAGGCCTTCGTCCAGGTGCCCTCGGGCGAGCGCACTCCGACGATCGCGCCCGGGGAGGCGCCGAGGGCGAACGCCTCGGCCGCGGCCGCATCGAGTCCGGCGACGGTCTCCGCAGGCAGCGCGGCCGTCGTCTTCGCGCCGGGCTTCGCGGCGATGGTCCTGGCCGGATCCGCGACGCACGCGGCCGCGGCGGTGGGCGCCGGGGTCGCCGACGGCGAGGGCGTGCCCGGCGACGCGGTGGAGGGGCCGGAGCAGCCGGCCAGGACGAGCGCTCCGGCGACGGCGGCGAGCGCCAGGATCCGGCGCAGGTCGCGCGGGGTGCGGCGGGAGTCGCGCAGCACGCGGCGGGGGGACGGCATCATCTCAACCTCCGTAGATGCTCTTCATGAGCGAGGTGGCGATCGTGGCGGCGGGCGGTCGCCCGTCGGCGGCGGGGGCGAGGTTCGTCCAGACGACGATCGTCACCTTCTGCACGGGGTCGTACCCCATGAACGAGTTGTAGCCCGGCAGCTCCCCGGTGTGACCGTAGAGCGGGCCGATCTTCGCGATCCCCCAGCCGTACTTCGGGTCCGGGAGGGAGACCGGGACCGGCTGCACGCTGGCCAGGCGCTCCTTCTGCAGGGTCGGCCCGAGCAGAGCGCCGGAACCGAGCGCCTCGACCCAGTGCGCGAGATCGCGGATCGTGGAGATTCCGGCGCCGGCGGCACCGGCCCACGACGGGTTGAGGTCCGTGGTGTCGCTCGGCAGCAGCGTGCCGGCCTTCGCCTGGGCGAGCTGGTCCGGCGGCAGCGCGCTCGACTCCATGGTGTCGACGTTCGTCGAGTACATGTAGCCGTGCGAGTACGGCTCCGGCAGCGAGGCGTCCGCGATGTCGGGGTAGGAGGTCTCCCGCAGACCGAGCGGCTCGAACAGCCGCTCCCGGAAGATCTGGGCGAGCGGCTTGTGCTCGAGCTGCTCCGCGATGAGGCCGAGCAGCACGGTGTTGGTGTTGGAGTAGTTCCAGCCTTCGCCCGGGGCGAAGGTCGGCGGCTCGGCGAGACCCATGGCCACGAGCTCCTCGGGATTCCAGGCGCGCTGCGGCTGGGTGTCGAGGGCCCGGTTGAGTTCGAGCGTCGTCGTGTAGTTCGCCAGCCCGCTGCGCATCGTGAGCAGCTGTTCGATCGTGATCGAGCCGCCGTTCGGCACGTCGGGGCGGTACTTCGCGACCTTGTCGGCGAGCGCGATCCTCCCCTCCTGCACGAGCTGCAGGATGACGGTCCCGGTCATCGTCTTCGTGTTGGATCCGATCCGGAAGTGGTCGTCCAGGGAGACGGGCGTGGATCCGTGCAGCTGGGTCACGCCGTAGGTCGCGGTGACCTCTCCTTGCGGCGTGCGCACGAGCATTGCCGCTCCCGGCACGCCGAGCTCGGTCGCGAGCGCGTCGAATCGCGTGCGCAGGGCGCCGGCGTCCGTGGTCACGCTGCCCGTGGTGGCACTGCCCTCGGATGCGGAAGGGGACGCGACGGCGCCCGAAGCGCCGCCGCTCGCACATCCCGACACGATCAGTCCGATCGCCAGGAGGGCGGCTGCCGCCGCGCCCCGTCGCACCCCGGTCTCCGCCATCATCGTGAGCCTCCTCGTCGCGCACATCGGAACCCCGCATGTGCGGATCCGGCCCCCGATCCCCTCGAGCATCCCCTGCGATCACCAGTCTCGCGGGGCAGGGCGCGGGCCGGAATGGGCCTACGTCTATTCCTCACGGGCGCGGCCGGTGCCAGAGTCTCGTATGGGAGAGGACTGATCCGCCTGAAGGAGCTCCGCCATGGTCACCGCTCGTCTCGCGAGGCCGATCGCGCTCGCGGCCGCCCTGCTCGTCCTCGCCGGCTGCTCGGCGCAGCCCTCGACCGGCCCCGCCTCGACGGGGGCCGGCACGCCCTCATCGACGGTGCCCGCGGTCTCGACCTGCGTCGCCGACCCTTCGGCCGTCGTGGCGCGCACCGCCGACCTGCCGACCTCGGCGCTTCCCGACGACCTGACCGCCACGATCGACAAGACCGCGCAGGCGGCCTTCGCCCAGACCTCGGCGAAGGGCGCGGTCGTGGCCTTGCAGTCGCCGAAAGGGCTGTTCCTCAAGGCCTACGGCGTGGCGGATCCTTCCTCCGGCGCCCCGATGACGACCGACATCTACCAGCGCGTCGGGTCCATCACGAAGCCCTTCACCGGAACGCTGACCCTGCAGCTCGCAGCCGAGGGCAAGCTGAGCCTCGACGACCCCATCTCGAAGTACGTCGACGGCGTGCCGCGCGGCGGCGAGGTCACGATCCGCATGCTCGCGGACATGAGCAGCTCGGTGACGAGCTACACGAAGGACGAGGCCTGGCAGAAGATCTTCTTCTCCGAGCCCGACAGGGTGTGGAAGCCGGAGGAGCTGCTCAAGGCCGGTCTGAGCCTGAAGCCGCAGGACTTCGCGCCCGGAACCGCGTTCGACTACTCGAACACCAACACGATCCTGCTGGGCTTCGTGATCGAGAAGGTGACGGGCAAGAGCTACCAGGACGTGCTGGCGGAGAAGATCCTCGGCCCGCTCGGCCTCACGCACACGATCTTCCCGGCCGGATCCCCGGCGTTCCCGGATCCGCACGCCCAGGGATTCACCCTGCAGGGCGGGCACGGCACCCCGGAGAAGCCCGCGAACACGACGAACTGGAACCCCTCGTGGGGCTGGACCGCCGGCGAGCTGATCTCGAGCCCGCAGGACCTGCTGAAATTCGGGCGGGCCGAGGCGACGGGGGCGGGGCTCGTGGCGGCGAAGTACCAGATCGAGCGGCTCACGTCCTTCCGTGAGTTCAACGGGCCGGGCAACGGCGGGTACGGCATCGGCTGGGGCTGCCAGAACGGCTGGGTCGGTCACACCGGCGAGCTGCCCGGCTACAACACCGCGATGTTCTACAGCACGAAGGACGACACCACGATCATCGCGATGGTCAACAGCGACATCCCCTCCGGCGACTGCCCGAGCGACGCCAGGACCCTGACCGACAACCCGACGGACCTGCCCTGCAGCTCCCCCGCGACCCGGATCTTCCAGTCCCTCGCGCAGGAGCTCGGCACCCCCTTCGCCCGGCAGAAGAAGTAGGTGAGCGGGCCGGGCGCGTTGCGGGCGGGCGCTTTGCGGGCGGGGCGCTTTGCGGGCGGGGCGCGTTGCGGCCGGGCGCTTTGCGGCCGGGCGCGTTGCGTCGACGCCCCCTCTGAGCGTCGGCGCCCCCTCGCAGCAACGTCAATACAGGGGGGCGCGGATGCTGCGAGGGGGCGTCGGCTCGCCCGGCTGGGATAGCGTGGCGGCATGAGTGGCTACGACGTGAGCGAGATCGGCGGCATCGACACCTGGGGTGTCGCGGAGGGCACCGGGAAGAGGTTCGTCGACGGCGAGGCGGCGCGGTACCTCGGGATGTCGGTGAACGCGACGGATCCAGGAGCGAGCTCGCCGTTCTGGCACCGGCACGACCGCTTCGAGGAGCTCTACGTGTTCCTCGACGGGCGCGGGCAGATGGCGCTCGACGATGACGTGGTCGAGGTGCAGTCGGGCACGGTGGTGCGCGTCGCGCCCGAGACCTGGCGGGCCGTGCACAGCGCCGCGGACGCCGAGACCCCGCTGAAGTGGCTGTGCCTGCGCGGGGGCGGCGACAGCCTCGCCGCGATCGGACGCGACGGCGAACTCGACAAGGAGCGGACGTTCCCGTGGACGGCGTGAGCGAGGACGTCTCCATCGGGGGCGAGGGCATCCGGCTCGGGCAGTTCCTGAAGTTCGCGGGGCTGCTGGACTCCGGCGGTGACGCCAAGGAGGCGATCATCGACGGATACGTGCGCGTGAACGGCGAGGTGGATCGTCGCCGCGGTCGGCAGCTCGTCGACGGCGACCACGTGACGTACGAAGGACGCACGGTGCGCGTCCGCCCCTGACGCGGTGCCGCGCGGATGAGCCGAGAACACAGCTGTTGCGCCGCTCCTCGTCTGCGCGGGGACTCAGCGCGCCATTCCGAAGAACACCAGGAGCAGTCGTTCGACCTGGGTCATCTGCTCGGCGGACAGGCGACCGATCCGCGCATCGACGTTCTGCCTGCGCACGGTCGTGGCCTTGTCGATCATGACGTCGCTCTCCTTCGTCAGGCCGGAAAGCTCGCCGGGGCTGATCCTGACTCTCAGCAGCGGAGCATCGATCAAAGCACCGGTCAACGGCAGCACGGTCACGGATGCCGTGCCGGCGAACAGGTCGTCTTGGATGATCAGGGCCGGCCGAGGCTTCGACGCGTACACACCGCCGGCCACAGTCCAGAGCTCGCCGCGGATCATTCGTCATCCCACTCGGCCGATACGGCTTCGATGAAGGCCTGCTCCTCTGTCGCCGATGCCGCACTCGCGATCAACGCGGCCTGTCGTTGCGCCTCCCCCGCGAACGACGCGCTGCGGACGTCGGGCACCCAGACCTGTATCGGACGGAAGCCCCGCTCGCGCATTCGCCGCCGATACTCGCCCACCCGCTCGTTGACGCCCATGTCCCCCATCGTTACATGTAACGGATCGCGGGGCAATGACGTGACCTTCATCACGATGCGGCTCGTGCGACTGCGGACGATGACTTCGACTGCGTGCGCTCTGTCATGACCCCATGATCGATGGACGAGGCTTCCACGGGGCCACGGTGCACGCAATCGGTGCGCAACGGGCTGACGTCGCGATCTGTGTGGACCGAACGGCCCGCGCTCGACCGATCGGTGCTCGACCCTGACCGATCGGTGGATCCCCCGGGCGCCGCGTCTGAGGACGCTGGAGGCATGAACAAGACACTCCCCCTCACCGCCGGCAGCACCCGCGAGACCGCCCGCCGCGCGGCCTTCCGTCCCGTCCTGCTGCTCAGCGGGGCCTTCGTCACCGTCAGTGCCGCCATGATCGCCTACCTCGGCGTCGCGAGCGCCGCCGGGATCGGCTTCGACACCGCGATCTGGATCCGCTGCTCCCTCGTGCTCGCGAGCGCGATCGTCGTGCTGGCGATCGCGGTCTCCGCCGCCCGCGGATCCCGCGGCGCCTGGGTGCGCCTGCGGATCGTGAGCCCGATCATCGTCGCCGCCGTCGTCGTGATCGTCTCCATCCCCGGGTTCCTCCCCGACTGGGTGCGTCTCGAGCAGGCGGTCTGCGGACTGCTCCTGCTGCCGGTCGCGATCCTGGTGAACCTGCCCCGCATGGGCGCTCATTTCCCGAAGACGGCGTAGGGTCGGGCCGTGATGGACTCGCGCTGGCGGAGCGTGCTCGCGGTCACCCCGTACGTCGTGCTGGGGCTGCTCGTCGCGTTCGTGACACCGGTGCAGTGGGGGCAGTGGTCCCGGCTCGGGCCCACGCTGGCGCTCTGCGCGGCCTACGGGCTCTGGGTCCTCCTGATGCGCACCCTGCCGTTCCGCTGGCGCGATCGGCCCGTTGCGATCGCCGTGTTCCTGACCGTCGCGATCGCACTCAACCTCCTGCTCGTGCTCCGCGAGGGCACGTTCGGATTCCTCGCGATCGCGACGTTCTCATTCGCGTACTCGCTCGTCGACTGGCCGTGGGAACTGCTCCCCGTCGCGGGGACCGCGGTCGTCGCGGGCCTCGCGCAGAGCTCCGGATTCCGCGCGGATCCGGCCGGCGTCGCAGGGACCATCGCGGTCATCCTGCTGAACGTCGTCGTGATGTGCGGGCTGTCCTTCGGCCTGCATCGCGCCGAGCAGACCCTGCACCGCACGGCCGTGCAGGACGAACGTGCCCGCCTCGCCCGCGAGATCCACGACACGCTCGCCCAGGGCTTCACCGGCATCATCACCCAGCTGCAGGCCGCCGAACAGGCCTCAGACGACGCGATCCGCCGCCGCCACACCGAATCCGCCCTCGCCCTGGCCCGCGACGGGCTCGCCGAGGCGCGCCGCTCGGTGCAGGCCCTGCGCCCCACCGCGCTCGAGCAGACCTCGCTTGCCGACGCCCTCTCCGGTGTCGCGCGCGCGTGGTCGGCGCGCACCGGCGTCCCCTCCGCCGTCACGGTGACCGGAACGGCGCGCCCGCTGCCGACCGAGACCGAGGTCGCGCTGCTGCGCATGGCGCAGGAGGCCCTCGCGAACGTCGAGAAGCACGCCGCGGCGAACAGGGTGACGATCGCGCTGCGGACGGATCCTGCCGGGGTGCGCCTCGAGGTGCGGGACGACGGCCGCGGCTTCGACCCCGTCGAGCGCCTGCAGAACGCCGCAGCGGGATCCGGCGGCTACGGACTCATCGCGATGCGGGAACGGCTGGAGTCCTCCTCTGGCTCCCTGATCGTCGAGGCCCGCCCCGGGCGCGGCACCCTGGTGCGGGCGGAGGTCCCGGCGTGAGCGCGCTCACCCTGCTCGTCGTCGACGACCACCCCGTCGTGCGGGACGGCATCGTCGGCATGGTCGGATCCGCAGAGGGCATCGAGGTCGTCGGCGAGGCCTCGGACGGCGCCGAGGCGATCGCGCTGGCCGAGGTGCTGGCGCCGGACGTGGTGCTCATGGATCTGCGGATGCCCCGGATGGACGGCGTCGCGGCGCTGCGGGAGTTCGCCCGGCGCGGCATCGCCAGCCGGGTCGTGGTCCTGACCACGTTCGACGCGGACGCCGACGTGCTGCCGGCGATCGCGGCCGGCGCCACCGGATACCTGCTCAAGGACGCATCCCGGGATGAGCTCCTGGCCGCGATCCGCGGGGCGGCGGCCGGCAAGACCGTGCTCTCGCCCGAGGTGGCGTCGCGCCTGGTCGGCCGTGTGCGCGCCCCGGAGGCGAGCCTGCTCACGCCGCGCGAGCTCGAGATCCTGGGCCTCATCGCCGATGGCGCGACCAATCGCGCCGCGGGAGACCGCCTGCACGTGAGCGAGGGCACGGTCAAGACGCACCTCCTCAGCATCTACGCCAAGCTCGGCGTCGGCGATCGCGCCTCCGCGGTCGCCGAAGGATTCCGACGGGGACTGCTCGACACGACGCGCTGATGGCATCCACGGGACGGCGGCCGACTGGGACAGGCGACTGGATATCGGAGTTGCCACATACGGGTAGATAGTCACTGGTTGGCGAACGAGGGCGTCAATACCCGGTCTGGACCTCGCGCGAGGGGTCGGCAGGACCATGACACCTGGCTCTAGCGCGAATCCCATGGGGGTGGCGCGCACTGCAATGCGCGCCACCCCCATGTTGTGTTCGGTCAGATCAGCGGGTTGTCGAAAGGTCTACAGATCGACCTGTGACGCTGCTTCCCAACTCGATCCAGGCGTTGGCCCCGTTTCGCTCTGGCATGCAGAAGGTGCCAAGGCCGTTGTTCCAGCAGAGCTTCGCATAGTACGGGCCCGTGTAGAAGTTGCCGCGATTCGGCCAGGTACCGCTCGTGACGCCGAGGTTGAAGTCATAGTTGAGAGCGGGTGGGCGGCCATACCAGGTGCCCACTGAGGTGAGCGTACGACTTGAGATGCCGCCGCCGGCGGCTCGCAGTAGTCCGCTCATCTCGGAGTCGGTCAGGCTCTGAACTGAAGTGATGTCGCCGGAGTTCGGATCGACCTGGATCTTCTTCGGTGCATCACTGCGCAGGACTTCCAGTTCAATGGTCGACAGCTGATCAAGGTCGCCAATGGTCGGAGCGTCCGATGCGAACGCAGGGGCGCCTAACATTGCGACAATAGCCAAAGCTGCGGCGGAACCCGCCAAAGCCAAGCGAATTTTCTGCATTAGTTTCCCTTTTCATGGGTGGCCTAGCTCGTTTGCTAGGACTATTTGATTTGCAGTTTTGCAGGTTGCGGTTTGATTCTGCTCGCGTAGACTCCCCCACAAGTACCTGTCCGACTGGAGGCCTGCATTATGACCCTTGAAGGCAAGACAACGAGCATTGTGCACAAGAAGTTGACCCCGTATCTCGCCGTAGTCTTTTTGGTGGCGACATTGATTGCAGCAGCCATTTCCGGATATTTCAACGGCACGGTCAATGGTGATATTCCGTTCCCGGCCACCGGTGCCGAACAGGCACATTACGACAGCGGCCGGATGTGGATGATCGTCGGATTGGTTTCCGCGCTCTGCGCCGTGGTCGCTTTGATCATTTGGAGTGCGCGCCGCGCTCGCAAGTCAGCAGGCTGGGCTGCAGTCGGGGTCATCGCAGGTCTCGCGGTCGGATCTGCGATGGTCTTTTATGCGTTCTACGCCTGGGGCCACACCATCGGTATCTGATGCCAGTCGAGCAGTCGCGGGGCAGGCGCTTCGGCGCCCGCCCCGCAGTCTGTCGTTAGGGATTGCACTTGGTGATGGGATTGCCCTGAAGGGTCCAGTGGATGTTGTCTCGCCAAGATTCCATGTCGTAGGTCGCTCCACCGCCGAGCCATCCGTAGTTCACGTGGCAGATGAACTGGTTGTCGATGGTCGCTGTCACTTTGTAAGCAAGTGATCCGAGTTTCGCTTTAAGCTCGGCGACGTGGGCGTAGTGGGTGTCGATTCCGCGATAGAACTCGCCCCAGGAAGTCGGAACAGCGTGGACGACATACTGAGATCCGCCTTGGTTGGTCACCCAAGCAGAGGCAACGAGGTCGTGCCCTGCCCATGGGTCCGCCACAACGGGATAGGCATCAGCGGGGACACTGGACAGATCCACGTGCTGACGGACCGTGTTCGCCTCCGTGACCTCGAACCGTGTCGGGATGTCGTTGCCCTTGGAGTCCCGCGCCCACGGTGTCGCGAGACCGCCCTTGAAGGTGCCGTCGGCGGCGGTGAAGACTACCGAGCCGTCCTCGAGCACCTTCGCGCGCGAGTCATCGGACGTGAGGGCCTGGAACTCGAACACGTCGCCGGCCGCGGGCGAGTCGATCACGATCGCGATCAGGGCGCTTCCGCCGTCCATCAGCACCGGCTGATATTCAACGCCCAACGTTTCCTGTGGGGCGACCAGCGACAGGGTCCCTGAGTCCGACTTGATCGTGATTGCCTCATCCGAAACCGTAGCGACCGCATTGTCCGAACTTGTGGAGAGCGCAGTCTCCGGTGCCACAGCATTTGCGACGTAGTCGGGCGCGACGCTACGAAACGTCGACAACGCGTCATCGGCGGTTCCGTCATCCGCGATCGCCATACCCGGAATAGCTGCCATGACCAACCCAGCGGCCACGGAAATCGAAAGAATTGCTGTACTCGATTTCTTCACAATCACCCTCTCGTATCTTTCGCTCCAAAAGGAATTGCTCGACCACTCGCACCTGACATTCTGTCAGTCGCGTCGCGGTCGCCCCCCGTTGGTTAGGAAGCTACTGAATCCCCTGCGGCTTGCCAATGTGCTCCAGCATCTTGACCCCTGAAATCGCCCGGCAGTATCGTAAGCAGGTTGAGGATGTGACGATAGGCACGCACGGCTCCCCGATGCGGATGTTGGGTGTGTACTGTCGAGGCATGGAATGCGGAGGCGCAGGCTCGCCGGTCGATCCCCGCGTCAGCATTGGAACGTCCATCGCCCGCAGGTCTCGGACCGGGACCAGGCGCGTCCGCGCCGCCGCCCTGATGAGGGCTTTCTTCTCGCTCGCCCTGTACTGCGCGCTATCTCTCATCCCGCTCGGCACGGCTCAGGCAGAGGACGCCTCAGCCGAAGTCGGGGCTGTCGCGTTCGCACGACAGTCACGTCTACCGAGGAGACGAGCTGACGCAGAAGAAGGACCGCTCACCGATCTGGAACTAGCTCACCGGCGTCGAGCACAAGCCCGCGCGTTCGGGGCGATGCTCCGAAAGGCCCGCCTCCTCAAAGGGGTGTCCCAGGAGCAGTTGGCTTTGGAAGCCGGAATCACCGTCTACACGTACGGTGGCCTCGAACGCGGACACACGCCTCGAGGAGGCGAGGTCAACCCCACCATGGATACGGTGATGCGAATCATCCACGCACTCGACATCGACATCGAGCTCAAGTTCCGCTTCGCGGACGGCCCGTAGCCCGGCTGTCCGAAACGCACGCCAGCATGTCACAAAGCCCCCAGAGCTGGAGGTTGCTCGTGCGTCTTGCGATCGCAGATCCGCCGTTTTCTCAGGCGTGCGAACCGGTGGTGTGGATCCAGTCGCGGTCACCGCGGCGCCCGACGGCCGGGCCTAGTCCTCGCGTCGCCCCTCGACCGCCGCGAGCGCGTCCCGCGCGCCGCGCGTCGGGGCGATCCGCACGAGTCCGCGGTAGAGGCGCAGCAGCGCTGCCCGGTCGGTCACGCCGGTGCGAGCGCGGTCGCAGTGCACGGACTGGATCGCCGCCTCGAGCTGGAACCGCCCGGGCTCCGCTCCCCCGGCGACGCCGGCGAGCCTCGCCGCACGGTGCAGCAGCGCCTCGCCCTCCGCGATGAGCGCGCGGTCCCACAGGGCAGGATCCTGCTCGTCCAGCGCGGGCCAGGGATCGCCGGTGCGCGCGGGCGCGCGGGACTGGGCGAGCGTCAGCAGCGCCGCCAGCCCCCACGCCTCCGGGTGCGTGTCGAGCAGGGTCGCGGTGAGCACGGCGAGCCAGCGCGCCTCATCGGCGAGCGAGGTGCGCACGTCGTCGTGCCGGTCCAGCCAGTCCAGCGCGTAGGCCCCGTAGATCGCCTCGAGCACGGCGGTCGTGCGCGCGGGCATGTCGGCCCGGGTGGGAAGGGCGAAGGGGATCCGGGCGTCGCGGATCTTGCGCTTCGCCCGCACGAGACGCTGCGCCATGGCCGCGGGCTCGACGTCGAAGGCCCGCGCCACCTGGGCGGCATCGAAGCCGAGCACGGCCTGCAGCATGAGCGGCGTGCGGATGCCCTCGTCGATCGCGGGGTGGGCGCACGCGAACAGCAGTTCGAGGCGCCGGTCGGGGATCGCCTCGCCGCGCTCGACGAGGGCGGCGACGTCCATGCCGGGATCGACGTCGCCCAGGGCGTCGTCGAGCGGGGCGCTCGTGCGGCGCGCCGCGGAGCCCCACACGTCGCGCAGTCTGTTGCGGGCCACGGTGAGCAGCCATCCTTCCGGGTTGTCCGGCACTCCGACATCGGGCCAGGTGCGCAGCGCACGTTCGAGGGCGTCGGCGAGGCAGTCCTCGGCGAGCGCGAGATCCCCGCTCCCGGCCGAGAGGAGTGCGACGAGCCGCCCGTAGGAGGCGCGGACCGCGCGCTCGGTGGCGGTCCGCGCCTCCTCGGCCGTGCTCATGTCGCCTCCTGGCTTTCTCGGATCCGGCGGGTCTCCGTCGCGGCGATCGGCACCGCGACCGGATGCGCCTACCGGACCGGTGAGGCTCCCTGCCACGCGCCGTCCGCGAAGCGCGTCGCCACAGGGCGCACCTCGACCGCGCCCCACTCGACCGACGGCGCCTTCGCGGCCCACGCGATCGCGGCGTCGAGGTCGTCCACCTCGATCACGAAGCTGCCGCCGAGCTGCTCCCTGGTGTCGGCGAACGGCCCGTCCTGGATCACAGGCCGGCCCTCGCGCACGCGCACGGTCGTGGTCGCGGTCGACGGGTGCAGCACCTCGGCGCTGCGCAGCACGCCCGCCTCGTCCAGGGCCTTGGCATAGACGTCGAAGGCGCGCATGCCCTCGGCGAGCACCTCCGGTCCGAGCTCCTCGGCACTCATCTCGGGGTACTGCAGCAGAAGCGTGTAACGCATGATCCGTCCTTTCGTAGGTATCGACATCATGGTGACGATCGAAGGATCCGCCGATCGACATCCTCCTCCGCGGCGGCGCGGATCGGGAGGGCGAGGATCATTCCCCGTGCGGCCAGGGCGGCATCGACTCCAGGAGCTCGTGCAGCAGACCCGCCGCGGCCAGCAGGGCGACGCTGCGGCGGGTGAGATCCGCGAGCCGCTGCTGCAGGATCCGCTGCGCATCGCCGCGGTTCCCGTGCGCGCGGACCTCCTGGAGGATGCTCCGGATCGCGGGGATCCCGTATCCGCCGGCACGGAGGGCAGCGGCGATCCGCGCCTCGGTCACGGCGAGCGCGCCGTAGCTCCTGGCACCGGAGCCGCCGGAGCCGCCGGAGCGCGTCGTGCGGACGAGCCCCTCCCGCTCCCAGTGCCGAAGCGCGGAGGCGCGCACGCCGAGGGCCTGGGCGAGCTCGCCGATCGTCATCGCGTCGCGGTCGTCGAAGTCCTCCGCGGCCTCGATCAGCACGGTGTCGAGCGCGCGGAGCGCCTCGTGCACCCTGCGGCGCTCGAGGGCGAGGTCGCCGTGCAGCTCGTCGATGCGGGCGGCCGCGGCGTCGACCGGGCCCTCCGCGAGCGCCGGCAGGAGGGTCCTCGCGGCGACCGGACCGATCGCGGCGGCCAGGGCGCGATACGCGCGGGCCGCAACCACGTGGCGGGCGCCGTAGCGACGGTAGCCGTTGGGGGCGCGCGATGCGGGCGGGAGCACGCCGAGCCGCTCGAGGTCGCGCACCTGCTGCGGGGAGTATCCGGCGAGCCGCCCGACGTCCGTCGTGGACAAGAGCTCTGGAGGGTTGGTGACCATCCCGTCCGATAGATCCGCGCCTTCCGGGTGCATAAGTCCACATAAGCACGTCAACCTCACGATGGAGGGATGGAGATGCAGCAGATCGTGGATCATGTCAGGGCGTTCGACGGCGTCCTCGTCCTCGCCCCGGAGCCCGGAGGGCCTTTTCCCGAGATCGCGTGGGGTGACGCGTTCTTCTACTACGCGCCGGACGGCGCCGTGCCGGAGCGCACCCAGCCCTACGGCACGATCGTCACGAAGGACTATCCCGACGACAGGGCCTCCGCACTGGATGCGCCCGATCGCTTCCGGGTCAACATCCATGTCGGGCGGGAGCGCGCCGCTCAGCTTCCGCTCGGAGAGGATCCGGCCGCGAGCGACGCCCTCGCACCGCACCCGCAGTACGGCGACGCCGGGTGGGTAAGTGCGGTGAACCCCGGATCCCGGACGGCAGCGCTGGTCCTCGCGCTGCTGCGCGAGGCGCACGACGCCGCACGCACCCGCACGGAGCGCCGGGGCGGGGGCGGGCGATGAGCCGAGCGCTCTCGGCGCAGGCGCTGTCCGAAGAGGACCGTCGCCTCGTGGCGGAGCGGGCCGCGGGCTGCGCCGAGCATGTGCTGTGGCTGTTCGAGGCGGAGGCGCCGGACGACGAGCGCCCCCACGACGCGATCGCCCGGGCGCGGGCCTTCTCCCGCGGCGAGCTCGACGCCGCGGGAGAGATCCGGCGCCGGTTCGTCGCCGGCCGCGCCGCGCACGCCGTCTCCTCGGTCGGGGCGGTGTCCGCCGCCCGTGCCGCGGCGCAGGCGGCGGGCGTCGCCCACATGGGAGCGCACGCCCTGGGGGCCGCGGCCTACGCCGCCCGCGCGGCCGGCGCAACCGCTGCGACCGCCGGGGATCGGTCGGCGGCGGTCGCGGCCGAGCTCGCCTGGCAGCGCGGCCGGATGTCCGACGAGGTCGCGGCCGCCCTGCGCCTGCTGCCCCCGATCGGCACGGACGACGCGGGCCCCCTCGGGCGGGGCCTGCTCGCCTCCGGAGAGCTCGGCTCGAACATCCGCGCGCTTCAGGCGGCACTGGGCTGAGGCGCCGCAGGGTCAGAGCCTGCCGAGGACGTCCCTCGGATCGGCATCGAGTGCGAGCGCCTCCAGCACACCGAGCAGCTGCCGTTCCTCGAAGGCGAAATGGTTCTCCATGATCGCTCCGACACCGTCGAGGTGGCGTTCGAGGTCCTCCGGGGGGACTCCGCCCTCCGCGGCCGCGGCCAGCGCCGTCAGCAGCACGTCGATCATCGCGTGATCCTCCGTGAGCGCGCGCAGCACGGGAGCCAGCTCCGGGTGCGCGGCCTCGATCGCCGGGAAGAGGGCTCGATCCTCGCCCCGGTGGTGCTGGTCGAGGGCCGTGCAGAATCCGCGGCAGTGCAGCAGCAGGTCGCGACCCCGTGCCGGCGGATCCGATCCGTGCACCTCGGCGCGCACGATGCGCAGGGCTTCGCGCAATCGCGCGTGCGCCTGTCGGAGTTCGCTGCTCCAGGCGATCAGCCTGGTCGTCTCGCGCTCAGTCACGCGAGAGCGAAGGGTGGGACGAGAACATCGTCACGCTCCTTCCATCCGGCGCCTCCATGCCTGACACGGTCTGCCACCGGCACGCGACGCTCGGGCCAGTGTACCCGGCGCGATCGCGACGCCCGTGGGCGGCGGGCGTAGGGTGACAGCGGAGCCACCGGACGCAGAGGAGATGCGATGTTCGGAGAGAAGCGACGCGAGGAGAAGCGCGAGGAGGCGGCGCTCGCGGAGGCGAAGGAGCAGGCGGCCGCCGCGGTCGAGGAGAGCGAGACGGACGACGCCTCGTTCGAGCCCGACGAGCAGCTCGAGGAGCAGGAGGAGCCGGACGCCGGCGACGTCCGCCGCTGACCAGGGCTCACCCGGATCCGGCGTCCGAAACCGTCGTCATCGGAGACGCTCTCCTCAGCCGAGGACGACGCTCGCCTCGGACGTGTACGCCGAGAACGTCAGCGACTCCTGCGCGTAGAGCCGGATCCCGTCCGCGTCGTGCGAGAGGTAGCCGATCGCGACGTCCTGGCCGAGCGTGAGCGCGTAGTCGCCGCCGCGCATCGTGAGCACGATCGCGCCGTCGAGCGCGGGCGCGAACACGATGGCGCCGTCGTCGCCGACCAGCCGCTGCAGGTGCTCGTGCACGGGGTGGCCGTGATCGACCGTCTCGGAGGCGGCGGTGTAGAGCTCGGCCGACAGCAGCAGCGCGTACGGACCCTGCACACCGACCGTGCGGAGCGCCGTGAGCGCCTGGGCGACGGCCGCCGGCAGCTCACGCGGATCGGCCGCGAGCGGGATGCGCGCGTTCGAGCTGCTCGCGACGATGCCCTGCACCCCCGCCGCCGCGGAACCGGCGAACACGAGCGTGTCCTCGGCGGTCGCGAGCGCCTCCACCGCGTCCTTCACCGGCTGCCAGTCGGAGTCCTGCGCGCCGCGATCGACGTCGTCGACGGCGGCGCGGGTCACGGTGAACTCAGCACGCAGCTCGATGAGCGGCTGCACCTGCCGTCGCCGCGCCTGCACGGCGGCGGCGGCGGCGGCGGGAGAGTCGATGGGCTCGACGTGCCCCGTGCCGACGGCCGACAGCGCCGTGCCGCCGGGTGCGGGCACGTCGACGACGCGGCGCCCGGCGATCCGGGTGATGAAGGTGCGGCGCGCCTCATCGTCGATCTGGTCCCATGCCGCCGAGGAGATCGGCGCGAGCGTGCGGTGGAGGTTGTCCATGTCTGCGACCTTTCGCTGTCTGACCGTCAGTTCTCGCCGGATCCGCGAAGTCCGCCGATGCCCAGATCGGCCGGCTCCGCCGAGACGGCGTCGCCGTCGTCCGTGACCACGGGGTCCACGGAGGCGGCGGGCCCCGGCCCCGGGGGCACGTCGTCGAGGAAGTCCACCGTTGGCACGAAGAAGAGCGATCCGGTGCGTGCGGTGGAGAAGTCCAGGATCCGGTCCGTGTTGCCGGGAGGGTCGCCGAGGAACATGTTCCGCAGCATCCGCTCGATCACATCCGGATCGGCCGCATAGCCGATGAAGTAGGTGCCGAACTCCCCGGTGCCCAGCTCGCCGAACGGCATGTTGCTGCGGAGGATCTGCCGCTCGGTGCCGTCCGGGTCCACGATCGTGTTGAGGTGCACGTGCGAGTTCACGGGCTTGACCGCATCGGGCATCTCGATGTCCTCGAGCTTGCTGCGGCCGATGACCCGCTCCTGCTCGTGCACGGGCAACTCGCCCCAGGAGGTGAGGTCGTGCGTGTACTTCTGCACGATGGCGTAGCTGCCGCCGGCGAAATCCGGATCCTCGTCGCCGATGAGCACCGCCGCCGTGGCCGCGGATCCCTCCGGGTTCTCCGTGCCGTCGACGAAGCCGAGCAGGTCGCGCTCGTCGAAGTACTTGAAGCCGTGCGTCTCGTCGACGACATCGGCATGACCGCGGAGTCGGTCCACGACCTGGCGGCACAGCTCGAAGCACACGTCCATGTGGTGCGCGCGCACATGCAGGAGCAGGTCCCCCGGCGTCGCGGGCGCGACGTGGCGGGGGCCGTGCAGCGCCTCGAAGGGGTGCAGCCCCTTCGGTCGCGGTGCGCCGAACATCCGGTCCCACAGCAGCGCGCCGATGCCGAGCACCGCGTCCAGGTGGTCGGTCGGGGTGCGGAACGACACCGACCGGGTGATCCCGGACAGGTCGGCGAGCAGGTCGCGGACGACCTCCTCGCTGCCTTCGCGCACGGTGAGCACGAGGAAGAGAGCGGCGCGCGCGGGTGGTGCGACGACCTGCTGTGTGACCACCGGATCCGTCCCCTCCGCGCGCGCGTCGGCGGCGCACGGTCAGCCTGTCACGGGCGGGCATCCGCTTCAAGTTCCGCGGGGACGGAGGTCATCCGCGGCGCGGTCGCGCCGGACGCCGACATGCCCGGCCGACATAGCGAGGTGACCGACAATGGGCCTGGCCCCTTCCCCCGACCGAGGACCTTCGTGAACGACTCCCTGAACGCCCTGGGCCGTTACGTGCGCGCACGGCGCGGCGTCGTGCAGCCGGAGGAGGTCGGTCTCGTCAGGCAGCCAGGGAGACGCGTCAGCGGGCTCCGGCGTCTCGAGGTCGCGGAACTCGCCGGCATCAGTGCCGAGTACTACCTGCGCATCGAGCAGGGGCGCGTGGGGCGCCCGTCCGAGCAGGTGCTCTCCTCCCTCGCCCGCGCGCTGCGCCTCGACGAGGAGTCGGTCGCGCACCTGCAGCGGCTGGTCGCCGGCCACCCGCCGATGAGGAGCGCCCCCAGCCCGGAGATCACGGAGCGCATCGCCCGAACGCTCTCCCGCTGGTACCGCACCCCGGCGTACATCTCCGACCCGCATCGGGACATCGTCGCCTCCACCGCCCTGGCCGCGGCCCTCGGGCACGGCGGACTCGCCGTGGGATCCAATCAGGTCGCCGCCCTCTTCAACGCGCGTATGAAGAGCACCCTCGTGGAGTGGGAGGCGATGACGCGTTCGGCCGTGGCGACCCTGCGCAGGGATGCGCATCCGGACTCGCCGCGACTGGCCGAGCTCGTCCGCGAGCTCTCGTCCGATCCGGACTTCGTCCGCATCTGGGAACGGCACGACGTCTCCGGCCCCGAGGACACGACCTTCCACATCGCCATCGAGGGTTTCGGCGACGTCGCGATCGATGCGCACAACTTCGCCGTGCGGAGCCTCGCGGGCTACCAGCTCACCGTGCTCTCGGCCCCTCCGGGCGGGATCGCGGAGACCCTCTTCGCCGGCCTCGCGGCATCCGTCCCGCTCTCCGCAGAACCGATCACCACCCCGCCCCGGCGAGAGGGACCGTCCGCCGGAGGGTAGTACTGCGCGGGCCTCCCTCCCTCGTTCCGTCCGGGCATATCGTGTGGTCGCGGACTTGCGTCGACCTCGTCGCCGCAGGCCGCACCCCCTCCCCAGGAAAGGACACACGATGCCCTACATCACCACGCCCGACGGCACCGAGATCTACTACACGGAGCTCGGCGAGGGCCGCCCCGTCATCTTCAGCCACGGCTGGCCGCTGAGCTCGGACGCCTGGCAGAAGGAGCTGAAGATCTTCGCCGACGCCGGATACCGCGCGATCGCGCACGATCGCCGTGGTCACGGCCGCTCGTCCCGCACCTACCACGGCAACGACATGGACACCTACGTCGCCGATCTCGCCTCGCTCGCCGAGCAGCTCGACCTGCAGGACATCCTCCTCGTGGGCCACTCCACCGGAGGCGGCGAGGTCGTCCGCTACGCGGCCACCCGCGGCGCCGGGCGGGTGTCCAAGGTCGCGACGGCCGGGGCGGTGCCCCCGATCATGCTGCAGTCGGCGACGAACCCCGAGGGCACTCCGCTCGAGGTGTTCGACGGCATCCGCGCGGGCGTGCTCAACGATCGCTCGCAGTTCTACAAGGACCTCGCCGAGTCGTTCTTCGGGTTCAACCACCAGCCGGAGAAGCGCTCGCAGGGGCTCGTCGACGACTTCCAGCGCCAGGGGATGATGGCCGCCCTCAACGCCGCCTACGACTGCGTGAAGGTCTTCTCGGAGACCGACTTCACCCAGGACCTGCAGGCCCTCGACGTCCCGATCCTGCTCGCGCACGGCGACGACGACCAGATCGTCCCGATCGCGGCCGCGGCGGAGAAGGCGATCACGCTCGTCTCCCAGGGGACCCTGAAGGTCTACCCCGGTGCCTCGCACGGGATCTGGGGCGACTACCAGGTCGCGCTGGACGACGACATCCTCGCGTTCTTCGCGGAGTGAGGTCGACGGGTGGCGAGGAGCGGATCCGCTCCTCGCCACCCGGCATCCGTTCCGGCGCTCAGGCGGTCGACTCCGCCTCGGCCGGGGCGATGCGCACGAGCATCTTGCCGGTGTTCGCGCCGCGCATCATGGCGAGGAACGCGTCGACCGTGTTCTCGATGCCGTCGACGATCGTCTCGTCATAGGCGATCCGGCCCGCGGCGAACCACGCGGCGATCTTCTCCTGGAACTCGGGCGCGAGCCCGAGGTAGGCCGAGAGCGTGAAGCCCTTGAGCATCAGGCCCCGGGTGATGACGTTCGCGAGGTTGTCGGGGCCCGGAGTGCGATCGGTCGTGTTGTAGCCGGCGATCGCCCCGCACAGAGCCGCCCGCCCGCCGTCGTTGAAGGCGTCGAGCGCCGCCTCGAGGTGATCCCCGCCGACGTTGTCGAAGAACACGTCGATGCCCTCCGGTGCCGCCGCGGCGAGCTGCGCCCTCACGTCGCCGTCCTTGTAGTCGAACGCGGCGTCGTAGCCGTACTTCTCGGTCAGCAGGGCGACCTTCTCCGGGCTGCCCGCCGAGCCGATCACCCGCCCGGCGCCGAGGAGCTTCGCGATCTGCCCGACCGCGGTGCCCACGGCGCCCGCCGCACCGGAGACGAACACGGTGTCCCCCGGCTTCATCCCGGCGATCGCCGTGAGGCCCACGTACGCCGTGAGCCCGGTCATCCCGAGGATGTGCAGCCGCAGGGAGGAGGAGACGCCGGGGATCTCATCGACGGCCCGGAACGAGGACGCCTCGGCCTGGACCACGTCGGCCCAGCCGTGCTGGTGCAGCACGGCCGTGCCCACCGGCAGCTCGTCGGCGTTCGACGCGACGACTCGGCCGATCGCGCCGCCGGTGATCGTCTCGCCCAGCGCGAAGGGCGGCACGTAGCTGCGCACGTCGTTCATCCGGCCCCGCATGTACGGATCCACGGAGACGAACTCGTTGCGCACGCGCACCTCACCCGGCGCGGGATCCCCGTACGTCACCTCCGCGGTGCGGAAGTCGTCGGGCGTCGGCCATCCGACGGGGCGCTTCACGAGCTGGATCTGAGTGCTGGGAGCAGTGGACATGGAACTCTCTTTCTGGAGGGAGGGGTCGGTGGGGCCTGGCCGGCTCAGAGCACGAGGCCGATCGCCAGGGCGAGGACGGCTGCCGCGGGGAGGAGCCCCTGCTTCAGTGCGGCCGACCGCTTGTCGGGGCTGGACAGCAGCAGCACCAGCGCGGCGCCGGCCATCGAGCCGGTGCCGGCGAACACGAGCCCGGCACCGAGCGCCGACGCGCCGACGAGGACGCCGATGATGCCCGCGACCGCGATCAGGGCCAGGAACAGGTTGTAGAAGCCCTGGTTGAAGGCCATCGCCTTCGTCGCACGCGCCTCGTCCTCGCTCATGCCGAAGGTCGCGCGCACCCGGGGGCTGGTCCATGCCATCGACTCCATGACGAAGATGTAGACGTGGACGAGGGCCGCCGCTCCGGCGAGGATCAGGCCTGCGATCACCATGGGGGTACTCCTTCTCGTGAGGATCTATTCTGTAACGACCTGTCCAATATATACTGGATCGGTCATTACAGAAAGAAGCAGGCATGGCACGCACGCAGGGCTTCGACCGCGACACGGTCATCCGCGCCGCTCGCACGCTGTTCTGGACCGCCGGCTACGAGAGCGCCTCGATCCCCGACCTCGAAGCGGCGACCGGACTCAGCCGATCCAGCATCTACAACGCCTTCGGCTCCAAGCGGGGACTCTTCGACGCCGCCGTGCAGAGCTACCTGGACGAAGTCGTCCGTCCTCGGCTGCAGCCGCTGAAGGCCGATGTCGTCGCACCCGAGGCGATCGTCGACTATTTGCGAGGACTCCACGGCGCCTTCCGCAACCTGGGTTCGATGCCGGCGTCGAACGGCTGCCTCCTCATCAACGCGGCGGGCGCGCCGATCGCCCGCGATCCGCATGTCTCCCGGGTGATCGCGGACTACCGGACGGAACTGCACGACGCGATCGCGCAGGGCATCCGCGCGCGCCAGGGCACGCGACGCGCCGCCGACGAGCCGCAGCTCGCCGACGCGGTCACGAACCTCGTCGTCGCGGCATTCGCGCTCGCCCGCATCGATCCCGCCCAGGCCGCGCAGAGCATCGAGACGGCGGCAGGGCTCCTCACCGTCGAGGCCGACGCCGTCCGCTGACCCCGCCCGCCGACCGCGCGCTCCGGAGCGGATCACCGCAGGGGACGGCCCTCCCCCACCGGGCTCACCGTGCGGGGAGGCTCACAGCCTGTCGAGGCCCTCCTCGCGGCGCTCGTCCTGCGACCCCTCGTCGTCGACGCCGCCGGTCTCCTCGAAGGTCTCGTCGCGGCGATGCTGTCGGCGCTCCTCCTGCTCCTGCCGGTCCTCGCGCAGCTCGTCGTTCTTGTCGTGGCCCATGCGGTCCTCCTCGCCGTCGCGCGCGGCCGCGCGCTCCTGAGTCCAGGATGCGCCTCCCCGCCCCGCGGCGCACGGGTCTCATCGCCCGGGCGGGCCCTCGAGCACCGTGGGGACGTATTCGAGCAGCTGCAGACGACCGTCGAACGTGCGCGACTCGACGAGATCGAGGCGCACATCGGGGTATCCCTCGAAGATCCGGTCCTGCCCCGTCGCGCCGGTGATCACCGGGAAGAGCACGACGCGATAGCGGTCGACGAGTCCCGCGTTCAGCAGGGCGCGGCAGAGCGCGATGCTGCCGAGGGTACGCAGCGGGCGATCCGACTCCTCCTTCAGCCGTCGCACGTAGTCGACGGCGTCATCGCGGACGAGGGTCGAGTTCTCCCACGTCAGCGGCTCGTCGAGGGTGGAGGAGAACACGTACTTGGGGATCGCGTCGAGCACGCCGACGCCCTCCTCCCCTCCCGCGGCGAACGCCGACATGAGCCGATAGGTCGTCGCGCCCATGAGGATCGGATAGTCCTTGTCCGGCGCTGAGCCGAGCCACTCGAAGTACTCCGGGCCGCCCATCCCCCACAGGCCGGGCCAGCCTTCCGCGGCGCCGTAGCCGTCGAGGGAGCAGATGAAGTCGATCGTCAGGGTCTGCATGTCTTCTCCTTCAGCTCCGCCGGGGCGCCGAGGATCTCCGGTGCGATGCGGAGGCTTCGCGCAGGAGTCTAGGCCGGAGACGGCGCGCACGGAAGGCATCCGCGGGTTACGCTCCCCCGCCGAACATGAGATAACAGAGCCATGCAGATCCCGCGACCGTCCGAGGACGCCAAGGAGTTCTTCCGCACCGTCATCCCCACGGCGCCGGGCGTCGAGGTCAAGCCGATGTTCGGCAACCTGGGCGCCTTCGTGAACGGCAACATGTTCGCCGGGCTCTTCGGCGACGACCTCGGCGTGCGCCTCGTCGACGAAGAGTCTCTCCGCGCCCTGCGAGCCGTTCCCGGCGTGGGCCCGTTCGGACCCGCGGAACGGCCGATGGGCGGCTATCTCGCGCTGCCCGCCGAATGGCGGGGCGACCACGAGCGGGCTGCGGAGTGGGTGGCCGCCGCACTCGAGCAGGTCGGGCGCCTGCCCGCCAAGCAGCCCAAGGCCCGCGCTCCGCGGAAGAAGGCCTGAGGTGGCCGCGATGTTCCCCGGGTGGTCGGAGCGCGCGAGCGCCTTCTACGTCGGCCTCGAAGCCGACAACACCAAGGACTACTGGACCAGGAACCGCGCGGTCTACGACGCGGAGGTCCTCGCGCCGATGCAGGCCCTGCTGGACGACCTGTCCGCCGAGTTCGGCGAGGGACGGATCTTCCGCCCGAACCGCGACATCCGCTTCAGCGCCGACAAGTCGCCGTACAAGACGTCGATCGGGGCCATGCTCGGTCAGGGCTACGTCGAGTTCTCCGCCCGCGGACTCGGCACCGGTGCCGGCTGCCACATGCTGGCCGCGGACCAGCTGACGCGTCTGCGCTCGGCCGTCGCCGACGATGAGACGGGCCCGCGCCTCGAGGCCATCATCGGCAGCCTCGAGGCATCCGGCATCGACGTCACCTCCCACGATCGCCTCGCCACCGCTCCCCGCGGATATCCGAAGGACCATCCGCGCATCGAGCTCCTACGGAACAAGGACCTCGTCGCGAGGAAGCACTGGGATCCGACGACGCCCTGGCTGCACTCCCCCGAGGCCGCGGACCACGTGGTCGCGGTGCTCCGCGCCGCGCGCCCGCTCGTGCGGTGGCTCGACGAGAACGTCGGCCCTACGGCGAGGGAAGGGCGTCGCTGAGAGCCGGCGGACGACGCGGCCCAGCGCCGGTCCGCGACCCGCGCCCGGATGATCGCCTCGCGCCCGGGAAGACCCGCCGCCCTCGGGATCCGCTCCGCCGCGGTCATTCCAGGCGGGTGATGTCGACCGACACGAACATGTCGGACGCGCCGGATCCGGCATAGACACCGCGCAGCGGCGCGATGTCCGCGTAGTCGCGGCCCACGCCGACGAAGACGTGCGACGGGCCGATCTCGACGACGTTGGTGGGGTCGTAGCCGCGCCAGCCGCCCGAGAACCACTCGACCCACGCGTGCGACTCCCCGGTGACGGTCTCCCCCACCTTCGGATCCGCGTCCGGGTGCAGGTAGCCGGAGACGTAGCGGGCCGGGATCCCGGCGGCACGGAGCATCCCGAGCGTCACGTGCGCGATGTCCTGGCAGACGCCGGCACGGGCGGGCCACGCGTCACGGGCGGTCGAGTTCACCCCCGTCACGCCGCGACGGTACGTCATGGCCTCGCCGACGAGGCGGCAGATCGCTGTCGCCGCGCCGTCGACGTCGTCATGCTCCCCGCGGGCATTCCTCGCGAGCATGCGCATCTGCTCGTCGGGCTCGGTGGCATCCGTCTGGATCAGCATCTCCGCGACCTCGAGCGAGATCCGCGCGGCGTGCAGCAGCTGCGCCCAGTCGAGCCCAGGACCGGGGACGGTCGCCGCCCGCGTCTCCACCACGCTCGTCGCCACGACGGAGAGCTGCTCGTGCGGGCTGAGGACCTCGAAGGCCGTGACGGGTGTGCCCCAGTGGTCGCTGTACGTGCTGGGGTTCGTCGCCGGGCTGGTCTCGACCCGCGCCTGCAGCACGAGCTGGCGGTCCTGCGTCCGCGGCAGCATCCGGGCCTCGTTGTACGACGCCGTCACCGGCGACGCGTACTGGAATCCCGTGCGATGCACGATCCTGAGCCTGGTCACAGCGCCTCCCCGGTCCAGACGGGGGCGGCGATGGACGGGAAGTACTGCTCCTGCACGGCGTTGCTGATCGTGGAGACGCTGTCCTGCACGTGGCGCATGCTGCTCTCCAGCAGGAGGACGAGCTCCGCGACCGGGCGGTACTCCAGCTCCGACCGGAGGCGGCCGATCGCCCTGCCCACCGCATCGGGCGGCAGCAGCGGCGATCCCTGGCCGATCCGTCTCAGGCTCTCCTCCGCACGGAGGACGCTGGACAGCACCGACCGCGGGAAGTGCCGATCGACCAGGAGGAACTCGGTCGCCGAGGTCCCCGTCGGCATGGCCCGATGCACGCGCAGGTGCGCGTCGTACGCGTCGCAGCTGCGCAGCAGCGTCATCCAGTTGATCGTGCTGCCGTCCTCGGCACGCGACGCGGAGACGAGCAGCCGCGCCGTCATGTCCGCGGCTTCCAGGGCGCGCCCGAGCACGAAGAAGTACCAGGCCTCGTCCCGGCTCATCGACGTCTCCGCGACGCCGTAGGTCAGCGCGGCGCGTTCCCTCACCCACCGGAAGAACGAGTGGGAGCGCTCGAAGTCCACGTGCAGCGGAAGCCGGGTGCTGGTCGTGTTCAGCACCTCCCAGAGATCCTGCGAGATGACCTCGCGGGCACGGCGGGCGTTCTCCCGCGCGGAGGACAGCGAGTGCGCCACGGAGATCGCCCTGCCCCGGTCCGTCGCGAGCACCCGGAGCGCGTCCCCGCGCCGCGGATTCCGCCCGGCCGCGTCTGGCACGCCCATCACGGACAGCACCCCGCGGCACACCGACTCCTCGTCGGCCCAGGGATCCTCGAGCAGCAATTGGAGATGCACGTCCAGGATGCGGGCCGTGCCGTCGGCGCGCTCCACATAGCGTCCGATCCAGAACAGCGCCTCGGCGATCCGGCTCAGCATGATGCCTCCTGCTGCTGTTGTTGTTGCTGCTGTTGTTGCTGCTGCTGCTGCGGGTCGTCGAGAGGCGGGACCGGCAGCGGGCCGACCACCGGATCCGGGGAGGGTGCCGGGATCGCGGCGGCGGTCGCGGCGACCCGATCCGCCCGCAGGGTGGACGACAGTCGCGGCGTCGACGGATCCTCCAGCACCCAGGTGTCCTTCGAGCCGCCCCCCTGACTCGAGTTGACGACGAGCTGTCCCTCGGGCAGGGCGACCCTGGTCAGGCCGCCGGGGAGCACCCAGATCCCGTCGCCGTCGTTCACGGCGAAGGGGCGGAGGTCGGCGTGCCTGGGGCGGAAGCCGCCGTCGATCAGGGTGGGGATCGTGGACAGCTGCACGACCGGCTGCGCGATCCAGCCCCTCGGGTCCGCCGCAAGCGTCTTCCTGGCCTGGTCGAGTTCGGCGCGGGACGCGGCCGGCCCCATGATCAGCCCCTTCCCACCGGATCCGTCCACGGGCTTCACCACCAGCTGCTCCAGGCGATCCAGGACCTCTTCGAGCGCGCCGGGCTCCTCGAGGCGCCAGGTGTCGACGTTCGGGAGCACCGGCTCCTCGGCCAGGTAGTAGCGGATGAGGTCCGGCACGTAGGTGTACACGAGCTTGTCGTCGGCGACGCCGTTGCCGACCGCGTTGGCGACCGTCACGTTCCCGAGGCGCGCCGCGTTCAGGACGCCGGCGGCGCCGAGCATCGAGTCCGGGCGGAACTGCTGCGGATCCAGGTACTCGTCGTCCACGCGACGATAGATGACATCGACGCGCCGCGGGCCCGTGGTGGTGTGCATCCACACCCGCCCTCCCGCGCAGAAGAGGTCGCGCCCCTCCACCAGCTCGACCCCCATCAGGCGTGCGAGCAGCGTGTGCTCGTAGTACGCCGAGTTGAAGACCCCCGGTGTGAGCACCACGACCGTCGGGTCGTCGACGCCGGACGGCGCGGCCGCCCTGAGGGCGCCGAGCAGGCGGTTCGGATAGTCGACGACGGACTGGACCCGCATGTCGGCGAACATCTCCGGCACCATCTGCGCGAGCGCCCGCCGGTTCGCGAGGACGTAGCTGACGCCGCTCGGCACGCGCACGTTGTCTTCGAGGACGCGCCATCCGCCGGACTCGTCCCGGATGACGTCGATCCCGGCGACCTGGATCCGCACGCCGTTCGCGGCGGCGATCCCCGCCGCCTGACGATGGAAGTGTTTCGACGAGGCGATCAACGACGCCGGCACCACGCCGTCCGCCACGCACCGTCGCTCGCCGTACACATCCTCGAGGAACGCCTCGAGGGCTCTCACCCGCTGCACGACCCCGAGGTCCACATCGCGCCATTCGTCGGGCGCGATCACCCGCGGCACGACGTCGAGCGGGAAGGGGCGCTCTTCCCCGGCGAAGTCGAACGTGACCCCCTGAGACAGATACGCCCCCGCGAGCGCCTCGACCCTTCCGCGCAGATCCTCGTCGGACATCTCGCTGAGGGCGCGATGGATCGCCCGGTACGGCTCCCGCGCCGCGAGATCCTGGTCCGCCTCGTACACGTCGAACATCTCGTCCCACGGCGACGCGGATCGGGGATCCGAATGCCGTCGGCTCCAGTACTCGGCGAAAGGCGTGTCCATGCACGGAGGATGGCACTGCGGTGTTTCCCCCGCATTTCGGGCGCGAGTCCTCGCCGCTACGCAGCCCCGGGGAGAGAATCCCGTCACCGAAGGCCGCACTTCACAACTCACCCGCTCTGTGTGAATCCCCAGGCCCATACTCTGCGTGTCATGACGGGGGAGACGAACGCGCCGCGACCGGCGCCGCAGGCCCTCCTCCTCCACGTCCGCGACCGGATCCGCATCGTGCACGCGCGGATCGAACGAGGAGAGCTCGATGCGGCGCGCGCGCTGCTCGCGGAGATCGACGAGAGTCTCGGCCGAGGCGCGTCCGACGCGGAGGCACCGGACCCCGCCCGGCACGACGCCCAAGCGGAACCCGCCGGCGCCGCGAGCCACGTCCGCATGACGCCCGCGGAGCTGCGGCTGCTCCCCTTTCTGCGGACGCATCTCACCCTGGCCCAGATCGGCGAGCGCCTCTTCGTCTCCCGGAACACCGTGAGCTCGCAGGCGACCGCCGTCTACCGCAAGCTCAGCGTCGGTTCGCGTGCCGCGGCCGTCGACGAGGCGATCCGGCGCGGCCTGCTCGTCGACGACACGCAGGATCCGTTCGCGTGAGCGCGCCGCCGCGGCCGCCCCGCGCCCCAGGTTCACCCGATCCGCGTGATGTGCGCGATCTCGATCGGTTCGTAACCTGGGCACGGCTGTGCCGGCTGGGGGCACGGCCGCTCGTGCTGTCCGCTGATCGGAACCTGCAGAACGACCTCGACGGCGTTCGCGCGTCTCTCCGCGCACGCACGGGCACACACGTCCGAGAAAGGAACCAGATGTCGATTCGACGAGCTGCCTACAGGCTCGGCGTCGCGGTCACAGCGGCGAGCGTGCTTGCGACGGCCGCCGCACCGATGGCCTTCGCCGCGACCGGACCCGGTCCGTACGGGACGTACGGCCCGAAGTTCACCACCACTCAGGCCTCCGCCGAGGACGGGAACTTCGAGGCCCTCTCCAGCAAGCCGGGCGCGCCCAAGACGATCTGGCTCGTCTTCGACGGCGGCACGCTCACCGGCTCGCCGTGGAACAAGAACCGCGCGAACGCCGCGCGCAACGACACGCCCCTCGCGTTCGGCGCCGTCGACGGCGACTCGAAAGAGCTCCGCCGCGAGGTGTACCTGCGCATGGCCGAGTACTACTCGCCGTTCGACGTGAACGTGACCACCGTCCGCCCGAGCGACGACCAGCTCGCGAAGACGAGCGCGACCGACACCGAATACGGCGACGTCGCGGTCTTCACCGCGAACTCTCTCGGCGAGGACGGCGGCAACGGGCTCTCCATCGTCGAGGGCGCGCTCGGCGTCGCCCACTCCAAGAGCTTCGGCGACTTCAGCGACAACTTCGCCTGGACGACCTCCGTCGGACAGGAACCGCGCAACGCCCGGCAGCTCGCCGCGACCGCCGCACACGAGGTCGGTCACACCCTCAGCCTCGGCCACCAGGGCTGGAGCAGCGTGCAGCCCGCCCCGGAGGGCGGATACGTCGAGGGCCCGAACACGAACATCTACTACTCGCCGAACACCGGCTTCTGGGCCCCGATCATGGGCAACGCCGACAACATCGGCATGGACCGCTGGACGGACGGGCAGTACCCGAACGCGACCAACGGCGGGCAGAACGACCTCGCGGCCATGACCGACCCCTCGTGGGCCAGGTCCCAGCGGTGGGCCGTCACCTCGACCGGCCAGGAGGCCAACGACGGCTGGTGCGGCGACAACCCCGACGCCTACCTCCCGAACGCCGCCGGCGACTGCGATGGCACCGGGGCGCACGTCGACGTCTACACCTACTACTCCGGGGCGATCGATTTCCGGCAGGACGACCACGGGAACGCTCTGGACGGCACGGCCACCGCGCTCCCGCTCGGATCCAAGGTCCCGGGCGTGATCGAGCGCAACTTCGGCCCGAACGGGGCGAAAGACAGGGACGTCTTCCGGGTCGACGTGCCGACGTCCGGCAAGCTCGACGTGAGCGCCGCCGTCGCGGAGTACGGCCCGATGCTCGACGTGAAGCTCAGCGTCTACGACGCTGCGGGCGCCCCGGTCGGGCAGCCCTTCGACCCGGCCCCCGTGGTCAACGACGGCAACCGTCGGTCGTACGTCAGCGGCATGAGCGCGTCCGGTCGGGTCGATGTCAGCCCCGGCACGTACTACCTGACGGTCGAGGGCGTCGGCTACGGCACCACCGCCGGCTACACGCAGACCGATACCAGCTCCGGCATGCCCGAGTACGGCTCGATCGGCCAGTACACGATCTCGGCCTCCATGGTCACCCCGCTGCTCAGCGCGACGGCCACCGGGCGGGTGGTGACGCTCACCGCGACCACGGAGGGCGCCCCCTCGACCCCGGCCATGGAGTACCGCCTCGGCGGCGGGACGTGGCAGCCCTACACCGGCCCCGTCACGGTGCCCGGTTCGGATGCCCGCGCGCTCGAATACCGCTTGGCCGGAGCGAGCACGACCGCCGGCACGGTGACGGTCGCTGCGACGGGCCCCGCGGTCGCGACCGCGCAGGCTCTCGGGCAGGCGGTGACGCTCAACGTCGGCCAGACCGCGTCCGGATCCGGCGTGCGGCTCACCGATGCGAGCGGCGGACCGGTCGTCGGTCAGAGCGTCGTCTTCGCCTGGGACGGCTCGATCGCGACCGTCGCGGGCAGCGGAGCCGCGACGGCGACCGTCAAGACCAATGCGGACGGCATCGCCGTCGTCCCGCCGCTGACGACGACGGCCGCCGGGCAGCTCGTCATCACGGCGAGTCACCCCGCCGGATCCACCCCGCTGCCGACCGTCTCCGTCGTCCAGGCGAGCGCGTCGATCGCGGGCTGGACGGATGCGACGCCCAAGACCGTGACCGGCAAGGTGGCGCTCGACGTGCGCGCGTACAACACGGGCGCCGATCCCGTCACGATCCAGCTGAAGACGAAGTACGGCCTGAAGACGTACGGCGGCATCACCACCGACAAGGGCGTCAGCGTGACGTTCAAGTCCTACACGACCAGCATCCCGACCGGCGCCGTCTCCGCGGTGTTCACGTCGGCGACCGGAACCAACACGTTTGGGTACACCTATGACGCTTACGCAGCCCAGTAACCCCGCCCGCACCGACCGGACGGGAGAGGGCTCCGCGCCGCTGTCCCGGCGCCGGCTTATCGCCGCCGCGGCGTGGTCCGTCCCCGTCGTCTCGCTCGCGGTGGCGGTGCCCGCCGCCACCGCGTCCGCGCAGGATGTCTACACGGCGACCGCCGCGAACGGCGACGTCAGCCAGGACGGTCACTCCGTGACGTTCGGCGTCGACGCGGGCGACCAGACGATCGCCCTCGCCCTCGCGCTCACGAAGAACGGCACCCCCTACACGGGGGACGTCACCGCCACGCTCAGCGGCGCCTCGGGGATCGCGGCCTGGAGCGGATCCGGCAGCGCCATCACCATCGCGAGCGCCGCGGGCGGATCCGCCGACCTCCCCCTGGACATCCTCGGGTACGGCACGTTCTCGGTGATCGTCAGCGTCGGGGGCACGAGCATCGTGCTCAACGTCACCTTCCAGGCGGCATGATCGCGCGGCGGGTGCTCGGCGCCGCGCTGGCGCTGCTCCTCCTGACGGGGACGACCGCGTGCGCGGCCTCCGCCTCGGGCGGGGGCGCGAGTGCGGCGCCGACCTCGACGCGCGCCGGTGCCGCGCCCTCCCCGGGTGCGGAGACGCCGGGGGCGGGCGCCGCGACGGCGCCCGCCCCGACCGGGATCCGGCTGCTCGGCCCCGACGAACCGGTGCCGTTCGACGGCCAACCGGTGTCCGTCGTGGTCGAGCTCACCGGAGCCGACGGGCCGATCGCCGGCGCCGACGTCACCTTCACGGTCGTCTCGGGTCCTGCCGCGTTCCCCGGGCGGTTCGAGGCCTCGACGACCGACGAGACCGGCGTGACGGCCGCGCTCATGCTCACCCCGACCGGACCGGGCGACGTCGTGCTCCGCGTCGCCAGCGGAACCCTCGCCTCCACGGTGACGGTGACCGTTGCCCCCTGAGCGGCGACGCCGACGGGTTCCCGTCGTGCGGCTCCCGGTTCCGGCGCCCTGGCGAGAACTCCGACCGTGACCGAGGAGGTCTTCTGAGTGCGCCGGATCCGGAAGAATCGTCGCATGCCAGGCCCCACCGACTCGAGCGCGTTCGCATCGACGCTGAGCGAAGCGATGCTGCGCTCAGGGATCACCCTCACCGCCCTCAGGGACGGATTGCTGTCCAGGGGCCACCCGATCTCGCTGACCGCCTTGTCGTACTGGCGCTCGGGGCTGCGACTCCCGGAACGCCGCGGATCCCTCGAGGCGCTCCCCGTCCTGGAGGCTCTGCTGCACCTCGAGCCGGGAGCACTCGCCAAGCTCGTCGCGGGACCCGCGGCGCGACGACTCGGTCCGGTCGAGCCCTTCGACGCCCTGATCGACTACCCGGTGCAGGATCCCGCCGACGGCGTGGAGCTCCGCGGAGAGAGCGACATCTCCCGCGTCTCGACGCAGTTGACGGTGCACGTCGGCGCCGACCGTGAGATCGTCTCCACCCGGAACCGCCGGCTCGTCGTCGCCAACCGCGACGGAGTGGAGGGCATGACGGTCTTCATGGGCACAGATGGCGACCACGGAGCCCAGGCGTACCGGTTCCGCGCGATCAACGGCTGCTCCATCCACGAGGAGCACCAGCCGGCGCACAACGTGCGGCGCGTCCAGCTGCGCTTCCCCCGGCCGCTCATGCGGGGCGAGTCGGCGCTCACCGAGGTCGAGGTCACGCGCGCGGAGGACGCGCCGCAGGAGATCGTCGACGATTACGAGGTCTACGCCGAACAGCGGCTCGAGGAGATCCTCATCTGGGTGAACTTCGATCCCCGTGCGCTCCCGCGCCGCTGCTGGGTGTACTTCGCGGAGGGCGATCTGAAGCACGAGTGGCCCGTGGACATCGAGGGATCGCCATCCGTCCACTACCGGCAGCGCGACTTCGGGCCGGGCGGCCTCGGCGTCCGCTGGGAGTGGTAGCCGGCAGGACGCGGCAAGAGCATCACCGGAGGACCTCTTCACGTCGGCGCGCAGCGCTGCTCGACGGCAGTGCGGCGAGCGGGATGATCGCGAGCGCCGCGATCGCGGCGGCGAGGAACGGCAAGGCCGTCGGTGACGCGCTCGCAGAGATGGCGCTGCCGAGCGCGGCGCCGGCGCCGATGCCGAGATTCAGGACCGTGATGAGGATGCTGCCGGCGGTATCGCGGAACTGCTCCGGGGCCGCCCGCATGACGCGCGCTTGAAGCACGACGGGAAGCACTCCGATCACGCCGCCCAGGACCGCCACCAGGGCCACGTACGCGATCGGGCTGCGGGCGATGCCCATCCCGACGAGCGTCATCGCCAGCGCCAGCACGGTGATCGGCAGTGCCGCGGTAGGCCACCGGTCGCTGATCCGGCCTGCCGCGAGGACTCCGACAAGGCCCCCGATCCCGCTCGCGAGCAGCACTCCCGGCATGGCGGCCGCATCGATTCCCGCGATGGCGTCACTGACCGGGACGATGAACGTGAACACCGCGTAGAAGCCGATGAGCGCGAAGAAGCCGCCCGCGGCGACCAGAAGGATCGGCTTCGCCGATCGGTCCCACTTCTCGGCCCGGCCTCGCGGGGAACCGGCGCCGACCGCCGGCACCGCGACCGCGACGACGACGACGCAGACGAGCAACGCGATCGCCAACGCGACGAAGGTCGCGCGCCACCCGAGGATCTGCGCAAGGGCGGAGCCGCCGGGCAGGCCGACGAGGCTCGCGAGCGTGGGGCCCGCCAGGACGATCGACAGGGCGCGCCCGACACGGTCCGGGCTCACCAGGGAGGCGGCGTAGGACACCACCACCGCCCAGAACAGACCGTGGGCCGCGGCCGCTGCGATCCGTGCCGCCAGCGCCGCTCCGTACCCGGGCGCCAGCACTGTCGCGACGTTCGCGGCGGCCATCAGTCCGAGCGTGGCGAGGATGACGGACTTCCGCCGCCACCGCAGGGTCGCCCGCACCAGCGGGATGCTGGTCAGGGCGACGGTTCCCGCCCAGGCCGTCACCAGCAGGCCGGCTGTCGCATCCGTGATCGAGAAGGCGGAGCTGAGCGAGTGCAGCACGCCCGACGGCATCATCTCCGCGCTCACCGTCGTGAACGTCGCAGCGCTCAACGCCAGCAGCGGAACGAGGGAGGACTTTGATCTCTTCACCTCGGCGACTCTAAACTTTGACATAAGTGTCAAGGTCAAGCGGGGAGGTCGAGGATGAAGATCGGCGAGCTGGCGCGGCGCGCGGGGACCTCGACGCGCATGCTC
>NZ_NCKN01000420.1 GCF_002257455.1 Microbacterium sp. 13-71-7
AGACGTGGGATGCGATCGCGGCGCTGATCCCGACCCTGGCCGGGCGGATCAGTGCGGGTGCGGGCGCGTCGGACGTGCAGGCGGTCGTGGAGGGGCTGGGAGATGCGGAGACGGTGGCGGTGCTTCGCGAGGCGGGTGAGGTCGGACGGCTCGTGGAGCAGGTGCAGGTGATCTGCGCGGGAGTGATCGCACGGCGCTCGACTCGGGACGCGGGGCATGCGGGGTTGGCGCAGGCGCGCGGGCACCGGTCGGCGGCGTCGCTGGTTCAGGAGTTGGGCGGGATGACGAAGGGCGAGGCGGCGAGGCAGGTGCGGGTCGGGGAAGCGCTGCTCGACGACGAGCCGGGCGCCGGTGCCGATGTCGGCGCTGATACCGAGACGTCTGACGGCGGGACGCCAGAAGAGCCCGTCATGCGGAGCTGGCGGCAGACGTTGCAGGAGGGGCTGCGGTCCGGCGCGGTCACGTCGGCGCAGTTCGACGCGATCCGCCGCGGGCTCGGCGACCCACCCGAGGGTGCCGAGGACGCGTGGGCGCACGCCGCCACACAACTCATCGAGGAAGCCTCCCGGCGGACCGTGGAAGAACTCGGCGCCGCCGCGCGGACGATCCGGGATCTGCTCGACCCGGACGGAGCGGAGGCCCGGTTCCTCGCCCGGTATGAGAAGCGTTCGTTCCGGACCTGGTTCGACCAGGACGGGGTGCGGCGGGCGTCGATCGCGTTCGATGACGAAGGCGGCGCCTACCTCGACACCATCTTCGCCGCAGCCTTGCGACCGCGTCGGGGCGGACCCCGGTTCGTGGACCCCGAAGAGAAGACGACCGCGGCGGACCTGGTCGCAGATCCCCGGACCAACGACCAACTCTCCTACGACCTGCTCCTCGACCTCGTCCGCGCCGGCACCCTCGCGGATCCGGCCGTGGTGTTCGGTACCCGGCAGGCCGGACTGCGGATCGTGCAGCAGATCACAGCGGACGGCACGCGGGCCCCGGTCGCGGTCACCGAAGACGGCCTCACCACCGTCCCCGCGACGGTCGCGGAACGACGGATCTGCGACACCGGAACCCTCCCCGTCACCGTGGATGCGTGCGGGAACCCGCTCGACGTGGGACGGGAATCACGCCTGTTCACCCCGAAACAACGCATCGGGCTCGCGGTCCGTGACGGCGGATGCCGATGGATCGGGTGCGACCGGCCC
>NZ_NCKN01000093.1 GCF_002257455.1 Microbacterium sp. 13-71-7
TACGACCCGGACGCACCGACCGGATCCGGCTTCTGGCACTGGGCCGTCGCGAACATCCCGGCCGACGTGCGCTCGCTGCCCGCCGGCGCCGGCGACGGCGAACCCGGATCCCTCCCGGCCCAGGCGATCACCCTGCCGAACGAGGCCCGGCTGCAGCGCTACATCGGCGCCGCTCCGCCCGCCGGCACCGGCGTGCACCGCTACGTCATCACGGTCGATGCGCTCGACATCGAGGAGATCGACCTGGACGGCGACGAGACGCCCGCCTACCTCGGCTTCAACAGGCACTTCCACGTGCTGGCGCGCGGGATCCTGGTCGGGACGGCCGATCCCTCCGAGCGCTGAGCGGACCGGATGGGATACCAATCCTGAACCACTTCTTTTCGACATGTGGAACTTAAGATTCACATTGTGGTAATCTCCTCGCGAAGGTAATCTCGACATCGAGATAAATCACGCCGAGGAGACGCCGATGTCCACGCACCGACAGACCGTCACGATCACATACGAGACGGCGGCCCGTGCCGTGGCCCTCGCCCTCGAGATCGGCGCAGAGCGCGGCCTGCCCACCGTGGCCGCCGTCGCGGATCCGTCGATGACGCTCATCGCCTACGGCATGGCCGACGGATCGACCCCGCACAGCGCCGACACGTCCCAGCGCAAGGCGAAGAGCAGCGCCTCGATCCGCCGCCGCACCGGCCAGATCGCCGAGGCGCTCTCCGCGACCCTGCCGCTCGGCACGGGCGGCACCATGACGACGATCGACGGGGGCGTGCCGATCTTCTTCGGCGAGCATCACGTCGGCGGCCTCGGCATCGCCGGAGGCCCCCCTGCGCTCGACGCGGAGATCGCCCTGGAAACCCTGAAGCGCCTCGGCGCCCGCACAGAAGGAATGGAACTATGACCTCGTACCTCTCCCGCGCAGACCTGTCGGTCGCCGCGCCGATCGTCGAGTTCGCTGAAGCGTCGCTTGCCGATTCCGGTCGCGACGCCACGGCGTTCTGGGCGGGCGTGAGCGAGATCGTGCACGACCTGGTGCCGCGCAACGCCGCGCTGCTCGCCCGGCGCGATGAGCTGCAGCAGCAGATCGACGAGTTCCACCGCCGGAACCCCGGACAGCCGGATCCCGCCGCCTACCGCGCCTTCCTCACCGAGATCGGTTATCTGGTCCCCGTCCCGGAGCAGGTCACGGTGACGACCGAGAACGTCGACCCCGAGATCGCCACGATGGCGGGCCCCCAGCTCGTCGTGCCGCTCCTGAACGCCCGCTTCGCGCTGAACGCGGCGAACGCCCGCTGGGGATCCCTGTACGACGCGCTCTACGGCACCGACGCGATCGAGCGCACCGGCGACCTCGCCCCCGGGAAGAAGTTCAACCCGGCGCGCGCCGCGGCCGTGGTCTCCTTCGGCCGCGAGCTGCTCGACGAGATCGCCCCTCTGGCCGAGGGCTCGCACCGCGACGCCACCGGATACCGCGTGGACGCGGACGGGCTCGTCGTGTCGACCGCCTCAGGAGACCGCCGCCTCGCGGATCCGGCGCGCTTCGTCGGCTTTACGGGCGACGCCGGCTCCCCCGCCACCGTGCTGCTCGTGCAGAACGGCCTGCACGCCGAGATCCTGGTCGACCGCACCGGCGCCATCGGCCGCACCGACGCGGCGGGCGTGCAGGACATCATCCTCGAGTCCGCGCTCACGGCGATCCTCGACCTGGAGGACTCCGTGGCCGCGGTCGACGGCGACGACAAGGCGCTCGGCTACCGCAACTGGCGCGGCTTCATGGACGGCACCCTCTCCGAGTCCGTCACCAAGGGCGGGAAGACGTTCACCCGCTCGCTCGCCGCGGACCGCGTCTACCGCACGGCCGACGGCGGCGAGGTCGCCCTCCCCGGCCGCGCCGTGCTGTTCGTCCGCAACGTCGGCCACCTCATGCGCACCCCCGCGGTGCTCGACCGTCACGGCGACGAGGTCTTCGAGGGCATCCTCGACGCGATCATGACGGCGCTCGGATCCCTGCCCGAGCTCGAGGGGGCGAACAAGGGCGCCAACTCGCGCACCGGATCCATGTACATCGTGAAGCCGAAGATGCACGGACCCGAGGAGGTCGCGTTCGCCGCCGAGCTGTTCGGCCGCGTGGAGGATCTGCTGGGCCTGCCGGCCGGCACCATGAAGGTCGGCATCATGGACGAGGAGCGCCGCACGTCGGCGAACCTCGCCGCCTCGATCGCCGCCGCGAGCGACCGCGTGGTCTTCATCAACACCGGATTCCTCGACCGCACGGGCGACGAGATCCACACCTCGCTGCACGCCGGCCCGTTCCTGCCCAAGGCTGGGATCAAGGCGCAGCCGTTCATGCAGGCCTACGAGGACCGCAACGTCGCGATCGGCGTCGCGAGCGGCCTCAGCGGACGCGCCCAGATCGGCAAGGGCATGTGGGCCGAGCCCGACCTCATGCACGACATGCTCCAGAAGAAGATCGCGCACCCGCGCTCCGGGGCCTCGACCGCCTGGGTGCCGTCGCCCACGGCCGCGACCCTGCACGCCCTGCACTATCACCAGGTCGACGCGTTCGCCGCGCGGGCCGCGCTGCCGCCGGTCTCTGACGACGCGCTGGACCGCCTGCTGGTGCCGCCGCTCGCTCCCGAGGGTGCGCTGACGGCGGAGATCGTCGCGACCGAGGTGGACAACAACGTGCAGTCGATCCTCGGCTACGTGGTGCGCTGGATCGACCAGGGCATCGGCGTCTCGAAGGTGCCGGACATCCACGACGTCGGCCTCATGGAGGATCGCGCCACTCTGCGCATCTCGAGCCAGCTGCTGGCGAACTGGCTGCAGCACGGCGTGATCACCGAGGCGCAGATCGACGACAGCCTCCGCCGCCTCGCGGTGGTCGTCGACGCGCAGAACGCGGGCGACGCGAACTACGAGCCGCTCGCGTTCGCGGAGGGATCAGCCCCCGGCATCGCCTTCACGGCCGCCCGCCGCCTCATCACCGAGGGCGCCGCGCAGCCGAGCGGCTACACCGAGCCGCTGCTGCACGGCCTGCGCCGCGAGAAGAAGGCCGAGCAGCTCGCCCGCGTCTGACCCTCGTTCCACTTCCGAGTCGTCCCCATGAGCGGACCCCATAGGGTGCGCTCGCGGGGACGACTCGATGATGGAGGGGCACGCAGAGGGGGGCGCTCACGCCTGTGCGTGGGTGTAGGTCGCGCGCCAGACCTGCAGGAAGCGCTCCGGATCCATCGCGCCGGCGCGATACTCCTCGCTCGCCTGCTGCATCGTGTCGGCGAGCGCGTCGAGGCGGCGCTGGGCCTCGCGATCCGCCGTGTCGGGCTGGAGTCCGGACGTGCAGGACGCGACCCTGGCCGCGTCGTGCCGCACCGCTCGCGTGCTCCTGGCCAGGACGATGCCGGCCGGGATCGCGACCGCCGCGATCGCCAGGAGGGCGATCAGCGGGGAGACGCCCGCCGCCGCGAACCCGATCCAGGCGAGCAGCGCGCCCCCGGCGACGACCGTGCCGAACACGCGGGACAGCTCCGCCCAGCGCCGGTCGTGCTCCGAGGCGTCCGGCGAGTAGATGACGAGCTCGCTCGAGACGACGCCGTACCGGCTGACCGAGCGCGACAGGTGACCCCAGTGCGGGCGGGGCCGGTGCGCGACCGCCGCCGGATGCCGGTGCTCCGACGGCGTGAACCGCTGTTCCATGACCATGGATCCACCCTGCGCCGGTCGTCGCGGCCCGGATCCCGTCCCTACGGAATGCAAACGGGTGCGGCCAGGATCCCTGCGCTTCCCGTACGGGTGCGTCGGGCACGCCCGCGGTCGGGCACGCCCGCGGCCGGGCGGGGCCGCGTTCGGGCGGCCCTGCAGCGCCTCGACGCCCGGCCGGCGATGTCGCCGCCCGCCCGTAGGCTGGATCCATGCGCCTGGCCACCTGGAACGTCAACTCCATCCGCACCCGCGTCGCCCGTACCGTCGAGTTCGCCGTCCGCGAGGACATCGACGTGCTCGCGATGCAGGAGATCAAGTGCAAGCCGGAGCAGTTCCCGTATGCGCCCTTCGAGGAGGCCGGCTACCACGTCGAGGTGCACGGCCTGAACCAGTGGAACGGCGTCGCGATCGCGAGCCGCGAGCCGATGACCGACGTGCGCACGTCCTTCGACGGCATGCCCGGCTTCGCCAAGGGCCACGAGGGCCCCGATGCGCCGCTCGAGGCCAGGGCGCTCGGCGCGATCGTGAACGGCGTGCGCGTCTGGAGCCTGTACGTGCCCAACGGCCGTTCGCTCGACGACCCGCACCTCGCGTACAAGCTGCACTGGCTCGATGCGCTGCGCACCTCGACCGCGGCCGAGCTCGCGGCCTCGCCCGGCCTGCCCCTCGCGCTCGTCGGAGACTTCAACATCATCCCGTTCGACCACGACAACGGGGATCCGGACATCGTGGTCGGCAAGTCCACGCACGTCTCCCCCGAGGAGCGCGCGGCGTTCTTCGCGCTGGAGTCGGCGGGCGTGCAGGACGTCGTGCGACCGCTGCTTCCCGAGGGCTACACGTACTGGGACTACCAGCGGCTCAAGTTCCCGCGCAACGAGGGCATCAGGATCGACTTCGTGCTCGGGTCCTCGGCCCTCGCCGATGCCGTGAAGGGCGCCTCGATCCACCGCGAGGAGCGCAAGGGCGAGCAGCCCAGCGACCACGTGCCGGTGGTCGTCGACCTCGAACTGGGCGGCGCGGAGGACGACGGCGACATGCCGATGATCTTCGCCTGATGAGCACCGTCGCGGATCCGGCCGACACCGCCCCCGGTCCCTGAGCGAGGAGCGCAGCGACGAGACGAAGGGCGCCGCGGTCGATCGAAACCCGGTCACCCGCCCCCCGATCCGCCTGATCGCGACGGATCTCGACGGCACCCTGCTGGATCCCGCGGGCCACGTGAGCGCGCGCACCCGCGCCGCCCTCGATGCCGCCCGCGCCGCGGGGATCGTCGTGGTGCCGGTGACGGCGCGGCAGCCGATCGGCCTGCGCGCGATCGCCGCGGAGGCCGGCTTCGACGGCTGGGCCCTGTGCGGGAACGGGGCGTACGGCATCCATCTGCACACGCACGAGCAGCTGTTCGCCACCGAGATCGCGGTGCCGGTGCAGCAGCGGATCGCGCGGGAGCTGGGCACGCGGATCGACGGGCTGCTGTTCGCGAGCGTGCGCGAGGCCGGTGAGGTCTTCGTCGCCCAGGCGGGCTATGCCGAGGTCGCCGCGCACAGCGACCACAAGCGCGATCCGGCGGCGATGGGCGCGGCCCCGCTCGCCGAGGTGCTGTCCGCGCCGAGCCTGAAGCTCGTGATCCGTCACCGCTCGATGCCTCCCGCGGAGATCTTCGCCGCGCTGCGCACTCTGGACCAGAGCGGTTTCGCGGCGACGCTGTCGGGTGCGCCGTTCGTCGAGGTCATGGCGGAGGGCGTCACCAAGGCCACCGGGCTCGCGCAGCTGTGCGACCGACTGGGCATCGACCGCAGCGAGGTCCTCGCGTTCGGCGACGCCCTCAACGACGTGGAGATGCTGCGCTGGGCCGGCCGGGGCGTCGCGATGGCGAACGCCGAGCCCGAGGCCCTCGCCGCGGCGGACGAGTTCGCTCCCTCGAACGCCGAGGACGGCGTCGCGATCGTGCTGGAGCGCGTGCTCGCGGGTTGACCCGTGCGGGTGTTCCCGGCGGAACGACGGCGGGGCCGGAGTGGACGAATCCACACCCGGCCCCGCCGCGCGTCGTGTCAGGCCCTGCGGCGGACGCGGATCACCGCGAGGCCGAGGAGCAGCATCAGTGCTCCGCCCAGCAGCGCGGCGCTCGGGATCTCCGCACCGGTCGCCGCGAGCTGCGCGGTGCCGGAGCCGGAAGCGGACGCGGGTGCCGCAGGCGTGGAGCCGGCGCCCGAGGGATCGGTTCCCGTACCGCCCGTTCCGGATCCGTCGGATCCACCAGGCGTGGTCGCGCCGGCCACGGTCAGCGCCGAGCCACCGGTCAGCGTCGACATCTGGCCCGTGAGCACGATCCGGTGCGCGCCCGCGGGCGCATCCGCCGGGATCGTGACGGTGGTGTCGACGACGCCGTCGGCCCCGGCCGTGACCATCCCGAGAGAGATCGGGGTGGAGTGCAGCTCGATGAGAACGGGCTCTCGGGGAGCGAAGCCCGAACCCGTCACATGAACTGCGGCGCCCGGTTGGACGGTGCCGACGGAGAGCGCGACATCTGCCGACAACGAGGACAAATCGAAGTCGATGCCCGTCGTGTCACTCGTGCTGACGACGACCGGGGTCGCATCCGATGCCGAGGCCGCGTGCGAGTAGTACTGCGGCGCCACGGCGTAGGCCAGTCCCTCGGTGGGTTCGGCTCTGACCGTGTATGTGCCGGGACCGACCTTGACGCTGTAGGTGCCGTCCGCGTGAACGTACGACATGCCGATGAACTCGCCCCCGGCCTCGGCGACCACCGCGATATGCGAGGAGCCCCCGCGCATATCGATCGCTCCGTCGACCAGCACCGAGCCGCTGATCGACACGGTCGGGTCGAGGCTCGCGTCGATGCCTGTCAGGTCCACGCCGTCCGCGACCGTGATGGGGGTCGCGCTCTGCGGGTTCGCGGCGCCGTTCCACCACTGCTTGGCGAGTTCCAGCTGCGGATCGCTGAAAAAGACCGTGTACTGCCCTGGCGCCACGTTCGAGATCCGGTAGGCGCCGGTGTCATCGGTCGAAGTGACGAAGTGTCCGTTGTCGCCGCGCACGTCCACGAAGACACCCGCCGCGGGCTGTCCGTCCGCGGCTCGGGTCACCGTCCCGCTGACGGAACCCGTCCCCGTCGTCGGAGCGGCACTCGCCGCCCCCGCTCCGGTGAACATCAGCGCCGCGGCGAGCAGCGCGGTGAGCGCGCCCTTCCAGCCGCGGCGTCCGGACACACGTGCAGACATCCTGGTCCCCCCATCGGGTCAGCGGCCGCCCTCCATCGGGTCGGGCCGGAGCCTGAGGAACCAGGCGTCGATGCAATCTATCGTCATAGGGTTCTCCCAGGAAAGAGGCAATTCCTGCGAGCCGGATCCGGACATGGGAACAGCCGCACCTCCCAGAGTGCGGCTGTTCGGGTCGGCGTCCCCGCGCGTTACGGATGACTGTAGTTTCGCGGTGCTCCGCCAGCTAGACGGATCCGCGATATTCCGGTCACGAATCCGACACGGTGCGCGCTCCGCGCATCGCGCCGACGTGCGTCCTCACATCGTGCCGGTGGCCGGTTCTCCCGGCAGAGGTGCGTAACGCAGCAGCAGCGTGCCGCCATCGCCGGACTCGGCGTGCACGAGCCGGAGGTTGTGCGGCGTCGCGCCGTCGGGGAACACCTTCTTGCCCTGCCCCAGCACGATCGGATAGACCCAGAGCTGCAGCTCGTCGTAGAGCTGCTCGGAGAGCAGGGTCTGCACGAAGTCGACGCTGCCGATCACGTGCACGTCCTGGTGCCTCTCGCGCAGCGCCGCGATCTCGGCGGGCAGATCCGCGCCGACCCTGGTGCTGCCCTGCCAGTCGAGCTGGATCCCGGCGTCGCGGGACGCCACGTACTTCGGCACCCTGTCGAACAGCTGCCCGATCGGGCCCTCGGGCCCGGTCGTGTGCTGCGGCCAGTATCCGGCGAAGATGTCGTAGGTGCGGCGGCCCAGCAGCAGCGCGTCCAGGGTCTCCATCCCCGCCATCACGCTGCCCATGACGGCTTCGCTGGGCAGCGGCGCCTGCCAGCCGCCGAAGCGGAAGCCGTTGCTCGTGTCCTCCTCCGGCCCGCCCGGTGCTTGGGCGACGCCGTCGAGCGTCGTGAACAGGTCGATGATGATGCGTCCGGTCATGATGTGCTCTGCTCCTTCGTGGTCGAGCCCTTCGACGGGCTCGGGATCCGACGGCCGACTGTCCCGCCCCTCGGCGACGCTACGCCGCGAGGGGGGGCGATGTGGAAGGTCTGGGCGAAGTCGTCCAGGATCCGCTCGTCGCCGCGGACGACCGCGACCAGGTCCTGCGCGATCGCCTCCGCCGGGGTGACGTCCCCGGCGATGAGGTGCCGGATGCCTGGTCCGGCCACGATGACCGCCTCGGGGTCGCCGGGCGGCACCGCCCCGCCGACCGGCGGAGCGGGCGGGGCGAGCTGCGTGACCGCGAGCAGGCCGTCGCGGACGATGGCCCGCAGCGCGACGTCGCCCACGTGCAGTTCGACGTCGAGGCGGCGGGCCCGGTCCGGCCGGAACGACGTGCGCAGCGCCATCGTGAGCGAGTCGGGCGTGACGACATCGCCCTCGTCCGGGTCGCCCATCGCCTGGAACCCCCAGCGCCCGAGCGCGAGCACGATGGGCTCCAGCGCCTGCCCGTACGGCGTGAGCTCGTAGACGAGCCCGCTGCCGTGCAGGGGCGCCCGGCGCACCACCCCGCCCTCCTGCAGCTCCTTGAGCCGCGTGGACAGGATGTTCGTCGGGATGCGCGGCAGCCCCTGCTTGAGATCCGTGTATCGGCGCGGCCCGACGAGCAGGTCGCGCACGATCAGCAGCGCCCAGCGCTCGCCGATCAGCTCGACGGCCGTGGTGACGCCGCAGTACTGGCCGTAGCTGCGCGCGGCCATGTCAGCACTCTCCCCGCATCAGGAGGTCGCGTCGCTCGCCGCGGCCACCGACGCCTCGGCCCCCTGCTCCCCCGCGGGAACCATGTACAGGAACCCGAGGGAGTTGCCGTCCGGGTCGTCCAGGTCGCGCGAGTACATGAAGCCGTAGTCCTGGGCGGGCTGGGGCTCGGTGCCGCCCGCCGCGAGCCCCTTCGCGATCGCCGCGTCGACCTCCTCCCGGGAGTCGAGCGCGAACGATGCGGACGTCTGCAGCGAGACCCTCGGATCCACGATCGGCTTCTCGGTGAAGGTCGCGAAGAACTCGCGCGTGATCATCATGAAGAAGATGTTGTCGTCCCAGACCACGCAGACGCCGTTCTCGTCGGACATCTCGGGGTTGATCGCGCAGCCGAGCGCCATGTAGAAGGCCTTCGTGCGCTCGAGGTCGGTGACGGGCAGGCTGATGAAGACGTTGGCCACGATGACTCCTCTGTCAGTGTCGATGGACCCGGAGCGGATCCGATGCGACAAGCTTGCTTTTAACAAGCACGCTTGTCAAGAGCAAGCACGGGCCTTCCGGCTCAGCCCCTCCGCGGTGTCCGCAACCCCCAGACGGCGAGCACCCCGGCGCCGGCGGTGAGCCCCGCCACGACGACGAGCCCCACGCCGGGGATCGTCGCGGTCGCCACGGCCCCGGCGACGAGCGGTCCCCCGGCGTCGCCCAGCTCGCGCCCGAGCTCCGCGGATCCCATCGTGCGCCCCATCCGCTCCGGCGGCGTGGACGCGGCCAGATGGGAGAACGCCACCGGCGTGGCGAGCCCCACGCCGGCGCCGATGAGCACGGCCCCGACCAGCAGCGTCGGCAGCTCGGGCCACAGCCCGGCGACCAGGATCCCGCCCGCCAACAGCGCCAGTCCCCCGACCGCGCCCACCCGCACGGGAAGGCGGCCGCGGTCGTGTAGAGATCCCGCGAACGGCTGCACGATGCTGCTCACGACGGCCAGCACCGTGACGAGCGCCATGCTGCCGACCGTGCCGATGCCGCTCTCCCGGCCGAGAAGCGGGAGGAAACCGACCGCGACCGCGAGGCCGCCGGTCGTCGCCGCGAGCACGAGGGTCGGCACCAGGAATCCGGGCGCCGTGAGCTCGCGCGCGAGATCCGCGACGGTGACGCGCTTGCGGGGCAGCACGGGAACCGCCGGGACGCCGAACCGCACCCACGCGGCGGCCACCAGCGCCACCGCGGCGAGCGCCCAGAACAGGGCGGGAAGGCCCGCCCAGACGACCAGTCCGGCGCCGAGCAGCGGACCGAGTGCGTAACCGAGGCCCTTCCAGGATCCGTAGCGCCCGAAGTAGCGGCCGCGGGACGCCTCGTCCGCGAGCCGCGCGACCGCGGCGGACGATGCCGGGGAGAACGCCGAGGCCGCCGCGCCCTGGCCGAATCGCGCGACGATGAGTCCGACGGTGCCCGGCACGAGGGCGCCCACGACCGAGAACGCGGCGAAGGCGAGGAGCCCCGCGACGATGACCGGGCGCACGCCGATCCGGTCGCTGAGCGCGCCGAACACGGGCTTCAGCAGCACCTCGGCGAGGTCGTACAGCGCGAGGGTGAAGCCGAACGCGAGCAGGGTCCAGCCGATGTCCTCGGTCTCCGCGCCGAGGGCGGCGGCGATCCCGTGCGCACCGAAGGCCGTCGTGAAGCCGGCGAGGTACAGCGGGGCGAGGCGCGGCTGCGGTGAGGTCACCGCTCCAGTGTCCCATCCGGGCCGCGGCCGCTCCGGGGATCCGTCGTGCGGGGGATGTCCTGCGGCGACGGCCGCCCTACGGTGGAGGGATGCCGCCGTTCACCCGCATCCCGACCGCGCGCGAGCTGCGGCAGGACGTGATCCTGGCCGGCGTCGTGCTCGTGGGCGGGATCCTCAGCGCCGGCCTCTCCTCGATCGCGAAGGTCTACGGCACCGAACAGGCCGAGCTGTGGACCGCGATGCCGTACGTCGCCGTCGTCGCGGCGGCGCTCGCGGTGCGACGGAGATGGCCGGCGGCGGTCGCCGTCGTCGTGTCGCTCGCGTTCGTGGTGGCGACCACGCTGCACGTCCCGGAGATCTACGCCGGCAACATCGCCATGTTCATCGCCCTGTACACGGTGGGCGCCTGGATGAACGCGCGCCGCACCGCGTTCCTGGTGCGCGTGGGGATCATCGTCGTGATGGCCGTATGGCTGGTCATCGAGATGTACCGCCAGGCGATCGACCAGGCGCACAAGGCCGACGTGGTCGCGGGGATGTTCTCCCCGCTCGTCGCTTTCCTCATGCTGCAGGTGCTGCTGAACGTGCTGTACTTCGGCGGCGCCTATTACTTCGGCGAGCGCAGCTGGAGCGCCGCCCGCCAGAGGGCCGCCCTCGAGCAGCGCACCGCGGAGCTCGAGCGCGAGCGTGCGCTCAGCGCCGCGCAGGCCGTGGCCCTGGACCGCGTGCGCATCGCCCGCGAGCTGCACGACGTCGTGGCCCACCACGTCTCGGTCATGGGCGTGCAGGCGGGCGCCGCCCGCATGATGATCCCGCAGGATCCGCAGGCCGCCGCGACGATCGTCGCCGGCATCGAGACCGCGGCGCGCGACGCGATCCGCGACTTCCATCAGCTGCTCGACACGCTGCGGGCTCCGGGCGACAGCGATGACGCGTCCTCGACCGTCGGGATCGACGACATCGCCGAGCTCGCCGCGGCATCGACGGCGGCGGGCCTGCCCACGCGGCTGCAGGTGATCGGCGACGCGGTCCCGGTGCCGCGCGTGACCGCGGTCAACCTCTACCGGATCGCCCAGGAATCGCTCACGAACGCCCGCCGTCATGCCGGTCCCGACGCCGTCGCGGACGTGAGGATCCGGTACGAGCAGGGTTCTGTCGAACTCGAGGTCGTGAACACGGGCCGCATGGTCACGGGACTCCGCCCCGGCCTCGGCCAGCTCGGCATGCGCGAGCGGGCGACGGCTTCCGGCGGATCGATCGAGCTCGTGGCACGACCGGCCGGCGGATTCCGGGTGCGGGCGACGCTGCCCGTTCCTGCGACGAGCTCCGGCGATGCCGCGGCGGACTCCGCACGCGGTGCGCGCGGCGGCCGAGGGGAGACGAGGTGAGCGCTCCGACCCGCGTGATGATCGTCGACGACCACGCCATGCTCCGCGCGGGGTTCCGCACGATCCTCGACCTGCAGCCCGACATCGAGGTCGTGGGCGAGGCCGGCACCGGATCCGAGGCGGTGTCCCTCGCCGGATCCCTGCTGCCCGACGTGATCACGATGGACGTGCAGATGCCCGACATGGACGGGCTCGAGGCGACCCGGCTGATCAGGGCGGACGGGCGGATCCGCGCGTCGATCGCGATCGTGACGACCTTCGACCGCGACGACTACCTGTTCGACGCGCTGGATGCCGGCGCGAGCGGCTTCCTCTTGAAGAACGCCGGGCCAGAGGAGCTCGTCGCCGCCGTCCGCGCCCTGGCCGCCGGCGACGGCATGCTCGCGCCCGAGGTGACCCGGCGGGTCCTGCAGCGGTTCGCGGCGCGCACGGACGGGATCCCGGTCCCGGAACGGCACTCGAGCACGACGAGCGGATCCGCCGCCCTGCCCAGCGCGGCGCTGCCCGAGCCGCTCACCGACCGCGAGGCGGAGGTGCTGCGGCTGGTCGCCGAGGCGTGGAGCAACGCCGAGATCGCGGCCGAACTGTTCATCGGCGAGGCGACCGTGAAGACGCACGTGTCGCGGATCCTGCAGAAGCTCGGCGCCCGCGACCGCGTGCAGGCCGTGGTGCTGGCGCACCGGCTGGGCCTGGCGTAGCCGCGGGGGCGGTTCCCCGCCCACGTTCGCAGGACGTCCGGCACGCGCACATCGGCCCTCGGAGGCATCGGCGGCCCCGCACCGCCCGCTAGCCTCTCCCCATGCCCGAAACCGCGAGCCCTCCGGCGCCCCGCCCTCGCTCATCGCCGTCCCGCCCGATCATGGCCGGGGTCGTCACGGCGCTCGTCGGGTTCACGAGCTCGTTCGCGGTCGTGCTCACCGGCCTCGCCGCGGTGGGTGCGACCCACGCGCAGGCCGCGAGCGGACTGCTCGCGCTCTGCCTCACGATGGGCGTCGCCGGCATCGTGCTGGCCTGGCGTTACCGCATGCCCATCACCTCCGCGTGGTCGACGCCGGGTGCGGCGCTGCTCGCCGCCTCGGGCGCGATCGAGGGAGGCTGGCCCGCCGCCGTCGGGGCCTTCCTCATCGTCGCGGCGCTCATCCTGCTCACGGCGCTCGTGCCGCAGCTCGGATCCCTCATCGCCGCGATCCCTCCGTCGATCGCGCAGGCCATGCTCGCCGGCGTGCTGCTGCCGCTGTGCCTCGCGCCGATCGGCGGGCTCGCCAAGAACCCGTGGGCGGTGGTCCCCGTGCTGCTGACCTGGTTGGTGTTCGCCCGACTCGCGCCCCGCTGGGCGGTGCCGCTGGCGTTCCTCGCGGCGACGGTCGTCATCGTGATCGGGATCGTGACCGGCGGCTCTGCGAGCATCGTGGATCCCGCCGCGCTGCTGCCGCACCTCGAGCTGACGATGCCGACGTTCACCGTCGGGGCGCTCGTCGGCATCGCCCTGCCGCTGTTCATCGTGACGATGGCTTCGCAGAACGTGCCCGGCGTGGCCGTGATGCGCAGCTTCGGCTACGAGGTGCCGTGGCGTCCGGCGATGCTCGCGACCGGCATCGGCAGCGCCCTCGGCGCCGCCGCCGGCGGGCACGCGATCAACCTCGCCGCGATCAGCGCCGCCCTCGCCGCCGCCCCCGACGCGGAGCCGGATCCGAAGCGCCGCTGGATCGCCGGCGTCTCGACCGGGGCGTCGTACCTGGTGCTGGGCGGGTGCTCGGCCGCGTTCGCCGCGCTCGTGGTGCTCGCCCCGGTCGCGGTGATCCCGGCCGTCGCCGGCGTGGCCCTGTTCGGCGCGTTCGGATCCGCCGTGCAGCAGGCGATCGACGACCCGGGCGAGCGCACCCCTGCCGTGGTGACGTTCCTCGTCGCCGCCTCCGGCATGGCGTTCTGGGGTGTCAGCGCGGCGTTCTGGGCGCTCCTCGCCGGCCTGCTCGTCCGCGCCGTCCTGCACCTCGGCCGCCGCTGATTCCCCGCCCCCGGAGCGGGGTCGGGTCAGGCCGCGTCGCTCTCGGGCCGGCCCGGGGCGGGGCTTCTCCACTTCCGAGTCGTCCCCACGAGCGCACGCCAGAGACTCCGCTGAAGGGGACGACTCGGAAGTGGAGGCACCCAAACCTCGCGTCGTCCCCCTGAGCGCACGCCATAGCCTCCGCTGACGGGGACGACTCGAAGAGTGGTTCCTTACTCTTGCGCCCATCTCCTTTCAGGCGGATCCTGGAAAGGAGGACGCGTTCGAGGAGGGATCATCATGCCGATCGCCACGATGACGAGCAAGGGCCAGATCACCCTGCCCAAGGAGATGCGCGACGAGCTGAAGCTCGTGGCCGGCTCCAAGGTCATGTTCGTACGGCTGCCCACCGGGCAGTACTCCGTGGTGCCGAAGACCGGGAGCATCTCGGACATCTTCGGGATGCTGCATCGCGACGATGCACCGGTTCTGACGATCGAGGAGATGGACGACGCGGTCGCGGAGGCCGTCGCCGAGGATGACGCGCGGAGCCGGAGCGTCTGACGATGCTGGTTCCGCATGCGATGACCGGCATCGATACCAACGTCATCCTGCGCGCCGCGCTCGATGACGACCCGG
>NZ_NCKN01000094.1 GCF_002257455.1 Microbacterium sp. 13-71-7
GCTGGCGCTCGGATCCGTCGCGCACCGGCGGCGCCGCGCCGGACACCGTGGCGTCGGGGGCCGGCCTGGGCCTCGCGATCGCCCGCGGCCTCGCCAGGGCGCACGGCGGAGACGTCTTCGCGGAGCACACCGACGACGGCTTCTGCCTGAAGGTGCTGCTGCCGGTGACGCCCGGATCCTGAACGGTCGGCGGGGTTCGAGACGGCGCGTGCTTCTCGTCCCCATGGTCTCGGCCGACTCTGCTTGGTATCCCGAAATAGCGGTTTCGGTTTTCCTCTTGCGCAGAAACGACGACAGGTCCATCCTGAACCCAGGATGAGAGCTCTGGGACAGCTCGAGTCCGAATCTGGGGACCGGGACAACCCGGCATTGGTTGATGGGCGCAGGGATGCGTCGGTTCGCAGAGTGCGTTTTTACCCGAAACGACTCTCTGAAATGGGGACAAGCAATGCTCGCTATTCGTCGCGCCCTCGAGGCGAAGAAAGAAGCACGTGAGAACGGTGAAGAAGCCGGGTTCTCACTGATCGAGTTGATCATCGTCGTGGTGATCCTGGGGATCCTGGTCGCGATCGCGATCCCGATCTTCGCCGGTATTCAACAGCAGGCCAAGGACAATTCGCTGAAGTCGATCGCGGCGAGCGCTGCGTCCGCGGTTGCGGCAGACCTGGCGAAGACGACGCCGACCATCACCGCCCCCGGTGCGGTGCCGGCGACCGTGTACAACTCGTCCGGGAACTCGACGGTCACCGTCGCCGGGCCCCTCACGCTGGACGGATTCTGCGTGTCCGCTGCCGCTGCCGGATCCACGACCGGCGGTGTCACCGGAAAAGCCGGACCGGGCTGCTAGCCCGCCTTCCGGCCAACGCGGGGGCCCGGTCTCCGATGGGCGGGTCCCCGCAACCGCAATCGTTCTGGAGGTCTGCCATGCCGATTCGCGCGCGCGCCGAAGAAGGCTTCGGCCTGGTCGAGGTCGTGATCGCGATGTTCCTGCTCGGGCTCATCGCGATCGCGATCCTGCCCGCGCTCGTCAACGGACTCGGCTACTCCGCTCGGCAATCCACGGTCGCGACCGCGACCCGACAGGTGAACTCCCTCATCGATCAGGTGCGGCAGAGCCCGGCGTGTTCCTCGATGCCGACGATTCTCGGCACGTCCGCGACGCCGCGAACGTTCACTGACGGTCGTGGAGGCACTTTCACGACGCAGGCCGACATCGGTTCATGCTCGGCGGGTGTCGCGGTCTCATTGCATGTCACCGCGGCGCAGAGCGGAACCACGCTGGTGACGACTGACGCACTCGTGATGATCCCGCCCGCGGCGGTGACGCTGCCATGACCATCATGAAGAAGAGCGCGGATGAAGGACTCTCGCTCATCGAGCTGATCATCGTCATCGTCATCCTCGGGATCCTCGGGCTCGTGATGGGCACGATCTTCGGGAACACATGGCGCGCGCAGGAAGCGGTGCGCCTGCAGACCCAGGCGACGTCGCGCGGACAGCTCGTCGCTTCTGAGATCGAGCGCGCCATGCGGAATGCGATCGCCTTCGACGTCTCCGCGGACGGGTCCACGCTGCGAGTGAACAGCTCGTTCACGGGTGGTCATCAGTGCCAGGCGTTCTCGCTCGCCTCCGACGGGGCACACATGACCGTGACGTCCGCGCCGGCAGCGCCTTCGGGCTGGCCGACCTGGCAGAGCGATATCGCCCCGATCAGCGGATCACCCTTCTTCTCCTCGAACGGAGGCACCGTGACCTACGCGTTCGATTCCGTCAGCAGGGCGACCGACGGATCCATCGCCGCCGCACCGGTGCGTTTCACCGGCAAGGTCTTCATGCGGAACACGGGTGTAGGGACGTTGTCGCCATGCTGGTGAACCTTCGACTCCGGAACGCCGGTCACCACGATCCCGAGGATCGCGGGGCGGCACTGGTCGCCGTGCTCATCGTCATGATCGTCGGAGTCATCGCGGCCTTCGTCGTCGCCGCCTCCGTGCTGTTCGTCATCCAGTCGAATGCGAAGAACAAGAGCACGACCCAGGCATTCGTCGCGGCCGAGTCCGGGCGTGATGCCATGCTCGCGGCGATCGTCGCGAACCACTGCACGCTCTCGATTCCCGATGCGACCTCCTCGCCGTTCTACTACTCGGTGAGTGCAACGGTCGGACCCGACGAGGGGCACCTCACCGACGCCTGCCTGAGCGCCGACAAGAATGCGACGATCAAGATCGTTGCGAGCGGCAGGGGCGCTGATGGGTCTCATACGACGATCGAGGCCGTCTACAACCGTCCCGTCACCATCCCGCCCTCACCGGGGGGCACGATGTCGTACTTCGACGGGTCGTTCCTCGCGACGCAGTCGAATTACACGGGTGATCTGGTGATCCGCAACGGTCCGTACGCCTGCAATTCCCACTCCACGATCAACGGTGACCTGTGGGTGCCGAACGGCACGGTCGACCTGAGCGCGGATTGCACGATCAATGGAAGCGTTTACGCGCTCGGCGACATCACAGCGACCGGCGGAAACGGCGCGACGGTGAAGGGAAACCTGATCACCGCCGGGAACGTGAACCTCACGGCAAACAGCTTCGCCCTCGGGACAGCCTCCGATCCCACGTCGGGGAACGTCTATGCAGACGGAACGTTCACGCTCGGAAACAAGCCGACGATTCTCGGTGCGTATGTGACAGGGCGTGCAGCGACCCTGGGCAAGCCCGTCGGGCGGCCGGGGAGCTCGGTGCAGAACTGCGCGACGAGCCCCAATCCGGCGGCTAACGCCGGCCTCTGCGGCACACCCGCCGCGACCCCGGGAACGGATCGGACTACTCCCAGTCTTGCGACCGTGACCACGATGACCCAATGGCGCAACCTGGGGACCGTTCGTTCGGCGTGGGGGTCGAACATCCAGTGGCAGGTCGGTCCGTGCGGTGGTCAGGACGTCAGCGGAATGCTCCAAGCCGGACTGACGGCGCCGAACACGCGCCTCGGGATCGACTACAGCGCTTGCACCGGACCGGTGACCGTCAAGATCGCGGCGACCGCACTGTCCAGCGATGCCGTTTTCCTGGTCCCGCCGGGATCGCAGATGACGGTCAACGTAACAGGCTCCTTGACGTCGGGCGCTGCTGCGGACCTCTCCAACGCACCCCAGCTCTTCTTCATCCACGCCGACGGGAACCTGAACGACACTGCCCCGACCTGCGCGTCGGGTTCCGCGAGCGATGCGCTGACGCTCCCGTCCACCGTGCAGGCGCGGCTCATGTTCTATACGCCGTGCGGACTCAACAACAGCTCGCAGAACGGCTTGGTCTTCAAGGGGCAGTTCTACGCGAACAACGATGGCAGCGCGCACTGGGTGCACCCCGACTTCACCTGCACCACGATGTCGTGGAGCCCCGTGATCGATCTCGGCTGCAAGGTCGCTGCCTCGGCGGCGGATCCCGGGCCCACGAGCACCATCGTCCTGCCGCCGTCGCTGAACACACAGAAGGAGATCTGATGATCGCCTTCGTCCTCGTCTTCGCGGGCCTCTTCGGGGTCGTCATCGGCTCGTTCCTGAACGTGGTCGCGTACCGTGTGCCGGCGGGGATCTCGCTGATGCGGGAGAGTCGGTGCCCCGGTTGCGGTGCGGGAATCCGATGGTGGCAGAACGTGCCCGTGCTGTCGTGGGTGGCGCTCCGCGGCCGGTGCGCGTCGTGCGCCAGCCCGATCAGCGCGCGGTATCCGCTGGTCGAGGCGATCGCCGGAGCGGCGTTCGTCACGGTGACGTGGTGGATCCTGCTGCAGAGCGGGGTCTCCGGGGGTGTCGGGGATCCGGCGATCGGACTTCCGCAGGTGGTCGCCGGGGGCGGAGGCGCACCGTTCTCACTCGACGACACCGTCATCACATGGTCGAGCGGCCCCGAGGTATGGATCGTGCTGCTCGCCTTCCTGTACTTCGCCGCCATCTCGATCGTGCTCACGCTCATCGACCTCGACACCCAGCGCCTGCCGAACGCGATCGTGCTGCCGAGCATCGCGGTGGGGATCGTGCTGCTGGCCGCCGCCGCGGCGGCGGGCGCAGCACAGGGCTCTGCGATCGGGTGGGCGACGCTGTTGCGGGCGCTCGCCGGCGGGGCGATCCTCTACGCCTTCTATTTCCTCGTTCGGCTGATCAGCCCGCGCGGGATGGGAGGCGGCGACATCAAGCTCGCGGCTCTCGTGGGGCTTTACCTCGGATGGTGCGGGTGGGGAGCCCTCGTCGTCGGAGCCTTCGCGGCGTTCCTCTTCGGCGGCGTGTTCAGCATCGTGCTCCTGCTGCTCAGAAGAGCTCGGCGCACGTCGGCGATCCCGTTCGGCCCGTGGATGCTCGCGGGAGCGTGGTTCGGGATCGCGCTGGGCGAGCCACTCGGACGCTGGTACGTCGGGCTGTTCGGGATCCGATGACGCGGATGAACAGGAACTGAGAAGAGGGCGGGGGAGATCATGGCGAAGAGTCACGTCGGTGTGGAGATCACCGAGGAGAGCGTCCGCGCGGTCGAGGTGAGCACCGATCGCCAGCCGCAGGTGATCGCCTTCGGCGAGGTCGCGCTGCCGCCCGATGCCGCCCACGATTCGGAGGTACTCGATCAGGGTGCCGTCGCGGTCGCGATCCGGGAGCTCTGGAGCACGGCGAAGATCCACGCGAGGTCCGCCACGCTCGGCATCGCCAGCCGGCGGGTGCTGGTGCGGGAGCATACGACGACCGCCATGGCGCCGGAGCTGCTGCGCCAGGCGCTGCCGTTCCAGGTGCAGGATCTGCTCCCCGTCCCGGTCGCGCAGGCGGTGCTCGACTACTACCCGACTTCGCAGCAGGGTGACCAGCTGCACGGACTGCTCGTCGCCGCCGTCTCCGAGACGATCGAGTCGATGATCGCCTCCTTCGCCAGGGCGAAGATCCGCGTCGACGGCGTCGACCTCGCCGCCTTCGGCCTCGCTCGCGCCGCAGCTCTCGTCGCCCCGACCGGTACGACTGCCGTGATCCATGTCGGTGACCACACCACGCAGATCGTGATCCTGCGCGACGGGGTCCCGGAATTCGTCCGGATCACTCCGGTCGACCTCGAGACCGGTGCCGTGCGGCGTCGAACGGCGCAGATGCTCGCACCCGACGGTATCGGGGACGGCACCTTCGTGACGGACGGTGCCGTCGACCCGACACGGGCGTTCACCGACGACCTCACGGGAACCGCGGGGATCGTGGCACGGGGTTCGCTCCGCGTGGACGTCGCACTGCGCCCCGTCACGGATGTCATCGGACGGATGCGGAGCACCCTCGCGTTCTACCTGAACAGGCCGAGTTCCGCGCCGATCGAGCAGGTCCTGCTGTGCGGCGCGGGATCGGCCGTCGACGGAGTCGCGACGGGTCTCACCGACGACCTGGAGATGCCGGTGCGCACAATCGGCTTGCAGAACCTGCTGCCGGCGCGCGGCGTCGACCCCACCGGCGATCTGGCGCTCGATCTCGTGAGCACGGCCGGGCTCGCCCTCGGAAAGGACCGCTGATGGCACACGTGGTCGTTGCAGCCCCGGGTGGTTCGCCCAGGGTCGATCTGCTTCCCCGCTCGGAGGTCGAACGGCGGGAGAGGGAGAAGCTGTCTGCGCTGTGGGTGCGCATCGGCCTGCTGGCTGTGCTGCTCGCCGTTCTGCTGATCGGTGCCGCGTTCGCCTGGAATCAGTTCTCGCAGCAGCAACTCGTCGCCGAGCAGGCCCGCTCGACGCAGCTGCTCGGCCAGATCGGCCGGATGCGTGACGTGTCAAGCGCGCTGGAGGCGCAGAGCGAGCTGAACGCGTTCCGCGGCGAGGCGATGGGATCCGACCTCGTCTGGAGCGGCGTCCTGGACCGGGTGCGCGGCGCTCTTCCACCGGAAACCTCTGTCGTCGGCTTCGACCTCACCCCGGGAGCCGTACCGGATCCTGCGGCCACGGACAAGGACGCGGCGAAGAAGGCGGTGGGGCTCACTGGCACGCTGACCGTCGACAGCCCGAACGCCATCGACCTCGGCGCCCTGTCGCGCACGTTGCGGGGGGTCGACGGGGTGCTCGCCGCAGACGGCAACGCGAACATCGCCAGCCAGCAGAGTCCCGGCCGCTACACGTACACCATCGATATCACCTTCAACCAGACGGTGTACTCCGGCCGGTTCGCGAAGGAGGCCACGAAGTGACCAAGCAGCTCATCACCCTGATCGGGGCCGTCGTCTCGATCGCCATCGTGGCGCTCGCCGTCGTGTTCGGCGTTCTGCCGCTGGTCGGGCAGTCGTTCAGCGCTCTGGGCAGCACGAACCAGGTGGTTTCCACGAACACCGCGTACCAGGCGCAGATCGACGAGCTGAAGAAGCAGAAGCAGCGCAAGAGCGAGATCGACGCCTCGGTCGAGGCGCTGCAGAAGCAGATCCCCGCCTCTCCGGAGCTCGACCAGGTGTTCGACATCATCGCGACCTCGGCACAGGCGGCGGGGGTCACGCTCACCAGCGCCACCCGCGGCGAGCTGGCCGCGTTCGCTCCGCGCAGCGCTCCGGTGCCCGCCGGTCCCGACGCGGCCGCGCAGCAGAAGGCTGCGCAGGTGGCTCCTCAGCCCACACCTCAGCCGACGGCGTCGGGTCCGGTCGGCGATGCGAAGAACGTTGCGACCCAGGCCGACGTCAACGCGGCCAAGACCTCCCAGGCCGGGTCCGGCACGACCGCCCAGGGCGGAACGAGCGCCTCTGCCCCCGCCGCCGGGAGTGTCGCGGCGACGCGGCAGCAGATCCCGGTCGCGGTGATCGCGAGCGTTCCGGATGCGGCAGCGGCGCAGGCGTTCCTCGACGGCCTGCGCAGTTCCTCCCGACTGCTCGCGGTGAACAAGGCGACTCTCACGCCCGGCAGCATCGGACTCGAGATCCACGTCGACCTTCTGGCGTTCCTGACCGACGCCCCAGGAGCCTCGAAATGAGCGCCGCGGAGCTCACGCGCATCCTCGCGATCGGCGCCCGCGCCGGGGCGAGCGATGTGCACGTGACCGCCGGGGCCGCGCCGCTCATGCGCGTCGACGGCGACCTCGTGCCCGTGCCGCGGCATGAGCAGGCGCTCAGCGCGGACTGGGTCGAGCAGGCCGCGTACGACCTCATGACGCCGGCGCAGCGGGAGGAGTTCGCCACGCACCACGAGGTCGACCTGGCGCATGCCGTGGACGAGATCGGGCGCTTCCGCGTGAACGTGTTCCGTCAGCTCGGCGAGATCGCGATGGCGCTGCGCTTCATCCCCGACCGCGTGTTCAGCCTGGAGGAGCTCGGCGCCCCGGCGATCGCGTACGACCTGGCCCTGCGCCCCCGGGGGCTCGTGCTGCTGACCGGTCCGACCGGATCCGGGAAGTCGACGACGCTGACGGCCATGGTCGACATCATCAACGCGACCCGTCCCGTGCACGTCGTGACGATCGAGGATCCGATCGAGTTCCACCACACCAGCCGGCGCGCCCTCATCCATCAGCGCGAGGTCGGATCCGACACCGCCTCCTTCGCCGAGGCGCTGCGACGCGTGCTGCGGCAGGACCCCGACGTGATCCTCGTCGGCGAGCTGCGCGACCCGGAGTCGATCTCGACCGCGCTGTCCGCGGCCGAGACCGGACATCTCGTGCTCTCCACGCTGCACACCCAGGGCGCGGCGAAGTCCGTCAACCGCATCGTGGACGTGTTCCCCGCCGACCAGCAGCACCAGATCCGCACGCAGCTCGGCGACACGCTGCAGGGCATCATCAGCCAGGCGCTGCTCCCGCGCGCGCAGACGGTGGGTCGCACGATCGCGACGGAGGTGCTGATCAACACCCCGGCGGTCGCGAACCTGATCCGCGAGGGCCAGGTGTCGCAGCTGTACTCGACGATGCAGTCGAGCCAGTCGGTGGGCATGCACACGCTCGACCAGGACCTGCGCCGCCTCGTCGGAGACGGGGTGATCGCCGCGCACGTCGCGCGCACCTTCGCGGTGGATCCGAAGTCGATCGACGGCGTGCACGTGAAGCCCGCGGATCTGGACGCCGAGTCGTGGTCGACGTTCGCCGCCGGACGGCAGCTCGAGGAATGGGGATCCTGATGGCCGGGGTGCAGGAGTACGAGTACCAGGCGCTCGACGCCGCCGGTGCGCAGACCGTCAAGGGCACGATGGACGCGGCGAGCGACAGCGCGGTCGCGGCCAAGCTCCGCGCGCAGGGCCTCACCCCGCTGCGGGTCGCGCCGGTCGCGAAGACCGGCCTGCATCGCGAGATCTCGCTGCCGTCGCTGCGCAAGGGCGTCTCGGCGAAGACGCTCGCGATCTTCTCCCGCCAGATGGCGGCGCTCATCAACGCCGGCCTGCCGCTGCTGCGCACCCTCACGGTGCTGGCCGAGCAGGCCGACGACAAGAAGCTGCAGCAGGTGCTCCTCATCGTCCAGACCGACGTGGAATCCGGATCCTCCCTGTCCGCGGCGATGGGACGGCACCCGCAGGTGTTCCCCCCGCTCATGGTGTCGATCATCCGCGTCGGGGAGGCGGGCGGGTTCCTCGGCAAGGCGCTGACCTCGATCGCCGAGACGTATCAGAAGCAGGCCGACCTGCACGCGAAGATCCGCGCAGCCACGACCTACCCGCTCGTGGTGCTGATCATCGCGATCCTCGGCGTCACATCGATGCTGATCTTCGTCGTGCCGGTGTTCAAGAACATGTTCGCCGGACTCGGCACCAGCCTTCCGCTGCCGACGCAGATCCTGGTCACGGTCTCGGAGAACATGAGGTGGATCGCGCCGGCGGTCGCCGTGCTGCTGATCGCGCTGTGGATCTGGTGGGCGCGCAACCGGTACACGGACGCGTACCGCAAGGTGGTGGATCCCTTCCTGCTGAAGCTGCCGATCTTCGGCAAGCTGCTGACGAAGATGGCCGTGGCACGCTTCACCCGGAACCTGTCGATGATGCTCGACGCCGGCGTGCCGATCATCCAGGCGCTCTCGATCGTGGGGCAGGCGTCGAACAACTGGAAGGTCGAGCAGACCGTGCGCGACATCCAGGAGTCGATCCGCGCCGGACGCTCGTTCGCCGCCCCGCTCGCCGCGGCCGAGGTGTTCCCGGCGATGGTGTCGCAGATGGTCGCCGTCGGCGAGGAGTCCGGCACGCTCGCCGAGATGCTCGGCAGCATCGCCGACTTCTACGAGGACGAGGTCGAGACCGCCACGGAGCAGCTGTCGTCGCTCATCGAGCCGGTCCTGATCGTCGGGCTCGGCGTGGTCATCGGCGGCATGGTGATCTCGCTCTACCTGCCGATCTTCACGCTGTACGGCGACCTCGCGAAGCAGCACTAGACCGAGACGCGGAGCACCTCTTCGATCGTCGTGATGCCCTGAGCCACCTTGGCCCAGCCGTCGTCGCGGAGCGGGATCATCCCCTGTTCGAGGGCGATCTCGCGCAGCTCGCCGCCCGTCGCGCGCCCGACGAGCGCCTGCTCGATGCGGTCGGTGATCTCCATCGCCTCGTGCAGCGCGACCCGGCCGCGGTAGCCCGTGCTGGAGCAGGCCGTGCAGCCCACGGCGCGGTGCACCGTGGCGCCGTCGATGAGGTCGACCGGCATGCCGACGGCCTCGAGCACCGCGCGGTCGTCGTCGATCGGCTGGCGGCACTTGACGCACAGCCGCCGTGCCAGCCGCTGCGCGATCACCGCGCTCAGTGCCGTCGCCACGAGGAACGGCTCCGTGCCGATCTCGACGAGCCGGGTGAGCGCGCTCGGCGCGTCGTTGGTGTGCAGCGTCGACAGGACGAGGTGCCCGGTCAGCGCCGCCTCGATCGAGATCGCCGCGGTCTCGCGATCGCGGATCTCGCCCACCAGCACGACATCCGGATCCGCGCGCAGGATCGACCGCAGCGCGGTCGCGAACGTGAGGCCGGCCCGCGGGTTGACCTGGATCTGATTGATGTCGGGGATCCGGTACTCGACCGGGTCCTCGACCGTGATGACGTTCACGCGCGGGTTCGCGACGGCCCGCAACGCCGTGTAGAGCGTCGTGGACTTGCCGGATCCGGTCGGTCCCGTCACCAGCACCATTCCGTGCGGACGGGAGATCGCCTGCGTGAAGCGCTCCTCGTTGCGCTCGGAGAACAGCAGATCCGACATCAGCATGACCTGTCCGCTGTTGTCGAGGATGCGCATCACGATCTTCTCGCCCCACACCGTCGGCAGGGTCGCCACGCGCAGGTCGACGCTGCGGCCCTCGTGCAGCACCGAGATGCGCCCGTCCTGCGGCACCCGCTTCTCGGCGATGTCGATCGATGACATGATCTTCAACCGCGAGATGACGCCGTCCTGGATGCTGCGGTCCGCGCGCTGCATCTCGTGCAGCACGCCGTCGATGCGGAACCGCACCGTGAGCCTGTGCTCGCCCGGCTCGATGTGGATGTCGCTCGCCCGGTCGTTGATCGCCTGCGTGATGAGCAGGTTCACGAACCGGACGACAGGGGCATCCGCGTCCTGATCGTCGAGCTGCTCGGTGAACACGATGTGCGCGGAGGTCGACGCCTCGCCGATCTGCTCCGACAGGTCGGTGAGCTCCTCGTCGGAGCGCAGGAACCGCTCGAACGCCTGGTTCAGCGCCTCGCCGGTGACCACGACGGGGCTCACGCGCAGGTCCGTGATGCTGGCGACGTCGTCGAGGGCGATGATGTCGGTCGGATCCAGCATCGCCACCGTCAGCTGGTCCCGATACTGCCGCAGCGGCAGCAGGCGGTAGCGCCGGCACATCACGCCGGGCACGAGTGAGATGACCTCAGGATCCAGCGGGTACGCGGAGAGGTCCACATAGGGCGTGCCGGTCGCGACCGACACCGCCTCGGCCAGCTGCGTCTCGTTCACCACGCCGTGCCGGAGGAGGTACTCCGGCAGCGCGTCGCCGTCGCCGACCGCCGAGACCGCGGAGGTCATGTCATCGGCGCGCGCGGCGCCGGTCAGCACGAGCATCTGCCCCAGGCCGCGCATGGGATCCCCATCCCGCGGCGCCCCACACGCCGCTCCTGTGCTCATCCTAGGACTGTGCGGGCATTCGCGGCAGTGTCGATATTCCGGTCGACACTCCGGTCGGCATGCCGGATCGGCCGAGGCGCGCCGCAGCCCTCGCCGATGGCCTTCCCGCGGCCCTGTACCGGGTGCGATCGGGGCGCGATACTGGGCACATGCCCTCCGCATCCCGCGCGATCGAGATCGCCGCACCCATCGAGACCGTCTTCGCGTTCTTCACCGATCCGAGCAAGGATCCGACCTGGCGCGCGGGCGTCAAGGAGATGCAGGCGCAGGGCGCCCCCGGCGTCGGGACGACGGTGCACCAGGTGGTCGCGGGCCCCGGCGGACGGTCGATCGACGCCGACATCCGCATCACCGAGTACGCGGAGCCGCGCCGGTACGCGTTCGCGACGATCGCGGGCCCGGTGCGTCCGGTCGGCAGTTACGCCTTCGAGGAGACCGAGCGCGGCACGCGCGTCACGTTCACGCTGTCCGTCGAGCTGGGCGGCCTGAAGAAGCTGCTCATGGGCGGGCCGGTGCAGAAGAGCATGGACGGCGAGATGGCCGCGCTCGACAAGGCCAGGGCGCTCCTGGAGTCCTGAGCGGCCGGGATCGGCCGCAGCTCCGGGCTTCCGCTCCGGATCCTGCGCCCGATCGGCGAGTCCGTCGGTCCCGGCGCATAGGCTGGGCCTCATGACCGACGTTCTTCCCTCCGGCCTCGCCATCGGCGACTTCGACCCCGCGATCCGCCCTCAGGACGACCTCTACCGGCACGTGAACCACACGTTCCTCTCCACGACCGAGATCCCCGCCGACAAGGCGCGCTGGGGATCCTTCCACCTCCTCGCCGATCAGTCCGAGAAGGACGTCCGCGCGATCATCGAGGAGGCGCAGGGCGCAGAGCCCGGCACCGAGGCGCGCAAGATCGGCGACCTCTTCACGAGCTTCATGGACACCGAGCGCATCGCCGCGCTCGGCACCGCTCCTCTGGCCGAGCCGCTCGCCGCGGTCGATGCGGTCACCACGGTCGACGAGTTCCTCGCGACGGTCGGATCCTTCGACCGGCAGGGCGTCGCCGCGCTCATCGGCGTGTTCGTGGAGCCGGACCCCGGCAACCCGGAGCGCTACGTGCCGTTCGTCGTGCAGGCGGGCATCTCGCTGCCCGACGAGAGCTACTACCGCCTCGACAGCTTCGAGGCCACGCGCGCCGCCTACCGGGTGCACCTCGAGCGGATCCTGATCCTCGCCGGCGTCGCGGACGCCGCAGGCCAGGCCGACCGGGCCTTCGCCCTCGAGCACGACATCGCGGGCCACCACTGGGACAACGTGGAGAGCCGCGACGCGGTCAAGACGTACAACCTGAAGAGCTGGGACGAGTTCCAGACGCTCGTCGGCGTCGACCTCGCCCCCTGGCGCGCCGCGGTCGCCGGTCCCGCCGGCGCGGACGCCTTCGCCGAGGCCGTCGTCTACCAGCCGAGCTTCTTCGAAGGGCTCGGATCCCTGCTCACCGCGGAGCGTCTGGACGACTGGAAGGCCTGGCTGCGCGCCAAGGTCGTGCACGGCCTCGCCGCCTACCTCACGGATGACATCGTGCAGGAGAACTTCTCGTTCTACGGCACCGAGCTCACCGGCGTCCCCACGATCCGGGAGCGCTGGAAGCGCGGCGTCTCGCTCGTCGAGGGCGCGCTCGGCGACGCGGTCGGCAAGGTCTACGTCGAGCGGCACTACCCGCCGGCGGCGGAGCAGGCGATGGGCGAGCTCATCGGCAACCTGCTCGAGGCCTACCGGCAGTCGATCACCACGCTCGAGTGGATGAGCCCGGAGACCCGTGAGAAGGCGCTCGCCAAGCTCGACACGTTCACGCCCAAGATCGGGCACCCGAAGGTGTGGCGCGACTACTCGACCGTGACGGTCGATGCGGGCGATCTCATCGGCAACGCCGGCCGGGCCGCGCAGTTCGAGCACGATCGCACGATCGGCAAGGTGGGCAAGCCCATCGATCGCGACGAGTGGTTCATGCCGCCGCAGATGGTGAACGCCTACTACAACCCGCTCATGAACGAGATCGTGTTCCCGGCGGCGATCCTGCAGTACCCGTTCTTCGACGCGGGGCGCGACGCGGCGGCCAACTACGGCGGGATCGGATCCGTCATCGGTCACGAGATCGGGCACGGCTTCGACGACCAGGGCAGCCGCTACGACGGCGATGGCAAGCTGCAGGACTGGTGGACGGACGAGGACCGCGCCGCGTTCGAGGAGCGCACGAAGTCGCTCATCGCGCAGTACGACGCGCTCGTGCCGGAGGGCCTGAGCGCGGAGCACCACGTGAACGGCGCCCTCACGATCGGCGAGAACATCGGCGACCTGGGCGGCCTCGGCATCGCGCTCAAGGCCTACGAGATCGCGCTCGGCGGCGCGGAGGCGCCCGTCATCGACGGCCTGACCGGCGTGCAGCGTCTGCTGCTGTCGTGGGCGCAGGTGTGGCAGCAGAAGAGCCGCGAGGCCGAGACGATCCGCCTGCTCACGATCGACCCGCACTCGCCCAACGAGTTCCGGTGCAACCAGATCCTGCGCAACATCGACGCCTTCTACGAGGCGTTCGACGTGACAGAGGCGGACAAGCTGTGGCTCGCCCCAGAGGAGCGCGTCACGATCTGGTGACGCAGCGTCTCCGACGCGAACGCCCGTCCCGACTGCGGGGCGGGCGTTCGCGCGTCGGTGCGAGGTCGGGCGAGGTCGGAGTGGCAGCTCCGCGGAGACGGATTTCGCTGCTCCGGGGACCCGGGGAGCGACGTTTTCCATCTTTCGGGGAAGGGGAGCCGAGCGGGAAGATGGATTTCGCTGCTCCGGGGACCCCGGGGAGCGACGTTTTCCATCTTTCGGGGATCGGGCGCAGGACCCGCCCGGGTAGGCTCGCCGGATGATCCCCGCAGACTGGACCCCGCATCGCCGTGAGGACGGCGAGCTCCTGGGCTGGATTCGGCCCGAAGGCGCCGACTGGCTCGCCGTCGACGTGCTCGGCCGAGAGCTCACCGGCGAGATCGACTGGCTCGACGCCGAGGCGGCGCTCGAGAAGCACGGGATCCGGTGGCTCGCGGATCCGTGGGTCCTCGAAGGCGAGGCCGAGGGGCCGTTGCGGGTGCAGATCGTGGAGGTCGTGCCGGAGGGAGAAGGCCGGATCACGGTCAAGGTCGACGACTTCGGCGACATGCAGCGCCCGCCGACGCAGCGCTACACCCTGGGCTGGCCGCTCCCCGCGCGGCTGCGTCCGCACGGCCCGGGCGATCCCGACGGGCGCACGATC
>NZ_NCKN01000095.1 GCF_002257455.1 Microbacterium sp. 13-71-7
TCCAGCCGTTGTCGCGCGCCTTGTGGGCGGCGGTGATCCGTGACTCCGCGTGGAGCTTCGCCATCGCGGAGGAGAGGCGGTTGCGGACGGTGCCATGCGCGAGCCCGAGCGACCGTGCGATCTCTTTCGTGGCCAGACCCTCCGTGGTGAGACGGAGCACGTCCGCTTCGCGCGCTGTCAGGGGGCTCTCGTCCTCGGACAGCGCTGCCGCCGCGAGGCTCGTGTCGATGTACCGCTCGCCGGATGCGACCGATCGGATGATGTCGGCGAGCTCGGATGCCGGCGTGGATTTCGGGACGAAGCCGCGGACCCGAGCGGCAAGAGCGCGCTTCAAGGTCCCCGGTCGTGCGTGCCGGGTGACGATGACGACCTGCGCTCCTTCCGACCGCACGGACCGTGCGGCCTCGATGCCGTCGAGCTGCGGCATCTCGAGGTCGAGCAGGGCCACATCCGGGCGATGCTCGAGGATCGCGGAGACGGCGGCTCGGCCGTCGCCGACGTCAGCGACCACCTGGATGTCGGGCTCGAGCGAGAGGAGCGCGACCAGCGCCCCGCGGATCAGCACCTCATCGTCGGCGATCAGGATCCTGATCACTGCTCCTCCTCCCTTGTGTCCCGCGATGCGGTAGGGATGCTGACGACGAGGGTGAACGCATCATCGTGACGTCGTGTGCTCACCGTTCCGTCCCAGGCGCCGACCCGTTCCCGGAGACCCGCGATGCCGGTGCCACCGGAGCGAACGGCACCGGAACCGTTGTTCGTGATCGTCAGCCGGTACTCGTCGGTGGTCGGGCGGACGAGGTCCAGCGTGGCCTTCGTCGCGGTGCTGTGCCGGAGGATGTTCGTGGCTGCCTCGCGGATCGCCACGGCGAAGACGGCTCCGAGGTCCGTAGGGAGATCCGGTGTCTCGATGCGCGCGGTGCAGTCGATCCCCGCCGACTGCAGCACGGCCGCGGCATTGCGTGCCTCCACCGCTACGGTCACCGTGCGGTAGTCGTTGACGACGGCGCGTGTGTCCTCGAGCGCAGCCTGGGCGATCGACCGGATGTCGGAGAGCTCTGCCGCCGCGAGTGCCGCTTCGCCCGAGCGGAGGCGGCGTTCGGCGAGTTCGCCCTTCAAGGCGATCACCTGGAGGTGGTGACCCTGGATGTCGTGAAGGTCGGTGGCGAACCGCAGCCGCTCCGTGGCCACCGCGAGCTCGGAGGCCGTCTGCCGCGCCTGGTCCAGGCGAAGCACGACGCGCAGCACCCAGATGGTGGACAGCGGCATGAATGCCATCAGCACGAGTGTGCTGACGATCACGAACGGATTGGCGCCGTCGATGTCGGTCCGGGCGGCAACCGAGGCGGACGCCGTGACCGAGCGGGAGACGCCGCCGAGGGCGATCGCTCCGAGCACTCCGGCAATGACGACGGCACGCCACCAGCCGCCGACGACGCAACCGAGCATGCCGCCGGCGATGGCGAGCAGGAACCCCCACCCCCACCCGCCGAACGGCGGGATCAGGGCCAGCGCCCAAGTCAGGCCGACCAGCGCGAGCAGGGCGAGCAGGAGCGGATGGCGCCAGAGCGCACCGCCGGAGGGTCTCAGCAGCAGGGGGATCGCGGCCAGGGCGAGGATCGTCGCGGCGATCGTCGTCGTGACGAGCAGAGTCGGGCGCAGCCCCGACTCGCTCGTCACACCGAGCACGAGTTGCAGGAAGCAGCCGATGAGGACGAGCAGGGCGAGCGTTGCGGCGCTCACGCCGCGCACCCACCGGAGATCTGCGCCGGCCTGTCGGGTGCGCGGCCGTCCGTCCGTCATGACGTCAGCGTACCGGGAGCGATTTCAGGAAGGCGTTCGTGTCCGTTCCGAGCTCTGCCGCCCGGGTGTGGTGCAGGTAGTGCTCACCCTCGAGCGCGATGACCCGACCGCGCTCGACGCTCGCCGCCTGCTGCTCGTGGAGCGCGAGCCAGCCGGAGACGTCCTGATTGTCCTGCACGACGAATAACAGGACGGGCAACGATGACGGGAACGTCATGCCCCGGACCGACGCGAAGTTGTCCGCGGATCGGTTCATCTCGTCGAGGAGCGTCGGCTCGGTCGAGTTCCTCGTGGTCAGCAGTCGCATCTGCTCCTTCGTGTGCTCGTCGTAGGGCATGCCGGCATAGGGATCTCCGGACACCGCGGCCATGACGCGGAGGATGCCGAGGTCCCGAAGGGCGACGAGGCCGTCGGTCGGGACGGGCTCGTTCCAGCCGGGCTGATCGGGGACGCTGCTGTCGATCCCGACGAACGCGATGAGCTCGTCCGCATAGAGGGCGCTGTACTGGAGGGCATAGATCCCCGCGATGGAGTGCCCCATCAGGACGTAGCGATCGACGCCGAGCTGCTGCAGGGCCGCATGGACCTCTCGGGCGATGTTCTCCGCCGTGCGAGGGGTGTCGGCCTGATCGCTCAGGCCGGTGCCGAACGGCTCGACAGCGATCACCCGGTGCGTGTCGTCGAGCTGACGGATCAGAGGCTGGAAGTCGAGTGCCGGTGCCGAGGTGCCGAGGCCTGGCAGGAGGACGATCGTCTCCTCACCGGACCCGCTGACCACCACGTTCATCTTCTTGCCGTCCACCGGGACCCGTTCGCCATAGGGCGTGATCGCCGCGAGGTCGGACTTGGTCGCCACGACGTTCACGACAGAAGTGGTCATGAGGAGCAGGACAGGAAGGGCGACGATGGCGCCGATCGTCAGCAGAGTGATCTTCACTCGTCTTCGCAAGAGGTTCTCGTCTCAGGAGGGCGGCTCGGTGTCCGCGATGGGGTCGTCCCTCCATCACAGCGAACATCCGAGACCGGCAGAAGTGCCCTGATGTCACGCGGAACAGTGACGGATGTCACGGCGCGCACACGCCGAAGCCCCCGGAATCCGCGCGGGTGCACGGGATCCCGAGGGCTTCCTCCGACCGTCGCCGATCAGCTCATCCGCGTCCAGATGATGTACACCAGGATGGCCGCGACGATGACGCCGCCGGTGATGGCAGAGCGGCTCTTGGACGCCTGCTGGGCGGAGGCCTTCTGCTTGGTCCTGGCGCGGCGCACGGCGGCGGAGTCGGCGCCGAGCACGCGCTCCATGGCAGGGATGTTGGTGCGGTAGATCTTCAACGCCTCGCGATGCCGTCCGAGCGCGATCAGCGTCTCGGCCCGGTCGTCGGTCGCGTCGAGGGTGACTGCGTGCTCGGCGCCGATCGTGCGGGCGCCGGTCTCGGCGGCATCGTCGTAGGCGGCGAGCGCTTCCGGGAAGCGCCGGGCCTCGGCCAGACGGCGGCCGAGCCAGATCCGCAGCTGCACCGCCCGTTCGGGGTCGGATCCGGCGCCGTCGGCGACCTGGATCGCCCGCTGCTGCACGGGGACCATCGCATCCACGAGACCGAGGTGCGAGAGCACGATACTCTGGTCGTTCAGCGTGTCGGCGAGCGCCCAGTGGTCGCCGGGCAGGAGCCGCTCGAGCTGTGGCACGATGCGCGCGTAGGCGTCGGCGGCCTCGCGGTACGCGCCGAGCCGTTTCGAGCATTCGGCGGCGCCGCGCTCGGCCCTCAGCCAGTCGATGCCGGCCGTATCGCTCAGCGCGTCGCGGGCGCGGCTGTACTCGACCAGGGCATCGCCGTAGCGGTTCTGCCGGGCGAGGTGGTCGGCGTAGCGCAGCGCCGCGAGCCCGGGCGAGGTGGTGCCGTCGTCCGTGACGCTCTCGGCCGAGACGAATCCGGCCCTGACCTGATCGGCGAGTACGTCGCGATCCTGCTGGGCGTCACCGAGCCGCGCGAGGATCCCGTCCAGATCGCGGATCCGGCGGAGCGTCTGCGGGTCCGTCTCGCCGAGGACGGCGCGCGTCTCGGCGACGACGCGCTCCGACAGTTCCCTGGCGCGGGGCAGATCTCCCGCGTCCGCGACCGTGCCGGCGAGCGCCGACAGGGTGCTGAGGGTGTGCGGATCGTCTGCGCCCAGCGCCGCCGTGCGCCGGGCGAGAACCGACTCGAAGCGTCGCGCCGCCTCCGCATAGCGGCCCAGGTGCCGTTCCTCCTGTGCGCGGTTGTGCAGGGTGATCAGGGTGTCCCTGTGGTCCGGACCGAGGATGCGCGACTGCAGCTCATAGAGCCTGTCGTAGGTCGCGGCGGCTTCGGCGTCCCGCCCGAGCTGGCACGCCGCCAGTGCGAGGTTGCCGATCACGCGGGAGCCCTGGGCGGTCTCCGCGGAGCCTTCCGCCTCGAGCCGTGCGAGCACAGGTCGCAGCAGGGCCTCCGCCTCGGCGGCGCGGTCGCTGCGCAGGTACACGGCGGCGAGATCGATCGCGTGGCCGACCTCGCCCGAGGCGTCGTAGAGCGCCCGCATCTCGGCGGCGGCCTCGTCGCTGCGTCCGAGATCCTGCAGGGCGAGCGCGCGGGCGGCCCGGATCTCGGAGATGATCTGCGGGGAGGCGCCGTCGTGCTGCGCGATCTCGATGGCGTCGGCGAGCACTGCCTCGCCCTCGGCGTTGCGCCCGATGCCGCGCAGCGTGGCACCGAGGGCGTAGCGGGACTGGGCGAGTCTGGTCGCCGCGGTGCGGCGGTCCTCCGGCGTCGATGCCTCGGCGGCGAGGCTCAGCTCGAGCGCGAGCGATCGTTCGAACTCTGCGAGAGCCTCGGTGGCATGGCCGGCGTCGCGCAAGGCGGATCCGAGGTCGTCCCGCACATCGATCTCGCTCCGGCGTCCCGCGGCGCCGAGCTCGCGGAGACGGTCGGCACCCGCTCGCAGCGCATCCAGAGCTTCGGCGGAATGGGGCGCGTACCACCGGGACAGGTCCGTCCAGGCGTGCGCGATCTCATTCGCGAGATGCTCGGGAGACACCGGCGAAGGGTCGGGATCCGCGCCGGGCGCCCGGCTGGCCGGCTCGACGGATGTCGACTCCTCGATCGCGCGATCGACATGCGCGCACCGCGCGATGGCGGCGGCGAGGCCCGACGCGGCGAGCTCGGGGGAGGAGTGCGCGGCGCGGGCGTCGCGCAGCACGCGGGCCAGGAGGTCCCGCGAGCGGAGCGCGGGCGTGGCGCCCGGTGCGCGATCCGCGGTGTCGTCGACGATTCCGCGGGCCTCCGCGATGAGCCCCGGCCACAGTCCCTCGCGATCCTCCCGATCGAGCTGCACCTCGACCGCCATCATCCGCGACGCGAGCACCTGGTCGGCGCCTGGTCCGAAGCGCGCGGTCTCCAGCACCGCGATCCGACGGACCAGCGGCAGCGGATCGTCCGCGATCGCGCCGTCACGGGCGAGCACCCGCAGCGTGGTGGCGCGGAACTTCATCGCATCCAGGGTGAGGGCGTCGTCCTCCCCGCGCTGGCGCTGCAGCGCCGGGATCAGCAGCACGAGGTCGGCATCGGCGCCCGCCGCGTCGCCTGACCAGTACCGGGTCCTCGCGCGCCACCACCAGGCATCCAGTGTCGAGGGCGCGTCGAACCCTAGGAGCGCGCGCCGGCCGTCCAGCACCTGCCCCCAGAGCAGTGCGGACTGCTCGTCCTCGTCGATCCGGGACAGCTCTGTCGCCTTCGCCGCGAGCGCCGTCAGGTGGTTCTCGCCGCGCTCGTCCGCAGCCGCGGCGCGGGCGATGAGCAGGTCGTAGGCGTGCAGGCCCTCGGCGGGGTTCAACCGGGTGAGCAGCTGCGCCCGCCGGTCCAGCAGCCAGAGCACGCGGCCGTGCGCACCGCCGAGCGCCTGCTCGCCCTCGGCGATCAGTGCGTCCAGCGCGGCGACGACGGTTGAGGAGGCCGGACCCTGTCCGACCATCTGCTCGGCGGCGCGGGCGTAGAGCCGGTCGTCGAGGAGTCGCTCGCGGTGCTCGTCCAGGTGTCCCTGGTCGGCGAGTGCGCTCTCGCAGACCTCGGCGAGCGTGCGGTACATCTCCCTGGCGTCGTCCTCGCGGCCGAGTTCGTCGAGGCCGTATGCGAGCCCGCGCAGTGCGCTGCGGTGGGCGTCCCCGCCCTCGCCCTCGGTCATCAGCGCCTCCGGGAGCAGCCGGCGGAAGGCGTCGAGAGCCTGGGCGATGCGCACCGGATCCTGGCTCGAGACGTCGGACCACGCGGATTGGAGCGCATCTGCCATCACGCTCTCGACAGTAGAAGGCCAGGGGGTGGCGGGCAACTCGCCCACGCCGTGCGGAAGCTGGGAGTGCGTCAGCCGAAGGCGCCGACGACGATCGTGAGGTCGTCGTGGATCTTGCCGTCGAAGTCCGCGCGGGTGCGGAGCTTTTCCTCGCCGGCGCGGATCTCGGCGGCCAGCCCCTCCAGATCTCCGGATGAGGCCCGGCGTGCGAAGGACGGCAGATCGTGGGCGTCCACGAGCTGGAATCCGCGCGTGCCGCCATCGGAGGCGGCGATCAGGGCCGCCGTGTCGTCGATCTCCCGGCGCCCGATGAGGGCCTGCGCGGCGACGGCCGGATCCGCTTGCGCGCACCAGAAGCCGCCAGGAGCGTTGCGGCACTCCTCGAGCGCTCGCCAGCGGAGCGCTGCCCATTCGTCCGTGCCCGGATCGGCGGTCTCGGTGCGGGCGGACAGCAGCTCCCTGGAGCGACGCGCCACCGAGTGCTCGATGCGGTCGTCGGTGAACTCCTGCGCGCGGCCTGAGACGTCCCGCACGACGATCGAGGCATCGCAGAGCACGAGATGTTCGACCTCGGCACCGTCGACGCGCCAGGCGGCGACCGTCGCGCTCGGCGAGCCGTCCTCGAGCGTGCACGTTCCGGCGTGCAGCGCGGTGACCGCGGCGATCGCTCCGGCCAGGGCGTCACGCATCGGGGTGCCGCGATCGACCAGCCGGGCGCAGAATCCGTCGGCGAGGCGGCGCGCGTACCAGGCCACGGAGTGCGTGCAGCCACGGCGCAGCTCCGCGGGGATCCCGGCGCCGTCGACGACGACGCCGATCCCGGCGGCCAGCGCGATCGCGTCCTCGTTCTCCCGGTCGGGGGCGGCCGGAAGCGTCAGACAGATCGTCCGCACGGGCATCCTGGTCAACTCCGCGGGTCGATCAGGACCAGGCCCTGCTTCGTGTCGGATACGGTCACCCATCCCGGACCGAACAGGTAGGTCATGCCGTAGCCGTCCTCGTCCTGGCTGAGCGAGGCGCGCGGGTCCGCGGTGATGTACACGCCGCGGCTGCTGTCCTCACGGATCCAGCCCGACGCCACCAGCTGCTCCTGGCGGGCCTTGGCGTCGGCGCCCGCGATCGGCGCCCAGCCGTAGAGCAGGCCGTGGTCGGAGGCGATCGCCGGATCCGACCAGAGGCACTCGATGCCGCCGGGCACGGGTTCGGGTCCGAAGGCGAAGTCCCGCTTCATCGCTGCCCAGCCCTGCTTGTGCAGCGCGGCGACCGTGTCGGAGGGGATCAGGGTCTCGCAGCTCAGCGAGGCCGGCGGCGTCGCCGGGGTGTCCGAGGTGGGCGGCGTCGTCGACTCGGGGGCTGTGCTCTTCGCGTCGGGCGTGGGCTTCACGCTGGGGGCAGGCGAAGGGCCGGGGGAGGGGGCGCCTCCACTGCACGCCGTGGTCGCGGTGAGCACGCCGACGGCGAGCCCCAGCGGCAGGACCACGCGTGCGAGAAGGCGCATCAGGGGACGGCCGGGCTCTGCTGTCCGACCGGGCTGGGCTGCGCGGCGGCAGAAGCGTGCAGCTGCTCCAGGAACGCGGAGTGCAGCACGCCGTTCGTGGCGAGCGCCGAGCGTCCTGCGAGCGTAGGGGTGCCGTCGAACGCGGTCGCCGTGCCGCCCGCCTCGGCGACGATCGCGAACGCCGCCGCGATGTCGTACTCCTTGACGTCGAACTCGGCGACCATCTCCAGGCGCCCCTCGGCGAGCATCATGTAGGAGAAGACGTCGCCGTAGGCGCGGTCCCGCCACACCCGGCGGCTCAGCGCGATGAGCGCGTCCAGGTGCCCTGCCTCGTCCCACTGCGCGATGCTCTGGAAGCTCACGCTCGCGTCGTCCAGGCTGGCCACGTCGGACACCCGGATCGCGCGGGGCTCGGCATCGGTCGACGCCCACGCGCCGAGGCCGGGGGCGGCCCACCAGCGCCGGCCGAGGGCCGGCATGCTGACGACGCCGACCTTGGCGACACCGTCGACCGCGAGGCTGATCATGGTGCCCCACATCGGCACCCCGCGCAGGAAGTTCGCGGTGCCGTCGATCGGGTCGATGACCCACTGCCGGTGCGCGTCGCCGGAGGTGCCGAATTCCTCGCCGAGGATCCCGTCCTCCGGGCGCTCGGCCTGCAGGATCTCGCGGAGCGCGCGTTCGGTCGCCAGATCCGCGTCGGTGACGTGCGAACGGTCGGCCTTGAGCGACACGTTCAGGTCGGCGGCGTCGAAGCGCGGCAGCGACTGCGCATCGGCGGCATCGGCAAGGCGGAGAGCGAGGTCGAGGTCGCTCTGGAAGTCTGCTTCGGCGCGGGTCTCAGTCACGTCTCAAGGATATGGGGCAGGGCCGACTCACCCTGGGCGAACGCGGCCCAACGCGCACTCGGGGCGGACGACACGCCAGGGATGCACGCGGACTCGGCGCCGATTTCGCTTCCGTCAGATCCGCTGGTAATGTGATTCCTCGGCCGGGGAACCGGCCCGCCGAGCACCTCTAGCTCAATCGGCAGAGCAACTGACTCTTAATCAGTGGGTTCTGGGTTCGAGTCCCAGGGGGTGCACGGATAAGCCCCGATAGATCTCGCCATCTATCGGGGCTTTTCTGCGTCTGCGATCCGTCCGCTTCTCTGCGGCCGTATGACACCTCGAACGCGATCCGCTCCGCTCTCCTGTCGGAGGTCGTGCTGCCTTCACGCCTGGCGATGGCCGGCGCATCCTGCGATGAGCGCGTCATGAATCGAAGCGGGATGCGTCTCAGTACGTGCGAGGTCTCTCGCTCCGTCCTCGTCGGGGGCGGGAACTGGGGAAGTCATGACTGGGGAGGGCACGTGCCCATGAACGGAGAGAACAGCGCGCCGGATCGCGAGGGCATCCGGCGCAGGACGGTCATCAAGGGTGCTGCGTGGTCGGTGCCCGTCATCGCCGCCGCTACGGCGCTGCCTCATGCGGCCGCCTCGCCCGCGTGCTCCGTCACGGTGCCCGGGTGGTCTGGATGGAGCGGCAGCAACACCGGAAGCTTCACGGCGGGCACGTGCGGCAATCCGCAGCCCGAGCCGAACGGGATGTGGTGGCAATGGTGCGACGCGAGCACGACCTCGAACTACACGCTGACGAAGTGCGCCACCGTGACGATGGTCGCGGGCAAGACGTACACGATCACCTTCACGACCCAGGCCAATCGTTCGAACCCGGTGCCGGACTCGCCCGCGAACCTGGTCCTCGCCATCGGCGGAGCACAGGTCTGGGCGGGGTACACGGTCGGCTCCACGGGAAAGAGCGCCAATCCCGGAGGAGCCAACGCCCAGCAGCTGACCACGGCCGGCAACGGGAGCAACTTCACCAACCAGACGTGGACGGTCCTCTACACAGCGCCGACGACCGGCGATGTGCTGATCTGCTACACCTGGACGGCGTATCAGCGGACCTCGGCGAACGGCAGCGCCTCGACGGACGACATCGGAACCTCGCTGCCCTCGATCACCTGCAGTTAGCGCTGAGGAGCACGATCGGAGAAAAACACGGGAGAGTCGCGTCATCGATCGGGTTTCCCGGAGTCTCACCTGTGCATGGCTAGGGCGCCGTCGAGAACCCCAGAGGCTCGAGGGTGCTTTCCCGCTAGCCGTGTCGCCATTGGGGATGGCGGGTGCGGCCGGACTGTCCCCCCGGCCGCACCGTTCCCCCGATCGCGGGATCTGTCGCCGGCGAGGAGTTCGACCGCCTGAGGACTCTCGCCGCCGCCGGTCGCGCTCAGTAGACTCGCGCCATGACCGATGGGGATGGGACGGCGGAGAGCCCGTGGCGGCTGCGCACGGCGCCGGGCTCGAGTGAGTACACGATGCACCGCGACGGCGACGAGCTCGTCTGCCAGGTCGGCTCGACCACCCTGCGATACCAGTCGAGGGCGATCGAGGATCTGCACGCCTGGCTGCGGGCCCAGGGCGACTGGGTGCCGCTCGGGGCCGCGGACGAGCAGAAGCCCGCGGCCGAGGGAACCGTGGAGGCGTTCGGCCGCGCCGAGGACAATCCGGTCGGCGGCTGGTACGGACTGCGCAAGGGCTATCGCGGACGCTTCGGCATGTATCTGCCGCCGCTGCTCGAACAGCTCGGGCTGGTGGAGCTGGAGCACAACGCGCGGAACAACCGCGTGCGCGCGCTCTGAGCGCGTTCCTGCGCGCTCAGACGACCCGCACGGAAAGCAGCTGATACCCCTCCGGCACCTTCGCCTCGAGGGCGGCCATGTCATCGGCCTCGATCTCCTGCACGCCATCGCGGCGCACGATCGTGCCCTCCGCGGTGAGGACCGTGTCCTTCTTCGCCATCGCGACGGGAGCGGACGCGAGCTGCCATCCCTCGGGGGTCTCTGCGGCGAGCAGGTCCTGGATCTCGTCCAGCTCCTCGGCCTGCACGGTGTGGGTCTTGGACTCGACGGGGCGCATGAGACCGATCAGCATGTCTCCAGCGTAGAGCCCGCCGCCGACGACGAAGCCCGCCCCGCGCACCGTTGTGCGGGACGGGCCGTTTCGCGGCACCCGTTCGGGTCGGGTGCGGATCCTCAGGCGGCGTCGCCGATGAGGATCGCCTCCGCATCCTCCGCGGCGTCGTGCGAGCCGCGATCGATGTGCGCGAGCGCGCGACGACCGAAGAGCACCACGAGCGCGGCGATCAGCACGGAGACCCCCGCGAACAGGTACGGGACGGTGTCGCCCCAGAGGTGCGACAGGAGCGCCGCGAGGGGAGGGGCCACGGCGCCGCCGATGAAGCGCACCGCGGAGTAGGCGGACGATGCGACCGAGCGGGGCAGATCCGTCGCCTCCATGACGGCCTCGGTGAGCACGGTGTTCATGATGCCGAGCAGCAGGCCGCCGACGATGATGCAGATCACGAGCGCCATCGGGATCGCCACCAGGATTCCGGCCACGATGAGGTCGATCGCCAGCAGGGGCAGCACGAACAGGATGATCCGGGTGATCGGCATGCGGCGCAGCAGGATCGGAGCCACCCAGACGCTCGTGACCGCGAGCGCGATGCCCCAGCCGAAGAACGTCAGGCCGATGCCGATCGCGCTGAAGCCGAGCGGGAACGGGGAGAACGCCAGCAGCACGAAGAAGCCGATGTTGTAGAACAGCGCGGCGACGGCCAGCACACCGAGAGCGGGGCGGCCGAGCGCCTTGAACGGCGCGGAGAACGGCACGGGCTGACGCTTCTCGAACGGGCCGCGGAGCAGCGTCAGCACCGCGATGAAGCCGATCGCCATGAGCACGACGACGCCGAAGAACGGGCCCTGCCAGGCGACCTCGCCGAGGAGCCCGCCGAGCAGCGGGCCGATCGCGATGCCGAGGCCGAGGGCGGCCTCGTAGAGGATGATGGCGGCGCTGGAGCCACCGCTCGCCGCTCCGACGATGGTCGCGAGCGCGGTCGAGATGAACAGCGCGTTGCCGAGACCCCAGCCGGCGCGGAAGCCGATGATCATGTCGACGCTGCCGCTCAGGGCGCACAGCAGGGCGAAGACCACGATGAGCGCGAGGCCGATGAGCAGGGTGGCCTTGGCGCCGATCCGGCTGGAGATCCAGCTCGTGAAGAGCATCGCCACACCGGTGACGAGCAGGTAGCTGGTGAACAGCAGCTCGGTCTGCACCGGGGTCGCCTTGAGCGACTCGGCGATCGCGGGGAGGATCGGGTCGACCAGCCCGATGCCCATGAACGCCACGACGCAGGCGAAGGCGACGGCCCAGACCTGTGCGGGCTGTTTCCAGATCGATACCGAGGAATCGGTGGTACTCAACGTGCTGTCCTTTCCAGAAGCGAATGGGTGTGCAGGATCTCGGCGGCGCGGGAGAGGTGCTCCCAGTCCGAGTCGTCGAGGTCGCTGAATCGCGGAGCGAGGATCCGCTGGATCTCGTCGCGCCAGGCATGCAGGGCGGCGCGCCCCTCCGCCGTGATCGTGACGACCGTCGCGCGGGAGTCCTCGGGGTCGGGGGAGCGCAGCACGAGGCCCTCCTGTTCGAGCTGGCCGAGCATCCGGGTCATCCCCGGCTGCGTCGTGCGGCTCGTTCGAGCCAGCTCGCCCACCCGCTGCCCGTTGTTGCCGTCGAGCAGGCTCAGTGCTCGCCACTGCGCCGCAGGAGCGTCGTTGCCGGCCTCCTGCGCGGCGATCCGGGTGAGCGCGTGCGTCGAGAAGACGATCGACTGCAGGATCTCTCCGTGATTCATAACTGAAGTATATAACTACTGGTATGTAAATAGCAATGCGCTGCGTGCTCCCGTCGCACAAGATGCCGCTCAACGCGGCGCAGAGCGGCAACTTGTGCGACGGGAGCGAGCTGGCGCCGCGGCCCGGCGCGCCAGGATCCACTCGGTGGGGCGCCGCGCTCAGCGTGAGGCGCGGCCGGCGATCCGCGCGGAGAGCTGGTGGGCGTGTGCGAGCAGGGTGCGGCCGAGCATGGGCAGGCGATCGGGGCCGAACCGGAATTCGACGCCGGTCAGGCTCAGTGCCCACTCCGGCCGTCCGTCGCGGTCGAACACCGCGGCGCCCATGCCCCAGCTGCCCTCGACGATCAGGCCGGGGTTCACGGCGTATCCCCGTGCCTTCGTCTCCGCGAGACGCCGGCGCAGCGGAGTCGGCGCGTGCGTGCGCCCCCAGCGCTCGCCGAGTTCGGGATGGCGCGCCAGATACGCATCCACATCGTGGTCAGGCAGGAACGAGAGGATCGCGAGTCCGGCGCTCGCGACGCCGAGCGGGAAGCGCACGCCCTCGCTGAGCACGAAGGAGCGGATGGGGAACGCCCCCTCCTCGCGCAGCAGGCACACGGTCTCGTCCGCCCTGCGCACCGAGAGGAACGCGCTCTCCTCGGTCTTCACCGCCAGGGATCGGACGATGTCGCGTGCGAACTCGGTGATGTCGTAACGCGCCGCGGCCACTGTTCCCATGAGGTAGAGCTCCGGGCCGGGCATCCAGAGGGCCGTCTGCGGATCCTGGTCGACGAGGCCCTCCGCGCGCAGCGCCGAGAGCAGGCGGTGCACGGTCGAACGGCTGAGCCCCGAGGTCGCGGCGAGCCGCTGCAATGCGGCGCCGTCGGGGGAGGCCGTGACGAGGCGGAGCAGTTCGGCGGCGCGCGCGATCGCCTGGGCTCCGGGGACGGAGCGCTTCGCGGGAGACGCCTGTTCCATGATGTGGACGCTACTGACGTGGACGACCACATCGCAAGCGCGGGCTTGAATGACCCGTCGCCCCGGCGCAGAGTGGAACCGTATCCCACACGAAGGAGTGGCGCGTGATCGACAAGAAATGGGCCTCCGCGGCGGACGCGGTGGCCGACATCCCGGACGGGGCCTCGCTCGCCGTCGGCGGATTCGGGCTCTCCGGGAACCCGAGCGCGCTGATCGGGGCGCTCCTCGCCCAGGGCACGTCGGGTCTCAGCGTGGTCAGCAACAACTGCGGCGTCGACGACTGGGGGCTCGGGCTGCTGCTCGGCGCGCAGCGGATCCGCAAGATGACCTCCTCCTACGTGGGGGAGAACAAGGAGTTCGAGCGCCAGTTCCTGTCCGGCGAGCTGGAGCTCGAGCTGACGCCGCAGGGCACGCTCGCCGAGAAGCTCCGCGCCGGCGGATCCGGGATCGCCGCGTTCTACACGCAGACCGGGGTCGGCACGCAGGTCGCCGAGGGCGGCCTGCCGCGGCGCTACGCCGCCGACGGGTCGGTCGCGATCGCCTCGCCCGCCAAGGACGTGCGCACCTTCGAACTGCACGGGCAGCCGCGCGAGTTCGTGCTCGAGGAGGCGATCACCACGGATTTCGCGCTCGTGCACGCCGCGCTCGGGGACCGGCACGGCAACCTGATCTTCAACAAGGCCGCGCGCAACTTCAACCCGCTCGCCGCCATGGCGGGCCGCATCTGCATCGCGCAGGTCGAGCGGCTCGTCGAGCCGGGGGAGCTGGATCCGGATCAGATCCACCTGCCCGGCGTGTACGTGCACCGCGTGGTCGAGGTCGGATCCGACATCGAGAAGCGCATCGAGCGGCGCACCGTGCGTCCCTCGACCAGCTCGGGGACCGACTCCGGCTCCGGGAACGGGGAGGCCTGACAT
>NZ_NCKN01000421.1 GCF_002257455.1 Microbacterium sp. 13-71-7
TGGCCGCCGCACCGACCAGGAACGGCGACCTGCTGCGCACGGGCGACGCCGCGGCGCTCGACGCGGAACCGCCGGACCCGCACTCCCCGCCGAGCGGGTGCCGCTTCCACCCGCGGTGCCCGATCGGGCCGGTCGCGCATCCGGATCGGGCGGTCTGCCGCACCGTGATCCCCGTCCTCCCCACGGGCGTCCGCGGCGCCTCCTGCCACTTCGCCGGGCTCGGGTCCGACCCCTCGGCCCGGCCTGTGCACGGCGCCCAAGAGGGCGCGGGCCTTTCGGCGGGCAGGACAACATCCGCTGTGCCCGCGCGGACACAGTGAGTACCGACCACCGATTGGAGTCCGCATGAACCGCACCGCGACCGTCGACGACCTCCTGGCCATCGCCTCCCCCGAGCAGCCCGCCCTCTCCCCCGACGGCACGCGCGTCGTGTACGCGCTGCGCACGACCGACCGCGACGCCGACCGCGATCGTCGATCGCTCTGGCAGGTCTCCACGACGGGCGGCGAGCCCGAGCGGCTCACCCGCGGGGACGCCGACAGCACCCCCGTATGGAGCCCGGACGGATCCGCGCTCGCATTCCTGCGCGCCGAGGACGGCCCGGCGCAGCTCTGGGTGCTTCCCGCGTCGGGCGGCGAGGCCCGCGCGCTCACCGCGCTGCCGCTCGGCGCCGGCTCCCCGCAGTGGAGCCCCGACGGTGCGCGCATCGCGTTCGCCGCCCCGGTGGACAGCGCGGCCCTTCCCGGCGAGGGCGCCGAGACGATCCTCACCCGCCGCTCCGCGCCGACCGTCGCCGACCGCCTCGGGTACAAGATCGACGGCGCGGGCAGGCTCGGCACGCTCGTGCAGCAGCTGCACGTCGTCGACGTCGCCACCGGGGCCGTCGCGGTGCTGACCCGCGGCCACGCGCACGCCTCCGACCCGTTCTGGTCGCCCGACGGATCCCTCCTCGCCTATTCCTCGGCGCCCGACGACGACGCCGACCTCACCCTGCGCATCCAGGTCTTCGTCACCTCGTCGACCGATGCGAACAGCGCCCCGGTACGGGTCAGCGCCGCCGCTGTACAGGCGAGCGCGGTCGGCTGGAGCGCGGACGGACGGCACGTGCTCGCCGCCGGCCGCACCGACACCGAGGTCGGCAACGCCGGTCTGCTGCTCTTCCCGCTCGCGG
>NZ_NCKN01000422.1 GCF_002257455.1 Microbacterium sp. 13-71-7
GGATCGGGTGGTGCAGGGCCGGATGGCGCGGGCCGCGGATCTGATGACGAAGTTCCCGGAAGTCATGCGGGCGTTCACGCAGGCGCGGATCAACGCCGCGCATGTGCGGGTGATCCAGGACGCCGGCGCCCGCCTCGACAACGACGCGGTGCGGGCGGAGTTCGAGGGCATCGCGGTCGAGGTGTGTGCCGGGGAGACCCCGCATCGGGCGAAGCGGATCGTGGACCGGGTCGCGGAACGGCTCGCCCCGCGGAGTCTGACCGACCGGCACCGGGACGCGCAAGCGGACCGGCGGGTGTGGCGGGAAGACCTCGGCGACGGGCAGAAGGCCCTCGGGGTGATCCACTCCGCCGCGATCATCGACGGGATCTACGACCGGCTCACCCAGCAGGCACGAGCGTTGAGCGTCGCGAACGCGCAGGCCGCGAAGGGCGCGGGCTCTCCTGATCCGGACGGGCTCGGCGACGCTCGTGATGAGCGGACCATGGATCAGTTGCGCGCGGATCTGTGTGCGGACACCTTGCTCACCGGGGCCGCGTCCGGGCACGACACCGCGGCCGGGCTGCTGTCCGCGATCCACGCGCGAGTCGAGCTCACCGTACCGGTCCTCACCCTCCTCAGCGCGGACGCCACCGAAGCGGCCGACGGCACTGCCGACGCTGTCGATGGATCCGGGTCGCCGGAGGGCACGGCCGGCACCGCTGGCACCATGTTCGGTGTCCGCACCGAGCAGCCCGGCGAGCTCGCCGGCGGGCACCCCATCGACACGCACACCGCCCGCACCCTCGCCGGCGGAGCCACCGCCTGGGAGCGGGTGCTCACCCACCCCGTGACGGGGGCGATCCTCGCCGTCGACCACTACCGGCCCAACGCAGACCTGCGCCGCCTCCTGCATGCGAGGGATTCCCGGTGCCGGTTCCCGACTTGCGGACTCCCACCCCGCACCCAAGACCTCGACCACACCATCGACGCCGCCTACGGCGGCGCCACCGAGGAGGGAAACCTCGGCGGACTCTGCCGACGCCACCACGTCCTGAAACATCAGACGGCCTGGAAAGTGAAGCAACGCGGCGCGGGGGTCCTGGAATGGACCAGCCCCGCGGGCGCGATCTACATCGACCGGCCACCCGCACCCGTCACGTTCACGATCGAAGATCCGGAT
>NZ_NCKN01000096.1 GCF_002257455.1 Microbacterium sp. 13-71-7
CTCATCACCGCGCGCCGTACCGAGGCGGAGGGTTCGCTGGCCGACTTCGTGAGTAATCTGCGCACGCATCCGAAGCTCATCGACCGGGTGCCGGGCACGGCCATCTTCCTCAACCCCGGCGGCACCACGACGCCGCTCGCGCTGCGCGCCAACGTCGAGCACAACCACGTGCGCCACGCCAGGGTGATCATCCTGTCCGTGGACATCCAGAACGTGCCACGCATCCCGCAGACGAAGCGCTGCACGGTCGACGACCTGGGGGATCCGACCGACGGGATCCTCTACATCTCCGCGAGATTCGGCTATGCGGAGAAGCCCGATCTGCCCCGCGCGCTGCGCAGCATCCCGCCGCACAAGACGCAGGGCTGGATCGACCTGGACAACGCCACGTACTTCCTCTCGAAGATCGAGCTGCGCGAGGGCCGCGGGGGCGGCATGGCGCGCTGGCGCAAGCGGCTGTTCCTGGCGGCCTCGCACATCACGACGGACGCGAGCGACCACTTCGGGCTGCCCCGCGACCGCGTGATCGTGATGGGGTCGCAGATCGAGCTCTGAGACGGATCCGGTCCCGCCGAGAACCTCGGGGGACCGGACCTCGGGGGCGGGCGTCGGAGCCCGCCGCTCAGGCGACGACGGCGAGCGCGTCGATCTCGACGAGCATCTCCTCGCGGGGCAGTCCCGTGAACACCGTGGTGCGCGAGGGGAGCACGCCGCTCGGGGTGTGCTTCGTGACGAACTCGCCGTAGGCCTCGTTCATGATCGCGAAGTCCTCGCGCTTGGTCAGGTACACGCGCAGCATCACCACGTCGTCGAAGGTGGCCCCCGACGCCTCGACGATCGCGCGCACGTTCTCGAGGGTGCGGATGGTCTGCGCGGCGACGTCGCCCGGGAAGAGGTACTCGCTCGTCGCCGGGTCAACAGGGCCCTGACCCGACACCTGCACGATCGGGCCCTTGCGCACCCCCTGCGAGAACACGTGAGCGGGGGCCGGGGCGTCGGTCGTGAGCACGCGGGTCTTCCGGGTCTGCTCTGTCATGGTCGTTCCTCTCGGTCGGCGGCGGGGCGCGGTGCCCAGCCCAGGTCTGCGGATGCCGCCTGCGTCGCCTCCACGAGCTGCGGCAGCAGCGCCAGCACCTCGTGCGCGGGCAGCGACATGGTCGGCACCGACACGGACGCCGCGGCGACGACCGCGCCGCTGCCGTCGCGGATGGGCGCGGCGATGCAGTTGATGAAGCTCTCGTGCTCGCCGCTGTCGCGCGCGAAGTCGTCGGCGCGCACGCGGTCGAGCTCGGCGAGGAAGTCCGCCGCGTTCGCGATGGTGCGCTCCGTGTACGGCACGTAGTCGATGCGCTCCGCGATCTCCCGTCGCGCTGACGCGGGGAGATCAGCGAGCAGCACCTTCGCCACGGCCGTGCTGTGCAGCGGGGCGCGCAGGCCCACGCGCGAGTACATCCGGATGCCCGTGCGCGCCTCGAGCTTGTCGATGTAGACGACGTCGCCCGATTCGTAGGCGGCGAGGTGCACGGTCTGGCCCGTGCGGTCGTTGAGCCGCTCGAGATGCGGGCGGGCCACCTCGCGCACGTCGCGCTGGGCCAGAGCGGCGCCGGCGAGGTCGAACAGTCTGCTCCCGAGCCGGTAGCGGTGCTGCGCGTCGTGCGTCACGAAGCGCTGCGCCTCGAGCGTCTGCAGCAGGCGGAGCACGGTCGACTTGTGCACGCCGAGCCGTTCGGCGCACTCGTCCAGGGTGCGCGCGCCGTCCTGCAGGGCGACGAGCAGGTCCAGCGCGCGGGTCACGGTCTGGTTCATCGGAGCTCCTCCGGGGTCGCGGCTGAGACGTCGGACGCGGGCATGGATCGAGGATATCCAGCGGTGCAACCGGATGCAACGCCGATTGCATAGAACGCAACACGACGGCATCATGGAAGGGTGCAGACGTCTTCGAGTGGTGCCAGCCCGCTGTCCGTGCAGGACAAGTCCTTCCCGCCGTCCGCGCACGGCCGCACGGTGGAGCAGTTCCTGGCGACGGAGCCCGTGCGTTCCGACTTCGCCACGCCGCTGCTCACGCTCGACGCGGGCGCGATGGCGCACAACGTCGCGCGCATGGCCGACTGGGCGCAGCAGGCCGGCGTGCTGCTGGCCCCGCACGGCAAGACGACGATGGCCCCTGCGCTCTGGCGACAGCTGCTCGACGACCGGCCCCTGGGCGCCGGCGCGTGGGGCCTCACCCTCGCCACGCCGTGGCAGGCGCAGGTCGGCCGTGCCCACGGCGTGCGCCGCATCCTCATCGCGAACGAGGTCGTGGATCCGATCGGGCTGCGCTGGATCGCCGATGAGCTGGCCGCGCATCCCGAGGCCGAGATCCTGAGCTGGGCGGACGGCGTCGACGTCGTCCGCGCGATGGAGGCCGCGCTGAGCGGGGGCGCGCCGCGACCGCTCCGCGTGCTCGTCGAACTCGGCGGAGCAGGCGGGCGCACCGGCGCCCGCGACCGCGCCACCGCGCGGGCGATCGCCGAGGCCATCGCCGCCTCGCCGGTGCTCGAGCTGGCCGGCGTCGGCGGCTATGAGGGCGCCCTCGCGCACGACGCCGGAGACGCCGCGATCGCGCGGGTGGACGCGTACCTCGCCGACCTCGCGGGCCTCCATCGCGAGCTCGCCGACGCGGGCCTCTATCCGGAAGGCGTGCGCCCCGTGGTGACCGCGGGAGGCAGCGCCTACTTCGACCGCGTCGGCGCCGTGCTGCCGCCGCTGTGCCCCGACGCGGACGTCGTGGTGCGCTCCGGCGCGTTCCAGATCCACGACGACGGCTTCTACGCGGGGATCAGCCCGATGGGCCGCACGATCGGCGACGTGCCGTTCCGCTCCGCGATGCACGTGTGGGCGCGGGTGCTGTCGCGGCCGGAGCCGGGCCTCGCACTGCTCGACTGCGGTCGTCGCGACGCCTCGTTCGACGAGGGACTGCCGGTCGCCCAGCGCGTCGCGGGACGCGCCGAGGACGACGACGTGCTCGCGGGCAGCCACGTGTCCGCGCTCAACGACCAGCACCTGTTCCTCCGGCTCGGCGACGAGGCCGTAGCCTCCGGTGCCGCGTCACGACTGCGGGTGGGCGACGTGGTGCGGCTCGGGCTGTCGCACCCGTGCACGGTGCTCGACAAATGGCGCCTGATCCCCGTCGTCGCGGACGCCGATGCACCGGATCCCCTCGTCGTCGACGCCGTGGAGACCGTGTTCTGAGCATGACCCCCGCCTCCTCCGCACCGACCCTCCTCCGGCACGCGACCGTCGTCGACGGGACCGGATCCCCCCGCCGCACCGCGGACGTCCTGCTCCGCGGCGACCGGGTGCAGACGATCGCCCCGGCCGGCGCCCTGAGCGTGGAGGAGGACGCGGACGTCTGGGACGCGGAGGGACTCGTGCTCGCCCCCGGCTTCATCGACATGCACGCGCACTCCGACCTCGCCGTGCTCGCGGACCCCTCGCACATCGCCAAGGTGGGACAGGGGATCACGACCGAGGTCATCGGGCAGGACGGCATCGGCTACGCGCCGGTCGACGACGCGATCCTCGACGGCGTGCGCCGCCAGATCGCGGGCTGGAACGGGCACGCCGGGCTCGCGATCGGCTGGCGCGACATGGCGGGCTACCTCGACCGGCTCGCGCAGGGCACGGCCACCAACACCGCGGTGCTCGTCCCGCAGGGCAACCTGCGCCTGCTCACGGTCGGATCCGGCAGCCGCGGCGCGACGGGATCCGAGATCGCGGACATGCGCGCGATCCTCGCCGACTCGCTGTCGGCGGGGGCGGTCGGGCTCTCCAGCGGCCTCACCTACGTGCCGGGGATGTACGCGGACACCGCAGAGCTCACCGCCCTCTGCGAGGTGGTGGCAGAGCACGGCGGCTTCTACGCCCCGCACACCCGGTCCTACGGCGCCGGCGCGCTCGACGCCTATGCGGAGGTGATCGGCATCGCCCGGGAGACGGGCTGCGCACTGCATCTCGCGCACGCGACGCTCAACTTCGCGCCGAACGCGAGCGCCGCGCCCCGGTTCCTGGAGCTCATCGACCAGGCCCTCGCCGACGGCGTCGACATCACGATGGACAGCTACCCCTACCTGCCCGGCGCGACCACGCTCGTGGCCCTCCTGCCCAGCTGGATCGCCGCCGGCGGCCTCGACGCCCTGCGCGACCGGCTCGCCGCCGGCGCCGACCGGGACGCCCTGGTGCAGGCCCTGGACGTGGACGGCTGCGACGGCTTCCACGGCGAGCGCGCCGACTGGACCCTGATCCAGATCTCCGGCGTGGGCCGTCCGGAGCTCGCAGGCCTCGTCGGCCGCACGATCGCCGAGATCGCCGCGTCGACCGGCGAGGAGCCGGTGGACGCCGTCATCCGCATACTCCTCGCCGACGAGTTCGCGACGGGCGTGCTCATGCACATCGGCCACGAGGACAACGTGCAGGCCATCATGCGCCACCCGCGGCACACCGGCGGCAGCGACGGGATCCTCGTCGGCGACCGCCCGCACCCGCGCTCCTGGGGGACATTCCCGCGCTACCTCGCGCGCTACGTGCGCGAGCTCGGCGTGCTGACGCTCGAGGAGGCGGTCCGCCACCTGAGCGCCACCCCGGCCCGGCGACTGCGCCTCGCCGATCGCGGCCTCGTCCGCGAGGGGTTCGCGGCGGACCTGGTGCTGTTCGATCCCGAGCGCATCCAGGACCGCGCGACGTTCGAGCAGCCCCGCCGGACGGCGACGGGCATGGCAGGCGTCTGGGTCAACGGCCGGCTCGCGGTCCGCGACGGCGAACGCACAGAGAGCGTGTCGGGCCGGAGCCTGCGCGCGACGAAGGAGGGGACGCGATGAGCGCCGACATCGAGGACGACGCGACCACGACGGAGGACGTGATGGCGCTGCTGCGCCGGGACGCGGCGCTCGCGCTGCCGCGCCTCGCGCGCATCCCGGATCCGCTGCCGCTGCTGGCGGCCCTCGCCGCGGGCGGGATCCACGTGGTCGAGTTCGCGTTCACCACCCCGGGGGTCACCGGGCTCATCGCCGCGAGCGCCGAGGCCCGCGGCGTGCGGGTGGGCGCAGGCACGGTCACGACCGCGGCCGAGGCGCGCGACGCGATCGCCGCCGGCGCCGCGTTCCTGGTGACCCCCGCCGTCATCGCCGAGGTGGCCGAGGTCGCGGGGGAGCACGGCGTGCCGGTGATCATGGGCGCGTTCACCCCGACCGAGGCGCTCACCGCCGCCAGGCTGGGATCCGCCGCGGTGAAGATCTTCCCCGCCGAGACCGTGGGCGCCGGGTACTTCCGGCACCTCGCGGGGCCGCTCCCGCAGCTGCCCCTCGTCGCCTCCGGCGGTCTGCACGAGGGCAACGCCGCCGACTACCTGCGCGCGGGGGCGATCGCGGTGACGGCCGGGTCGAGCGTCGTCTCTGCCGCCGACGTCGCCGCGGGCGACTGGGACGCGGTCACCGCGAAGGCGAAGGCCTTCCTCGCCGCCGCGCGCGGCTGACGCGCCTTCCGCGGCTGACGCGCGCGGCGGGGCTCACGCCAGGTTCGCGGTGAGCCGGGCGATCTCGGCCGCGCGCTCCGCGCGGTCGAACGTCTTGCCCGGCACCCCGGGGACCCGCTGCCACGGCTGGGGCCCGGCCTCAGGGCGGTACTCGATCCCTGCCGCGTCCAGGCGCGCGAGATGCCCATCGAGCCGCTCGGGGAACGAGCCGACGGCGTCCGGATCCTGTCCGCTCCACAGTGCCTCCGCGAGAGCGCACAGCCGGGGGAAGAGCTGGTAGTCGCGGCGGCGGGCGGAGTCGACGTGCTCCGCCCACAGGTTCGCCTGACCGCCCAGGATGCGCCCGCGGTGCTCGGTCTCGAGCGCCGTCGGGATCGGATCGAAGGCGCGCACATGCGCGACCGTCGTCACGAGGCCGGTCGGGATGGGCTCGTCGGGGGAGTCGGACTGCCGGTAGTCGAGGTAGACCGTGTCCTCCGGGCACATCACCACATCGGATCCGCGTCGCGCCGCGATGACCGCGCCCGCCGTGCCGCGCCAGGAGGCGACCGTCGCACCCGAGACGGTGCCGCCCTCGAGGATCTCGTCCCAGCCGTACAGCCGGCGCCCCCGGGAGCGGACGTGCTCGTCGATCCGGGCGATGAACCAGCTCTGCAGCTCGTCCTCCGTGGCGAGGCCGCGTTCGCGCATGAGCTCCTGGGTGCGGGCGTCGGCCCGCCACTCGTCCTTGCGGCACTCGTCGCCTCCGATGCCGATGACGTCGGAGGGGAAGAGCTCGATGATCTCGTCGAGCACGTCGCAGAAGAAGGCGACCGTCTCCTCCTCGACGTTGAGCGCGTGCGGGTTGACGCCCCATCCGGTCCACGGGTCGAGCGGCTCGGCGACCAGGCCGAGCCGCGGATAGGCCGCGATCGCCGCCTGCACGTGGCCGGGCAGCTCGATCTCCGGCACCACCGTGATCCCGCGCGCGGCGGCGTAGGCGACGATCTCGCGCAGATCGTCCTGCGTGTAGAAGCCGCCGTGCGGCATGCCGTCCTGCGTGGATCCGGGCCCGGATCCGCGCTGCGACGACGGGCGCCACCCGCCGACCTCCGTCAGCAGGGGGTACTTGCGGATCTGCGCCCGCCAGCCCTGGTCGTCGGTGAGGTGGAGGTGGAGGACGTTGAGCCGGTGCATGGCGAGCTGGTCGATGACGCGCAGCACCTCGGCGGTCGGGGCGAAGTGCCGTGCGACGTCGAGCATGAGGCCGCGCCAGCGGTACCGCGGTGCGTCCTCGATGCGCACCGCCGGCACGGCGACGGCGGGATCCGAGGCGATGGGGGCTCGCCGGTACGCGCGCGGGGGCAGCAGCTGAAGGAGCGCCTGCACCGCGTGGTGCGCGCCCCGGACGTCGGCCGCGGCGATCGCGATGCCGTCCTCGCGCACCGTGAGCGCGTACGCCTCCTCGGCGAGGAGCGGGTCGACGAGGAACGCGATGGCTGGGCGCTCGTCCTCCGTGGTGTCGGCCAGGCCGAGTGTCAGGCCCAGCCCTGCGCGCAGCGTCTCCTGCAGCCGCTCCGCCGCCGCCCGCAGGGGTTCCGCGACGCGGATCCGGACGGCCGGGGAGAGCGGGAACTCGCCGGATCCGGCCTCGACGCGGGATGGCTGGGGCAGAAGGTTCAGCACGGCGGCTCCTCGATTCGATTGCGCTGTATGCAACGGGGTTTGCGTGACGTGGAACCAGCCTATTCCCGATGGGGCGCCGCAGGGGAAGCGGCCGACGGTCCGGCGCCTCCGGCGCCTCGCGGATAATGAGTCTGACCGATCGGAACGGAGGTGCGCGTGGCTGTGGAGAGCGAGCCGCCTCGCGCCCTGAACATCCGCGACGTCGCGCGCGAAGCCGGAGTCTCGTACCAGACGGTGTCGCGGGTGCTGAACGGCAGCGACCGGATCCGGGAGAAGACGCGCGAGCACGTGCAGTCGGTCATCGACCGGCTCGGCTACCGTCCGAACCCCGTCGCGCGGGCGCTGTCGACGAACCGCTCCCGCACGATCGGCGTGCTCACGGCGCACAGCGCGCTGTACGGGCCCGCCACGGCCATCACCGCGATCGAGTTCGCGGCGCGCGACGCCGGCTACCGGCTGTCCATCGCCAATCTGCGCTCCGGCGAGCCGGAGTCCGTGCGCGCCAGCATCGACGATCTGCTCAGTCACGCGGTCGAGGCGATCATCGTAATCGCGCCGCAGCAGGAGGTCCTGAGCGAGGTCGGCGGGATGAGCGTGGACGTGCCCATCGTGGCGCTCGGCCCGAGCGGCGAACGTCATTCGATGGCGATGGACCAGATCGCGGGCGCCAGGGCGGCGGTGGCCCATCTCGCCGACCTCGGGCACGAGTTCATCGTGCACCTCGCCGGCCCCCAGAACTGGACGGAGGCCGAGGCGCGCATGGTCGGCTACCTGCGGGAGCTCGACGCACGCGACCTGCGCGTGCGCGCTCCGCTCCTGGGCGACTGGACCGCGCAGTTCGGCTACGAGGCCGGCATGAGCCTGCTCCGGATGCCGGATTTCACCGCCGTCTTCGCGGGGAACGACTCGATGGCGCTCGGCTTCCTGCACGCCTGCCGCGAGCTCGGCGTCAGGGTGCCGGAGGACGTCAGCGTCGTCGGGTTCGACGATATCCCGGAGGCCGCGCACTTCTTCCCGCCGCTCACCACGGTCCGTCAGGACTTCGTCGAGCTCGGCCGGCGGACGATCGGGATGCTGCTGGCGCAGCTCGGCGGAGAGGACCTGGCGCAGGAGCCCCTGGTCCCGCAGCTGATCGTGCGTGCGTCGACCGCCGCGCCCCGCTCGCTCTGAGCCGCCGCCGACGCCCGCCCCTGACACCCTTCGCGCCCGGCGCCGTCGCGACCTGCCGTCCCTCTCTTGACAAATGTGACCGGTTCGCCAGATGATCGCTCCTGCGGGTGTGATCGGTCACAGCCGTGGCGACGAAGGGGTCGGATTCCGAACCTCCTCGCCGTCGGAGCGCATGAGGTCGGCGGCGATCGGCCCCGTGCGAACAGCACCACGAACCGACGTCCGCAGTGATGCGGACGTCATCCTCGCCCCGCGGGGCGCAGATCATGACCGGGCGATTCGATCGTGTCATCGGCGCGCCCTCCGCTGTCCCGAGCGCGCCATGGCGGCCGCTCGACGAAAGGAATCACATGAAGCTCAAGAGACTGGTCGTCGGCGTCGCAGCCGCCGTCACCCTCGCCCTCACCATGACCGCCTGCGCGGGCAACCGCGGCGGCGGATCCGACACGGCGGAACCCGGCGCCAACAAGGGCGCCCTGGTCGGTGTCGCGATGCCGACGAAGACGTCGACCCGCTGGATCCACGACGGCGACGCCGTCAAGGCGGGCCTGGAGAAGCTCGGCTACAAGGTCGACCTCGAGTACGCGGACGACGACATCCCCACGCAGGTGCAGCAGATCTCGAACATGCTCACCAAGGGCGCGAAGGTCCTGATCATCGCCTCCGTCGACGGCACGGCCCTGTCCAGCCAGCTCGACCAGGCCGCGTCCAAGGGCGTGAAGGTCATCGCGTACGACCGGCTCATCAACGGCAACAAGAACGTGGACTTCTACACGACCTTCGACAACTACAAGGTCGGGGTGCAGCAGGCGACCAGCCTCCTGGAGGGCCTCGGCGTGCTCGACAAGACCGGCAAGGACACCGGCACCGCGGGGCCGTTCAACATCGAGCTCTTCGCCGGCAGCCCGGACGACAACAACGCCACGTTCTTCTTCAACGGCGCGATGGACACCCTCAAGCCCTACCTCGACAAGGGCGTCGTGAAGGTGGGCAGCGGTCAGACCGGGTTCACCCAGGTCGCCACGCAGGGCTGGCAGGCCGATGTCGCCAAGAAGCGCATGCAGGACCTCATCGCCTCGACCTACTCGAACGGCCAGAAGGTCGACGGGGTGCTCTCGCCGTACGACGGCCTGTCGATCGGCATCATCTCGGCCCTCACCGGGGCCGGCTACGCGACGGACAAGCTCCCGACCATCACCGGCCAGGACGCCGAGATCCCGTCGGTGAAGTCGATCATCGCGGGGCAGCAGTACTCGACGATCTACAAGGACACCCGCAAGCTCGCGGGCGAGGCCGTGAAGATGGCCGACGACGTGCTGAACGGCAAGACCCCCGAGGTCAACGACACGAAGTCCTACGACAACAAGACCAAGGTCGTCCCGACGTTCCTGTTCGAGCCGGTCGTGGTCACGAAGGACAACTACAAGCAGGCCGTCCTCGACACGGGGTACTACACCGAGGACCAGCTCAAGTAATCCTCCCTCGAAAGGGTGGCTGCGGACGCTCCCGCAGCCACCCTCTCTGACGAAAGGAGAGCGAGATGAGTGACAACATCCTCGAGATGCGCGGGATCACCAAGACGTTCCCGGGCGTGAAGGCCCTGCAGGACGTGTCGATCACCGTGCAGCGCGGCCACGTGCACGCGATCTGCGGCGAGAACGGCGCCGGCAAGTCCACCCTCATGAAGGTGCTCTCGGGCGTCTACCCGCACGGATCCTACGACGGGGAGATCCTCCTGGACGGCGAGCCCGTCGCCTTCAGGAGCATCAACGAGTCCGAGGCCGCCGGCGTGGTGATCATTCACCAGGAGCTCGCACTGAGCCCGTACCTGTCGATCGCGGAGAACATCTTCCTCGGCAACGAGCGCCAGTCCGGAGGCTGGATCGACTGGAACACCACCAACCAGGAGGCCGCGAAGCTGCTGGCGAGCGTGGGGCTCAAGGAGAACCCCGCCACCAAGATCGCCGACATCGGCGTCGGCAAGCAGCAGCTCGTCGAGATCGCGAAGGCGCTCTCCAAGAGCGTGCGGCTGCTGATCCTGGACGAGCCGACCGCCGCGCTCAACGACGACGACTCCGCGCACATGCTCGAGCTCATCACGCACCTGCGCGACGAGGGGATCACCTCGATCATCATCAGCCACAAGCTCAACGAGATCCGGGCGATCGCCGACGAGGTCACCGTCATCCGCGACGGGCGCAACATCGAGACGCTCGAGATGCGCACCGACGACGTGAGCGAGGACCGGATCATCCGCGGCATGGTCGGCCGGGACCTCGCGAGCCGGTTCCCCGACCGCACGCCGAAGATCGGCGGCGAGCTGCTGCGGATCGAGGACTGGACGGTCCATCACCCGCTGGATCACGAGCGCAGGGTCGTCGACGGGGCGAACCTGTTCGTCCGGGAGGGCGAGATCGTCGGCATCGCCGGGATCATGGGCGCCGGGCGTACCGAGCTCGCGATGAGCGTGTTCGGCCGCAGCTACGGCGTGAACATCTCCGGCCGCGTCTACAAGCGCGGGTCCGAGATCTCCACGCGGACCGTGTCGGAGGCCATCGACCACGGCCTCGCCTATGCGACCGAGGACCGCAAGAGGTTCGGGCTGAACCTCATCGACGACGTCGAGCGGAACATCACGATCGCCGCGCTCGACCGGATCGCGAAGATCGGCTGGGTGAACGAGAGCCGGGAGCGCATCGTCGCGGAGTCGTACCGCAAGAGCATGAACATCAAGACGAGCTCCGTCGAGGCGGTCGTCGGCAAGCTCTCGGGCGGCAACCAGCAGAAGGTCGTGCTCTCGAAATGGATGAACACGTCCCCCGACGTGCTGATCCTCGACGAGCCCACCCGGGGCATCGACGTCGGGGCGAAGTACGAGATCTACGGCATCATCAACAAGCTCGCGAGCGAGGGCAAGGGCGTCATCGTCATCTCCAGCGAGCTGCCGGAACTGATCGGTCTCTGCGACCGCATCTACACCCTCGCCGAGGGGCGCATCACCGCGGACGTGCCGCGGGCCGAGGCCACGGCGGAGAACCTCATGCGTTACATGACCCAGGAGAAGGAGGTGGGCTCCGCATGAGCGGCTCATCCATCACCCCCCAGACGAATTCGCTGCGCAGCGCGTTCGAGTTCCTCACCGGCCAGCTGCGGCAGATCGGCCTGTTCATCGCGTTGATCGTGATCGTGATCTTCTTCCAGATCACGACGGGCGGCATCACGCTCGCACCGATCAACGTGTCGAACCTGATCATCCAGAACAGCTACATCCTGATCCTCGCGATCGGCATGGTGATGGTGATCATCGCCGGGCACATCGACCTCTCCGTGGGATCCGTCGTCGCCTTCATCGGCGCCGCCGCCGGAGTGCTGATCACCAAGATGGGCGTGCCGTGGCCGGTCGCCGTCGTGCTGTGCCTCGTGCTCGGCGCGCTCATCGGCGCGTGGCAGGGCTTCTGGATCGCGTACTTCAAGATCCCGGCGTTCATCGTGACGCTGGCGGGCATGCTCACGTTCCGCGGGCTCACCGAGATCACGCTGCAGAACACCGCGATCTCGCCGTTCCCGGACGGCTTCCGTGCCATCGGCGCCGGCTTCCTGCCCGATCTCGGCGGCGGGAAGACGGTCGTCGAACCGCTCACGATCATCCTGGCGGTGCTCGTCGTGCTGGGGATGATCGGCTTCGGGATCCGCGGCCGGATGACGCGGCGGAAGTTCGCCGTGGAGGACGAGCCGCTGTGGTGGTTCATCGCCAAGCTCGCCTTCACGAGCCTGCTGATCGCCCTCGTCGCCTACCTGCTCGCGAGCTACAACGGCACCCCGATCGCCCTGGTCATCCTGGGCGTGCTGACCGTGGTCTACTCCGCGATCATGTCCCGCAGCGTCTGGGGCCGGCACATCTACGCGATCGGCGGCAATCCGCTCGCCGCGAGCCTCTCCGGTGTGAAGACCCCGCGCGTCACGTTCACGCTGTTCATCAACATGGGGGTGCTGTCCGCGCTCGCCGGCCTCGTGTTCACCTCCCAGCTGAACCTCGCCAGCCCCCGCAACGGCGACGGGTTCGAGCTGGACGCGATCGCGGCCGTGTTCATCGGCGGCGCCGCGGTCACCGGAGGCATCGGCAAGATCACCGGGGCGATCATCGGCGGTCTGATCATCGGCATCCTGAACAACGGCATGTCGATCCTCGGCGTCGGCACCGAGTACCAGGCGCTCATCAAGGGCCTCGTGCTGCTCGCCGCCGTCGCGTTCGACGTGTTCAACAAGCGCCGCTCCGGGCGCTGACGAGGAGCGCCAGGACCCCGCCCGCCCCGCGACCGCGGGCGGGGCCCTGGCGCGCTACCGTCGTCCTATGACGCTCGCCCAGGCCCTGTTCTCGTTCGCGCTCGTCGTCGGCCTGCTCACGATCATCCCGGGCCTCGACACGGCGCTCGTGGTCCGCGGCACCATCACCCGGGGGCGGGGCTACGGCTTCGCCGCGCTGCTCGGGATCCAGGCCGGAACGTTGATCTGGGGTGCTGCGGCGGCCACCGGCGCCGCCGCGCTGCTGGCGGCGAGCGAGGTCGGCTACCGGGTGCTGGCTTACGCGGGCGCGGCGTACCTCGTCTACCTCGGCGCGGCGATGATCGTGAAGACCTTCCGCCGCGGGTGGGATCCGACCGCCGAGGCCGTCGCCCCCGCCCGCGGCGGGGCGCGGAGCGGATTCCTGCTCGGGCTCGTCACGAACATCACGAATCCGAAGGTCGGCGTCTTCTACATGGCGACGATCCCGCAGTTCGTCCCTGCCGGTCAGTCTCCGCTTCTCGTCGGGCTGCTGCTCGCCGCGGTGCACTGCGTGCTCGGCACGGTGTGGCTGGGCGTACTCATCCTCGGCGCGAACCGGCTCGCGCCGAAGCTCCGCTCCGCCCGGGTGATCCGCTGGATGGACCGGATCACCGGGGGCGTGCTCGTGCTGTTCGGGGCGCGCCTCGCGCTCGACGTGCGCTAGCGGAGGCCTCCGGATCCCGCTCCGGCGGGCGGCCGCACCCACCTGCGCATCTCGAATCCGTTGCGTCGATCTCGCAACGGAAACCTATGCATTGAATGTCAATTCCCGCGCGAATCCGCGCCATTTCGCGTCGAATCGCCCCGCTGCGGAAATCGTTGCCGAAATCATCGGACGCGACTCTAGGCGCGGGGGGACGCGTGGTGCTAGCGTCCCCCTGTCATCCCCCACACCCGACCATGAGACAGGGGAACAGAGTGACCCAGAATCCGCTTGAGACAGAGACGTCTCTGCAACGCGCGATCGACTACCAGGAGCACGCGCTGCAGGCCGGCGGCGTGTCCAAGGCAGGCTCGACGCTGATGGCCGTGGCCGGCAGCGCGCCAGCCTACTCCATCGCGGCGAGCACCGCCCTGCTGATCGGCGCCGCCGGCGTCGGCGCACCCGCGGCCCTGCTGTGGTGCGGCATCCCGATGCTCGGCATCGCGTTCGCGTTCAGCCACCTCGCCAGGGTCGACAGCCATGCCGGTGCGTCGTTCTCCTGGGTGGCCCGCGGCCTGCACCCGATCCTCGGCTTCTTCGCCGGGTGGGCACTGGTGATCTCGGCGACGGTGTTCATGGTCGCGGGAGCCCTGCCCGCCGGCCAGATGACCGTCGCCCTGTTCGCCCCCGACCAGGCGAACAACACCCTCCTCGTGACACTGGTCGGCGCGGTGTGGTTCCTCGTCATGGCGGCGGCCGTCATCTTCGGCGTGCATACGACAGAGCGGGCGCAGTGGATCATGTCGGTGGTCGAGGTGGGGATCAGGCCCCACCTC
>NZ_NCKN01000097.1 GCF_002257455.1 Microbacterium sp. 13-71-7
GGACCAGTGCCTCGTCGGGCAGGTCGGGCCCTCCACGGGGGATCCGGTCACGTCGGTGCTTCCGCAGGTGGACGGCGGCAGATGCCTGATCGGCAAGACCGTCCCCGTCGGGCCCTAACCGTCCCGCGGAGGAAGAGCGCGCGCCCCGGGTAGGCTGGAGTGTCGATCCCGCGGCACACCGCCGGAGAGCGACCCGCAGCCCTCGCAACCGTCGTCATGACGACAGAAGGAGCGCCCTCGTGGCCGAATACATCTACTCCATGGTCCGCGCCCGCAAGGCCGTGGGCGACAAGCTCATCCTCGACGACGTCACCATGGCCTTCCTGCCCGGCGCGAAGATCGGCATGGTCGGCCCGAACGGTGCCGGAAAGTCCACGATCCTGAAGATCATGGCCGGCCTGGACACCCCGTCCAACGGCGAGGCCAAGCTGACCCCCGGATTCAGCGTCGGCATCCTCATGCAGGAGCCCGAGCTCGACGAGTCCAAGACCGTCCTGGAGAACATCCAGGAGGGCGTGGCGATCAAGGCGAAGGTCGACCGGTTCAACGAGATCTCCGCCCTGATGGCCGACCCCGACGCGGACTTCGACGCGCTGCTCGCCGAGATGGGCGTGCTGCAGGAGGAGATCGACGCAGCCGACGGCTGGGACCTCGACTCCCAGCTCGACCAGGCGATGGACGCGCTGCGCACCCCGCCGGCGGACGCGCCCGTGACCAACCTCTCCGGTGGTGAGAAGCGCCGCGTCGCCCTCGCCAAGCTGCTGCTGCAGAAGCCCGACCTGCTCCTGCTCGACGAGCCCACCAACCACCTCGACGCCGAGAGCGTGCTCTGGCTGGAGAAGCACCTCCAGGCCTACAAGGGCGCGGTGATCGCGATCACCCACGACCGGTACTTCCTGGACAACATGGCGGAGTGGATCGCCGAGGTCGACCGCGGCCGTCTCATCGGCTACGAGGGCAACTACTCGACGTACCTCGAGAAGAAGGCCGAGCGACTCGACATCCAGGGCAAGAAGGACGCGAAGCTCGCCAAGCGCCTCAAAGACGAGCTGGAGTGGGTGCGCTCGAGCGCCAAGGGCCGTCAGACCAAGTCGAAGGCGCGCCTCGCCCGCTACGAGGAGATGGCGGCGGAGGCGGAGCGGACGCGGAAGCTCGACTTCGAGGAGATCACGATCCCCGCGGGTCCGCGCCTGGGCAGCGTCGTGATCGAGGCGAAGAAGCTGCAGAAGGGCTTCGACGGGCGCTCGCTCATCGACGGCCTGAGCTTCAGCCTGCCGCCGAACGGCATCGTCGGCGTGATCGGCCCGAACGGCGTCGGAAAGACCACGCTGTTCAAGACGATCGTGGGGCTCGAGCCCCTCGACGGCGGCGACCTGAAGGTCGGCGAGACGGTCAAGATCAGCTACGTCGACCAGTCCCGTGCCAGCATCGACCCCGACAAGACCCTGTGGGAGGTCGTCTCCGACGGCCTGGACATCATGATGGTCGGCAAGACCGAGATCCCGTCCCGCGCCTACGTCTCGAAGTTCGGCTTCAAGGGTCCGGACCAGCAGAAGAAGGCCGGCGTCCTGTCCGGTGGTGAGCGCAACCGCCTGAACCTCGCGCTGACGCTCAAGGAGGGCGGCAACCTGCTGCTGCTCGACGAGCCGACCAACGACCTGGACGTCGAGACCCTGAGCTCCCTCGAGAACGCGCTGCTCGAGTTCCCCGGCTGCGCCGTGGTCATCACCCACGACCGGTGGTTCCTCGACCGGATCGCGACCCACATCCTCGCCTACGAGGGCACCGACGAGAACCCCGACCAGTGGTACTGGTTCGAGGGCAACTTCGACGCCTACGAGCGGAACAAGATCGAGCGCCTCGGCGCGGATGCGGCCAACCCGCACCGCTCGACGCACCGCAGGCTCACGCGTGACTGAGATCGCCGGTGCCGGTGCTCCCGACGCCGCGGCTCCCGACGGGGCCGCGGCGGGGGAGCGCCTGCACATCCCGATCCACCTGCGCTGGGGAGACCTCGACGCCTTCAACCACGTGAACAACACCTCGATGCTGAAGCTGCTCGAGGAAGCGCGGGTGCGGGCGTTCTGGCGGCCGGGCGAAGGGGAGCACGGCCCGAGCACGGCGGTGCTGAGCTCGGGAATCGACGCGGGCGTGCTGACCCTCGTCGCGCGCCAGGAGATCGAGTATCTGGCGCCCGTGCCGTACCAGCGGCACCCGCTCGAGGTGCAGATGTGGTTCGGCAAGCTCGGCGGATCCAGCATCGAGGTCTGCTACGAGGTCTACAACGACGCGGCGTTCGAGGAGCGCGTGCTGTACGCGCGCTCGACCGCGGTGATCGTGCTGGTGGACGCGGCCACGGGCCGTCCCACCCGGATCGGCCCCGAGATGCGCGAGGCCTGGGAGCCGTTCTCCGGCCCGTCGATCGTCTACGCGCACCGCTGAGCGGGATCTCCGCGGATCGTGTGCCAGCACCCGCTGTTCGACAGGGGCGGGATCAGGCCTCCGGGACCCGGATCGTGATCTCCTGGGCGACGCTCGCCACGAGGGCGCCGCTGCGATCGTAGATCCGTCCCGTCGCGAGCCCTCGGCCTCCGCGCGCGTTCGGCGACTCCTGCACATACAGCAGCCAGTCGTCGACGCGGCCGGGGCGGTGCCACCACATGGCGTGGTCGAGGCTCGCGACCTTCAAGCCCGGCACGTTCCAGCTGAGGCCGTGCGCGCGCAGGATCGACTCCTGGATCGACATGTCGCTGAGATACGCCAGCGCCGCGCGGTGCAGCCGCGGGTCGTCGGGGAACGGGGCGCGCAGGCGCATCCACACCGCCTGATGCGCGGACTCCTCAGGCCCCGCCTCGCCGAACAGCGGTCCCTCCACGTGCCGCATGTCGACGGGGCGGTCGATGAGCATGCGCTTCGAGAGCGGGTGGATCCCGTCGGACAGCTCCTCATCCGGGGCGAGGTCCTCCGGACCGGGGATCCCCTCCGGCATAGGCTCGGCGTGCTCGATGCCGGGGTTCTCGTCCTGGAACGATGCGATCATCGAGAAGATCGGCACACCGTTCTGATAGGCCTGCGCTCGGCGCGTCGAGAAGGAACGGCCGTCGTGGATGCGATCCACCGCGAACGTCAGCCCCTGCGAGGCGTCTCCGGCGCGGAGGAAGTAGCCGTGCATCGAGTGCGGGACGCGACCGTCCGGCATGGTCCGCTCCGCGGCGATGATGGACTGACCGAGCACCTGCCCGCCGTAGATCCTCCCGGTCGGCATCGGATGCGAGACGCCCGTGAAGATGTCCTCGGTCGTGCGCGCGTCGGAGGAGTCGAGATCGAGGATCCCCCGCAGCATCTCGACCGATCGGCGGGCGTGCTCGTCGTGCGTCATGGGATCCTCTCGGCGGCTGCCGCGACACACCGGGGGACCGGTCGCGACCGGTTGCTAGTTTAGAGGGCGTGCCCACGCCGCTGATCCTCGCCGATGCCGACACTGCGCGTGACGCGCTCACCTTCGTCTCCCGGGCCGGCCGGGCCGGCGATGAAGGGGTCAGGCTGCAAGCCGACGGAGGGGTGCTCGCGATGACGGCGGCGGCCCTCGTGCCGCAGACGCTGTTCGATGCGACGCCGACGATCCTCGCGATGCGGATCGTGCGGGCCGACCCTGAGCTGCGCTGCGACATCGTGATCGACGAGCTCACCACGACCGACGATCCGCGCGCCCTCGCGCTGCCCGACACGGGCCGCAGCCCCTCCTGGGCCGGAGTCGCACCACCCCGGGGCGGATGGACGCCGGTGGGGACGCTCGGCGCGGACGTCATCGCGCAGCGAGCGCAGTGGGGCATCTCGGCGGTCGCGCACGGATCCCCGGCGGGCGCGGGCGAGGACGCCGTCCGTGCGCTGCGCGCCGCGATCTGGGGCGAACCTGACGAGGACCTCCTCGGCCTGCCGCGCGGCATCGCGTTCGCCGCGCACGCGTTCGGCTTCATCTCCGGCGCCGAGCAGGTGCCGATCACGACCTCGGGGCGGTGGACGCGCCTCGCGTTCTCGCGCGGGCACGTTCTCAGCCGCGGCCCCGCAGCCGTGGGGCTGACCGCCGTGCGGGCGACGGGCAGCGCCGGCTGAGGCGCATCCGGTCCGCAGGCGGAAAGTGCGCGGGCCGATGCCCGCGCGCACCGTCAGCGCCGGACCACCGTGATCGTCGGCGGTGACGCGAGGCTCTGCCCGACGACGCAGTAGCGTTCGGTCGAGGCGGCGATCCGCTCCAGACGCCCCTCGTCGGCATCGCTGTCGATGGTGATCGTGACGGAGATCTCACCGACCCCGACCGGTGCATCCCGATCCAGCCCCAGCGTCCCGCGCGCATCCCAGCGGCACTCCGCGGCGAGTCGGACATTCTCGACCGTCACTCCCATCGCGGTCGTGACGGCGCGGAACGTCACCCCGACGCACGCCAGCAGCGCCTGCATCAGGAGATCCGCCGAGCACGCATCGGATCCGTCTCCGCCGGTCGCAGGATGCTGCCCGGCGCGGACCGGGCCGGCCCACCCGTCGATGGTCGCGGTGATGCCCGGATCCCGGTAGTCGCCGGTCGCCTCCGAAACGACGCGCGCGAGGCTCGGATCCTGCCGGTAGCGCTCCTTGAGCGGTGCCTGACGCGCTCGCAGCTCTTCTGCGTTCATGCACGCGATCCTGGCACTTCGACCGAAGGGGGTCCAGGGCCGCGAGCCGGGCTCAGACCGCCTGCGCCGCCGCCCGCCCGGCCTGGCGTCCCGAGAACAGGCATCCGCCGAGGAAGGTGCCCTCCAGAGCGCGGTACCCGTGCACGCCGCCGCCGCCGAAGCCGCTCGCCTCGCCCGCCGCGTACAGCCCCGGCACGGCCTCGCCGTCGGCACCGAGCGCGCGACCGTCCAGATCCGTCTCGATGCCGCCGAGCGACTTGCGGGTGATGACCCGCAAGCGCACGGCGATCAGGGGACCGGCGGACGCGTCCTGCAGACGGTGCGGGGACGCCGTGCGGATCAACCGGTCTCCGCGATAGGCGCGGGCCGAACGCAGCATCGCGATCTGCGCATCCTTGGTGAAGTCGTTCACGATCTCGCGGTCGCGCGCGACGACCTCCTCGCGCACCCGGTCGGGGTCCAGGGCGTCCCCGCCCGGGAGCTCCTGCATGCGTGCGATCAGCCGGCCCAGATCGTCCTCGACGACGAAGTCCTCGCCCTTGTCCAGGAACGCCTGCACCGGGTCCGTGGGGCCCTTCGCGAGCCGGGAGCGCACGAGGAGCGGCACGTCCTTGCCCGTGAGATCCGGGTTCTGCTCGCTGCCCGACAGCGCGAACTCCTTCTCCACGATCTGCCGCGTCGTCACGAACCAGGAATGATCGTGCCCGGTCTCACGCAGGTGAGCCAGGGTGCCGAGCGTGTCGAAGCCGGGGAATAGCGGCACGGGCAGGCGCGCGCCGGTCGCATCCAGCCACAGCGACGACGGGCCGGGCAGGATCCGGATGCCATGGCCGGGCCAGACCGGATCCCAGTTCCGGATGCCCTCGACGTAGTGCCACATGCGGTCGCCGTTGATGAGTCGCGCGCCCGCCGCCGACGACACCGCCTGCATCGAACCGTCGACGTAGGCGGGAACCCCGGTGAGCATGTCCACGGGCGGTGTGCCGAGGCGCTCGGGCCACGCGGCGCGTACGAGGTCGTGGTTGCCGCCGATGCCGCCGGAGGTCACGATCGTCGCCGCGGCGGAGATCTCGAACGTGCCGACCGGTTCACGGTCGCTCTGCACGCCGCGCGCCGCCGCCGACGACGCGAGGATCTCGCCCTCCGCGCCCGTGACGACCCCGTCCTGCATGGTGAGGGCGGTCACGCGATGCCGGGGGAGGACCACCAGGTGCCCCGTCTTCTCCGCCTGCTCGAGGGCGGCCTGGAAGGGCGCGACGATGCCGGGGCCGGTGCCCCAGGTGATGTGGAAGCGGGGCACGGAGTTCCCCGGACCCAGGGCGCCGTAGCCGCCGCGCTCGGCCCAGCCCACGACCGGGAAGAAGCCCACTCCGCGCTCACGGAGCCAGGCCCGCTTCTCGCCGCTCGCGAACTGGAGGTAGGCCTCGGCCCAGCGTCGCGGCCAGGCGTCCTCCTCGCGGTCGAAGCCCGCGTTGCCGAACCAGTCCTGCCGGGCCAGCTCGTACGAGTCCGTGATGCCCATGCGGCGCTGTTCGGGGGAGTCGACCAGGAACAGTCCGCCGAAGGACCACCAGGCCTGCCCGCCCAGATTCGTGCGCGGCTCCTGATCCACCACGATCACGCGTCTGCCGGCGGCGGTCGCCTCCGCGGCGGCGACGAGGCCGGACAGGCCCCAGCCGATGACGAGCACGTCGGTGGAGTGGGTGGTCGTGGTCGCGGTCATGAGATCTCCGTCGAACTCGGTGTGCGTGCGGCGCGCGCTAGAGGATGGGACGCCCGTCCGGTGTCGGTGCGCCCGTCGTGGTCGTGCGGCTCGGCTCGAATGTATTCACCATCGCATGTGCGGCGCGCTCGAGGTAGTCCCACAGCGTCGCCTCGTGGATCGGCGAGAGCTGCACCTCGTCGACCGCCGTGCGCATGCAGCGCAGCCAGCGGTCGCGGGCATCGGGGTCGACGTGGAACGGCATGTGCCGCATCCGCAGCCGCGGATGCCCGCGCTGCTCGCCGTAGGCGGTGGGGCCGCCCCAGTACTGCTCCAGGAACATCCGAAGGCGATCCGCGGCCGGGCCGAGATCCTCCTCGGGGTACATGGGCTTCAGCACGGGATCCAGGGCGACTTCGCGGTAGAAGACCTCGACGAGGCGCTGGAACGTCGCATGGCCGCCGACCTCGTCGTAGAAGGACACCGGATCGGTCATCGTTCGTCTCCAGCGTTCTGCGGATCCTGCGGGTTCTGCGGGTTCTGCGGAGTCTGCGGATCGGGGAGGGGTGGGAGCGGAAGGCTCTGCGGGGCCGACGGCGGGGTCTTCGGCTTCTCGGTCTTCTTCGGCGCGGGTGCGGTCGGCGCCGGCTTGGTGCGCGGCGGCGGCGTGACCGTGGCGGGCTTCTCGCCCTCGGTCTTCTTCTTGCGCCAGAATCCGCGTTCCGGCACCGCGGGGGCCGTCGCGACCGGGTTCGGGCGGGTGCGCGGCGGGTTCGCACCGTGCACGCGGCGGGCGCCCTCGGGACCGGCGAGCTGCACCGTGGCCATGCTGGGGACGGTCAGCTCCATGCCGAGCATGGTGTCGCGCAGCCGCATCCGCAGCTCGCGGGCGACGTCGTCCATCGCGTTCGTGCGGGTCTTCATGACGACCCGGATCACGAGGGCGTCGCCCTCGATCGATTCCAGTCCCCAGATCTCGGGCTTCTCGACGATGCGGGTGCGCCACTTCGGATCCTTCGCGAGGCCCTGCGCGGCGGCGAGCAGGGCGTCCTCGACCGCGGGGACGTCCGCATCCGCCGGCACTCCGAGGTCGATGATCGCGCGGGCCCAGCCCTGCGACATGTTGCCGATCCGGGTGATCTCGCCGTTGCGCACGTACCAGAGCGTGCCGTTCGCGTCGCGCACCTGCGTGATCCGCACGCTGACGTATTCGACGACGCCGGAGGCGAGCCCCAGATCCACCACGTCGCCGATGCCGACCTGGTCCTCGGCGACGAGGAACATGCCGTTCAGCACGTCCTTGACGATGTTCTGGGCGCCGAAGCCGAGGCCGGCGCCGACGGCCGCGGTGAGCAGGGTCAGGGATCCCAGCAGGGCGTTGTCGATGATATTCACGATCAATACGATCGCGACCACCACGAGGATCACGTTGACGATGTTCTGCAGGATCGTGCCGAGCGTCCTGGTGCGCTGCACGAGGCGCATGTCCGCGAGTGGCGAGCGCTCCAGCGCCCGCGTGTCGGTGACCTCCGCCTTGGATTTGGCGCCGGCGACGATCCGGCGGACGACGCGGCGGATGACGAACCTGAGTGCGTAGGCGATTGCCGCGCAGATGACGATGACGAGGGCGGCTTGCAGAGCCTTGCCGCCGATAGCGAGCAGCGCACCGGGCAGGCTCTGCCACCAGGCAGCGATGTCGGAGGGCGTATCCAAGGGGACGATATTCATCGCTCACGATCCTATGACCGGAGGCCTTGGCGGGTTCTGAACAGCGACGGCGCTTCGCCGTGCGCTGCGCGCGGTGCGGCGGGAAACGCCGCAGGGCCCGAGGGGATCGAACTCCCTCCGGCCCTGCGCTTCGTCGCGGGGGCTCTGCGTCAGCTCTGCGCGTCGGCGGCCACGGCCTCGACGGTCTCGGCGTCGCGGGCCTGGGCGGCGAGGGCGCGCTCCACATCGGCGAGGTTCTCGAACACGAGACGGCGCAGCGCGGGCGCGGCGTCCTGGTGCGCCGAGAGCCAGGCGCGGGTCGCGTCGCGCAGGGCGACGTTCGCGAGCGTCTTCGGGTACAGACCCACGATCAGGTAGTTCGCGACCTGGAACGTGCGGCCCTCCCAGATCGAGAGCAGCGCGTCGAAGTACTGCGCGACGAACGGCTCGAGCAGCGCGACCCCGGCCGGGTGCGTGAAGCCGAGCGCCGCGGAGCGGACGATCGTGTTGGACAGGTCGTCGTGCTCGACGAGCGACGACCACGCGGCCTGCTTGTCCTCTGGCGTGGGCAGGGCGGCGCGGGCCTGAGCGGCGAACTCCCCGCCCTTGGCGGTGTTGTCGCCCTCCAGCGCGGCGTCGATCGCTGCGCCGTCGACGGCGCCGACCGTGGCGAGGCCGACGAGCAGCTGCCATGAGAGGTCGGTGTCGATCGTCAGTCCGTCGAGCGTCAGGTCGCCGTCGCGGAGGCGACGGACGATGTCGGCGTGCTCGGGCGTGGTGATTGAGTTCGCGAACGCGGTGACGAACTGCAGCTGGCTGTCGGACGCGGCTTCCGCGCCCTGGGCGAGCGCCCACAGGCCGTCCGCCACGCGGGTGCGGGCGGCGGTGCGGTGCTCGGGCGTGACGTACAGCGCGGCCGCGGTCTGCAGCTGGCTGAGCGTGGTGCGCACCGTGGTCGACTCGGTCTCGCGGCCGATGTTGCCGAGCACGAGGTCGATGTAGTCGCTCGCGGCGCTCTCGGCGTCGCGGGTCTGGTCCCACGCGGCGCCCCACACGAGGGAACGGGCGAGCGGGTCGCTGATGTCGGCGAGGTGCGCGACGGCGGTCGCGAGGGAGCGCTCGTCGAGACGGATCTTCGCGTAGGCGAGGTCCTCGTCGTTGAGCAGCACGAGATCGGGCCGCTTCAGGCCCTGCAGCTCGGGGATCTCCGTGCGGTCGCCGTCGACGTCGACCTCGACGTGGTGGGTGCGCACGAGGGAGCCTGCGGCGTCGAGATTGTAGAACCCGATGCCCAGGCGGTGCGGGCGGATCGTCGGGTAGTCGGCCGGAGCGGTCTGGGTGACCGCGAAGCGCGAGATCGAGCCGTCCCCGGCCTCCGCGATGACCGGTGCGAGCGTGTTGACGCCCGCGGTCTCCAGCCACTTCTTCGACCAGACCGTGAGGTCGCGGCCGCTGGTCCGCTCCAGCTCGACGAGGAGGTCGCTGAGCTCGGTGTTCTGCCAGGAGTGCTTCTTGAAGTACTCGGAGACGCCGGCGAAGAACGCCTCGATGCCCACCCACGCGGCGAGCTGCTTGAGGACGGATCCGCCCTTGGCGTAGGTGATGCCGTCGAAGTTCACCTGCACGTCGTCGAGATCGTTGATCTCGGCGACGACCGGGTGCGTGGAGGGGAGCTGGTCCTGACGGTAGGCCCAGGTCTTCTCCATCGCGTTGAAGGTCGTCCACGCCTCGGTCCACTCGGTGGCCTCGGCGGTCGCGATGGTCGACGCCCACTCGGCGAACGACTCGTTCAGCCAGAGGTCGTTCCACCACTTCATGGTGACCAGGTCGCCGAACCACATGTGCGCGAGCTCGTGCAGGATCGTGACGACGCGGCGCTCCTTGACGGCGTCGGTCACCTTGCTGCGGAAGACGTAGGTCTCCGTGAAGGTCACCGCTCCCGCGTTCTCCATGGCGCCGGCGTTGAACTCCGGCACGAAGAGCTGGTCGTACTTCGCGAAGGGGTACGGGACGCCGAACTTCTCCTCGTAGTAGGCGAAGCCCTCGCGCGTCTTGTCGAAGATGTAGTCGGCGTCCAGGTGCTCCCACAGGCTCTTGCGCCCGTAGACGCCGAGCGGGATCACGCGGCCGGATGCGCTCGTCAGCTCGGAGAAGGTCTCCTCGTACGGGCCCGCGATGATCGCGGTGATGTAGGACGAGATCCGCGGGGTGGGCTCGAAGCCCCAGGTGGCGACCGCCCCGGTCGCCTCGGAGGCGGATCCGTTCGTGACGTCGTGGTGGATCGGCTCGGGCGTGGGGGAGTTCGAGACGACCTTCCACGCGGCCGGCGCGGTGATCGTGAACTGGAACGTCGCCTTCAGGTCGGGCTGCTCGAAGACGGCGAAGACGCGACGCGAGTCGGGCACCTCGAACTGCGAGTAGAGGTAGACCTCGCCGTCGACGGGGTCGACGAAGCGGTGCAGGCCCTCCCCGGTGTTCGTGTATTCGCAGTCGGCGTCGACGACGAGCACGTTCTCCGCGGCGAGGCCGTCGAGCGCGATCCGCGAGTCGGCGAACGCCGAGGTCGGGTCGATCTGCTCGCCGTTCAGGGTGATCTCGCGCACCTCGCGCGCGATCAGGTCGATGAAGGTCGAGGATCCCTCGGTGGCGCTGAAGCGCACCACGCTGCGGGATCCGAACACCTCCGCACCCTTGGTCAAGTCGAGCGCGATCTCGTACGACTCGGTGTCGACGATCGCGCGGCGCTCCTGCGCCTCGATGCGGGTGAGGTTCTCTCCAGGCACTGCTCAGACTCCCAGGGGTGAGGGTTTCGGCCGCAAGATCCGCGCTGCTGGCGCCGGCGGCAACCGTCCCAGCCTACGCCAGAGCGCGTCTCGCACGATTCCGCGGGCTCCCGCCGGCCTCGCAGGCCCGGCCGGACGCCGAGTCGGCGCTCGGCGACGGCAAAGGAAGTTCAGGGGAAGATAGGAGGGTGAGTGCCCGAAATGTGACCGCAGCAACCGTTCCCTTCGCCTCCGAGCCTGCCGCGAGCGGGCCCGAGTTCGTCGAGACCCCCGTCGCGTACGACGGGATCCTGCTCGCCGGGTTCGGCGGACCAGAGGGCCAGGACGATGTGATCCCGTTCCTGCGCAACGTCACCCGGGGCCGCGGCATCCCGGACGAGCGGCTCGAGGAGGTCGCGCATCACTACCGTCACTTCGGCGGCGTGAGCCCGATCAACGCGCAGAACCGCGCGCTCAAGGCCGCACTCGAGTCCGAGCTCGTGCGCCGCGGGATCGACCTCCCCGTCTACTGGGGCAATCGCAACTGGGCTCCGTACCTGTCCGACGCCGTGACCGAGGCCTCGGAGAGCGGCGACACGACGCTGCTGGCGTTCGCGACGAGCGCGTACAGCTCCTTCTCCAGCTGCCGTCAGTACCGCGAGGACTTCGCCCGCGTGCTCGACGAGACCGGTCTCGGAGAGACCGTGACGATCGACAAGATCCGCCCGTTCTACGACCACCCCGGATTCGTCACCTCCTTCGTCGAGGGCGTGCGCGACGCGATCGACGGCTTCACGGCGGACGGCGCCGACGCCGCGGCCATCCAGGTCCTGTTCACGACGCACAGCGTGCCGACCGACGATGCGCTGCGCTCCGGTCCCCGCGACGTCGACTGGGGCCCCGGCGGCGCGTACGCCGCGCAGCACGAGGCCGTGGCGGCGTGGGTCATGAGCCGCGTGGCCGAGCTGCTTCCGAGCGCGGCCGACGTCGCGTGGGAGCTCGTGTACCAGTCCCGTTCGGGCCCCGCCTCGCAGCCCTGGCTCGAGCCCGACATCTGCGACGTGATCGAGGAGCTGCCCGCTCGCGGTCGCACCGCGGTCGCCGTGGTCCCGCTCGGCTTCGTGAGCGACCACATGGAGGTGCTCTGGGATCTCGACACCGAGGCGAAGGACGCGGCCGCCGAGGCGGGTCTCGCTTTCGTGCGCACGCCGACGCCCGGAGTGTCCGACTCCTTCGTGGCGGGGATCGTCGACCTCATCCAGGAGCGGCTGGAGGGGCGCCCTGCGGCGGACCGTGCGCACGTCACGGCGCTCGGTCCGGCGTTCGACGTGTGCCGTCCCGGCTGCTGCGAGAACATCCGCGCGGGGTTCAAGCCCGCCGCGGCGGGCATCGCGCCCTGACCGCTCCGCGGGGCCGCGTCACGCCGCCTCGCGGTGGTCGTGGCGCTCCGTAGGATTGACTCATGCGCATCCACATCGCCACCGATCACGCCGGTCTCGAGTTCTCCACGCAGCTGCAGCATCACCTTGCCGAGGCGGGGCATGAGGTCGTGGACCACGGCCCCGTCGAGTACGACGCCCTGGACGACTACCCGGCGTTCTGCATCCGCGCGGCGCAGGCGACGATCGCCGACCAGCGTGCCGGCGTCGAGGCGCTCGGCGTGGTGTTCGGCGGATCCGGCAACGGCGAGCAGATCGCGGCGAACAAGGTCGAGGGCATCCGTGCCGCCCTGGTGTGGAGCATCGCGACCGCCGAGCTCGCGCGGGAGCACAACGACGCGAACGTGATCGCGATCGGTGCGCGTCAGCACACCTTCGAGGAGGTCGCGGGCTTCATCGACCGCTTCATCGCCACGCCGTTCTCGAACGAGGAGCGGCACGTGCGCCGGATCGGGCAGATCGCCGACTTCGAGCGCGACGGATCCCTGCTTCCGGACCCGCGCGCCTGATGCCCGAGGGCCATTCCGTCCACCGGATCGCGCGGCAGTTCGCGCGCAACTTCGTCGGCAAGCCCGTCGTCGCCTCTAGCCCTCAGGGGCGGTTCGCGGAGGGCGCCGCGCTTCTCGACGGTCGGACCGTGGAGAGCGTGCAGGCGGTCGGCAAGCAGATGTTCCTCGAGACCGAGGGCGATCTGTGGTTGCGCGTGCATCTGGGGCTCTATGGCGCCTGGGACTTCTCGGGTGAGATCCTCGTGGATCCGACGATCGCCTCGGCGAACGGACGGATGGGGCAGACGAATCAGCGCGGCACGGATCTCGACGAGGCGCCGATCCTGGACGACGCCGGCGAGAACTCGCTGGCTTCCATCGGCGCCCCGCGGAAGACGCGCGTGCACGTCCGCATGTCCGAGGCGACGAAGGGGCTTGCGGACGAGGGCGCCGAGTGGCCGCCTCCCGTGGTCGGGCAGGTGCGCCTGCGCCTCATGACGGACTCGACCTGCGCGGATCTGCGGGGGCCGACCGCGTGCGTGCTGCAGACGCCGGATGAGATGCTGGCGACCGTCGCCAAGCTCGGGCCGGATCCGCTCGTGGGTGACGTGGACGCGGGGGAGGAGCGCTTCGTCGCTGCGGTGCGGCGCCGGGCTGTGCCGATCGCGCTCCTGCTCATGGATCAGGCTGTGGTCAGCGGGATCGGCAACGTGTACCGCGCCGAGCTGCTGTTCCGGGCGCAGTTGAACCCGCACACTCCCGGGCGCGATGTGCCGGAGGAGACCGTGCGCGCGATCTGGCGGGACTGGGTGCGCCTGCTCGCGATCGGCGTCGAGACGGGTCAGATGATGACCATGGACGATCTCTCGGCCGACCAGTATCGCGCTGCGATGGCGCACCGCGACGATCGCCACTGGGTGTACCACCGCACGGGGCTGCCGTGCCGCGTGTGCGGCACCGACATCGTGCTCGAGGAGATCGGCGCCCGCAAGCTCTATTGGTGCCCGCGCTGCCAGGCGTGAGCGGGCGCGGTCGCCTCTGACGAATCTGCGTGGTCGGCGGTGCGCTCTTCGCCTGCCTGACCTGCCCCCTCCGATGGGTTCAGGCGGCGGGGTGGAATCGTTTGGGTGGTGGGTCGATGTCTCCCCACGCGTAGCGGAGCGGAAGCCGCGGGTGCAGCACGGACTGTTTCCCGTCGGGGTGGTGCAGGACGAAGTCG
>NZ_NCKN01000098.1 GCF_002257455.1 Microbacterium sp. 13-71-7
AACGCGAGGGCGACGGTCGCCCCAAGCACAGCGTGCCGAAAATCGGCGGGCCGAAAACTCATACACTTGTCTCCCGAAAGACCTTGCAGATACTGCCGCCAAGCCAACCGCACTGCGCGCGCGACCGGCAGAAACTGCAGGATTATCCCCGTGGCACCCTGACCGGTCAAACCGCCCCCATGTCCCCGAATCCGCTCCAGGGCGCGCAGTTCACGCTCGCCGCCCATCGTGTCCGCCAATTGCCCGCCGACGAGGGTGCCGAGGTGGCGTTCGCCGGCCGGTCCAACGCCGGCAAGTCCAGCGCGCTCAACGCGCTGACCCGCCAGAACGTGCCGAACTTCGCGCGAGGCACGGGTGACGCGTCGGGCGACACGTTCGCCGCGGCGTCGAACACGGTCAAGGGCGCCTACGTCCTGGCCGAGGCGCCGGGCGGCACGCCCGACGTGATCCTCATCGCCACCGGCTCCGAGGTCCAGCTCGCGGTCGCCGCCCGCGAGACCCTGGCCGCGGAGGGCGTCAACGCCCGCGTCGTGTCCGCCCCCTCGCTCGAGTGGTTCGCCGACCAGGACGAGGCCTACCGCGAGTCGGTCCTGCCGGCCGCGGTCAAGGCGCGCGTCTCGGTCGAGGCCGGATCCACCCTGTCCTGGCACGGCATCGTGGGATCGACCGGACGCTCGGTCGGCATCGACCACTTCGGCGCCTCCGCCGACTACAAGACGCTGTTCCAGAAGTTCGGCATCACCGCCGAAGCCGTCGTCGTCGCGGCGCATGAGACCATCGCCGCCAACGCGGCCGCATAAGCACGGATCCGAGGAGAACGCATGACCACCCCCACCGCAGCACTCACCGCCGCAGGCGTCTCGATCTGGCTGGACGACCTGTCCCGCACCCGGATCACCTCCGGGAACCTCGCCGAGCTCATCGCCTCCCGCAACGTCGTCGGCGTGACCACCAACCCGACGATCTTCGCGAACGCGATCACCAACCCGGACGACACGTCCTACGACAGCCAGGTCGCGCAGCTCGCGGCATCGGGCGCGAGCGCCGAGGAGGCCATCTTCGAGGCGACCACCCAGGACGTGCGCGATGCGCTCGACGTCTTCCGTCCGGTCTGGGAGCAGACCGGCCACGTCGACGGCCGGGTCTCGATCGAGGTCTCCCCCGACCTCGCGCATGACACCGACGGCACGATCGCCCAGGCCAAGGACCTCTGGGCCAAGGTCGACCGCCCCAACCTGCTCGTCAAGATCCCCGCGACCAAGGCCGGACTCCCCGCGATCACCGCGGCGATCGCCGAGGGCATCAGCATCAACGTCACGCTGATCTTCAGCCTCGAGCGCTACGCCGAGGTCATCGACGCCTACCTCACGGGCCTCGAGCAGGCCAAGGCCGCCGGCCACGACCTGTCCACGATCCACTCCGTGGCCTCGTTCTTCGTGTCGCGTGTCGACACCGAGACGGACAAGCGCCTGGCCGCGATCGGCACCGAGGAGGCCGACGCGCTCAAGAGCAAGGCCGGCCTCGCGAACGCCCGCCTCGCCTACGAGCTGTACGAGCAGACCTTCGCGGGCGACCGCGCCGCCGCTCTGCTCGCCGCGGGCGCCAACCGCCAGCGGCCGCTCTGGGCGTCCACCGGCGTCAAGGACCCGGCCCTGCCGGACACCCTGTACGTGACCGAACTCATCGCGCCGAACGTTGTAAACACGATGCCCGAGAAGACCCTCGAGGCCACCTTCGACCACGGCGTCGTGACCGGCGACACCGTCACCGGCGCGTACGAGGAGTCCCGCGAGGTGTTCGCGGGTCTCGCGGCCGTCGGCGTGGACTTCGCCGACGTGACCCAGGTGCTCGAGGACGAGGGTGTCGAGAAGTTCATCGACTCCTGGCACAGCCTGCTCACCCAGGTCCGCGAAGGACTGGAAGCCCAGCGGTGAGTTTCGAGATCCACACGTCCGGGGCGCCGAAGGCGGCGATCGACGAGGTCGTCCCGCGTCTGGTGGGCGAGCTGATCGCGTCCCGGATCACCGGCGGCGACCCGACGGTGTGGGGCGAGGCCGCCGAGGCCGAGGCGAGCATCCGCCTCGGCTGGGTGGACGCGGTCTCCGTCTCCCGTCCGCTCGTGCCGGAGATCCTCGCCCTGCGCGATGAACTCGCCGGCAAGGGCGTCACGCGCGTCGTGCTGGCGGGCATGGGCGGATCGTCCCTCGCCCCCGAGGTCATCTCGCAGACCGCGGGCATCGACGTCACGATCCTCGACTCGACCTCCCCCGGTCAGGTGCTCGCCGCGATCGACGCCGGTCTGGCCGACGCCGTGCTCGTGGTGTCCTCCAAGTCCGGATCCACCGTCGAGACGGATTCGCAGCGACGCACGTTCGAGGCGGCGTTCCGCGATGTCGGGATCGACCCCGTCGAGCGCATCGTCGTCGTCACCGACCCCGGGTCGCCGCTCGACGAGTCGGCGCGCGCCGCCGGCTACCGCGTGTTCAACGCCGACCCGAACGTCGGCGGCCGGTATTCCGCACTGACCGCCTTCGGACTGGTGCCCTCGGGGCTGGCCGGCGTCGACATCTCCGAGCTGCTCGACGAGGCCGAGGCCACGCTGCTGCAGGTCGCGATCGACTCCGCCGAGAACCCGGCGCTCCTGCTCGGTGCGGCGATCGCCGCCAGCGCGCAGACCCCGGGCGGTCCGCGGCGCGACAAACTGGGCCTGATCACCGACGGCACCCACATCGTGGGCCTGCCCGACTGGATCGAGCAGCTCGTCGCAGAGTCCACCGGCAAGGAGGGCACGGGGATCCTTCCCGTCGTCCTGCTCCCCGTCTCGCCCGAGGTCGACGCCCGGCCGGCGGACCTGCAGCTGGTGCGCCTCGTCGACGAAGCCGACGAGTTCCACCTGCGTGAGCGCCACCCCGAAGAGATCCTCGTCAGCGGAACGCTCGGCGCGCAGTTCGTCGTGTGGGAGTACGCCACCGCGATCGCGGGATACCTGCTCGGGATCAACCCGTTCGACCAGCCCGACGTGGAGTCGGCGAAGATCGCCGCGCGCGGTCTGCTCGACGCTCGGCCCGAGGCCGCGCCGGCCGCCTTCGAGCAGGACGGGGTGGAGGTCCGCGCATCGGACGCCTCCCTGCTCGCCTCCGGCACGATCGCCGGCGTCCTGGACGCCCTGTGGCGGACGCTGCCGGCGGACGGCTACGTGTCGATCCAGGCCTACGTGAACCGGCTCGAGATGCCGCAGCTCCAGGGCCTCCGCGAGCTCGTCGCCGCGGATTCCGGACGGCCGACCACGTTCGGCTGGGGTCCGCGGTTCCTGCACTCGACGGGTCAGTACCACAAGGGCGGGCCCGCGCAGGGCGTGTTCCTGCAGATCCTCGAGCGCACGGACGTGGATCTGGAGATCCCCGATCGCCCGTTCACCTTCGGGCAGCTCATCGAGGCGCAGGCCGCGGGAGACGCCGGTGTGCTCGCTGCGCACGGCCGCCCCGTGGTGACCCTCACGATCACCGAACCCCAGGACGATGTGCTGGACCTCTTCGAGGCCGCGCAGTAAGCACCCCCAGAGAGCACTCAGGAGAATCCCCCGCTGATGACTGTTCCCGTCTCTCGCGGCAGCAACCCGCTGCGCGACCCCGATGATCGCCGGCTGAACCGGATCGCGGGGCCCAGCGCCCTCGTGATCTTCGGCGTCACCGGCGATCTGTCGCGCAAGAAGCTGATGCCCGCCGTCTACGACCTCGCCAACCGCGGCCTGCTGCCTCCCGGGTTCGCCCTGGTCGGCTTCGCCCGCCGCGACTGGGAGGACCAGGACTTCGCGCAGGTCGTCTACGACGCCGTCAAGCAGCACGCGCGCACCCCGTTCCGCGAGGAGACGTGGGCGCAGCTGCTGCAGGGCATCCGCTTCGTGTCGGGCGAATTCGGCGATCCCGATGCGTTCCTACGCCTGCGCGAGACCGTCGAGAAGCTCGACGTCGAACGCGGCACGATGGGCAACCACGCCTACTACCTGTCGATCCCGCCCAACCAGTTCCCGCTCGTCGCGCAGCAGCTGCGCGACTCCGGGCTGGTCGAGGCCCACGAGGACGCCGACCACTGGCGCCGTGTGGTGATCGAGAAGCCGTTCGGCCACGACCTGGCCTCCGCGCGGGCGCTCAACGACGCCCTCGAGGGCACCTTCCCGGCCGACTCGATCTTCCGCATCGACCACTACCTCGGCAAGGAGACGGTGCAGAACATCCTCGCGCTGCGCTTCGCGAACGAGCTGTACGAGCCGATCTGGAACCGCAACTACGTCGACCACGTGCAGATCACGATGGCCGAGGACATCGGCGTCGGCGGACGCGCCGGTTACTACGACGGCATCGGCGCGGCCCGCGACGTCATCCAGAACCACCTGCTGCAGCTGCTCGCGCTCACCGCGATGGAGGAGCCGATCAGCCTCTCGGCCGAGCACCTGCGCGCCGAGAAGGAGAAGGTCCTTGCAGCGGTCTCGCTGCCCGACGACCTCTCCCTGGCCACCGCCCGCGGGCAGTACGCCGGCGGCTGGCAGGGCGGCGAGCAGGTCACCGGCTTCCTCGACGAGGACGGCATGGATCCGGAATCCATCACGGAGACCTACGCCGCGGTCAAGCTCGAGATCAACACCCGCCGATGGGCCGACGTGCCGTTCTACCTGCGCACCGGCAAGCGCCTGGGCCGCCGCGTCACCGAGATCGCGGTCGTCTTCAAGCGCGCACCGGAGCATCTGTTCGGCGGCGCGCAGACCTCGGAGCTGGGCCAGAACGCCCTCGTCATCCGCGTGCAGCCCGATGAGGGCGTGACGCTGCGCTTCGGATCCAAGGTTCCGGGCAACGGCAGCAACGTGCGCGACGTGACCATGGACTTCGGCTACGGACACGCGTTCACCGAGGCCAGCCCCGAGGCGTACGAGCGTCTGATCCTCGACGTCCTCCTCGGCGATCCGCCGCTGTTCCCGCGACACGAGGAGGTCGAGCTCAGCTGGAAGATCCTCGACCCGGTGGAGCGGTACTGGGCCGCCGAGGGCGGCCCGCTGGAGCAGTATGCTCCCGGATCCTGGGGCCCGGCCTCCGCCGACGCCCTGCTCGCCCGCGACGGACGTGTCTGGAGGCGCCCGTGATCATCGATCTGCCCGACACCACCACCAGCCAGGTCGCGAAGAACCTGGTCAAGGCTCGCGAGGAAGGCGGCGTGGTCGCACTCGGCCGCGTGCTCACGCTCATCATCGCGGCGCCGGACGACGCGCTCGAGGCAGCGGTCGACGCGGCGAACGACGCGTCCCGCGAGCACCCGATGCGCGTCATCGTGCTCACCACGAGCGAGGGCGAGGCGCGTCTGGACGCGCAGATCCGGGTCGGCGGCGACGCCGGCGCGAGCGAGGTCGTCGTGCTGCACGCCTACGGGGCCGCAGCCAGCAACGAGGAGAGCCTGGTCACCGGCCTCCTGCTGCCCGACGCCCCCGTGGTCGTCTGGTGGCCGACACTGGCGCCGGAAGCCTCTGCCGAGTCCCCTCTCGGACGCATCGCGCAGCGCCGCATCACCGACGCGGCGACCGCGACCGACGTGCGGGCGCAGCTCGAGGTGCTCGGCCGCACGCACGTCCCCGGCGACACCGACCTCGCCTGGACCAGGCTCACGCACTGGCGGGAGCAGCTCGCCGCCGTCCTCGATCAGCCGCCGTTCGACGAGGTGACCGCGGTCGAGGTGCGCGGTGCCGCCGATTCCCCGTCCACCGCGCTGCTCGCCGCCTGGCTGGGCCTCGCGCTGGACGTGCCGGTCCGCTGGGCGTACGAGCCGATCGCGCAGTGGGCGCACGGCATCAAGTCGGTGCGGCTCTCCCGTGCCAACGGCGACATCCTGCTGGAGCGCCCGGTACCGGGATCCGCGATGCTCACCCAGCCCGGACAGCCGGATCATGAGCTTCATCTGCCGCGGCGGACGCTGCGGGAGTGCCTGGCGGAGGAGCTGCGCCGGCTCGACCCCGACGTGCTCTACGGCCGTGTGATCACCGAGGGCTTCGCCAAGCTCAGCGCGCCGGAGCCGGTCGCCTGACATGGCCGCCGACTCCCCCGCCAAGCGCGTCGTCATCGACGCGGATCCCGTCTCCCTGGCGCGTCGCGTCGCCGACCGCTTCCTCGTGCGCGTCCAGGCGCGGATCAGGGACGGACGTATCGCCCATGTCGCGCTCACCGGCGGGAGCATGGGATCCGCCGTGCTGCGCGCCGTCGCCGAGGACGCACGCGCGGCCGAGGTGGACTGGTCGCTCGTGCACTTCTGGTGGGGCGATGAGCGCTTCGTGCCGGCGGACGACCCGGAGCGCAACGCGGGGCAGGCCCGTGCGGCGCTCCTCGACCGGATCCCGGTCCCCCCGGAGAACGTGCACGAGATGGCGGCGAGCGATGCGGGGCTGACCCTCGACGAGGGCGCCGCGGCCTATGCGGCGGAACTCGCCCGCTTCGGCGAGGGCGGGCGCGCATGGCCCTCCTTCGCCGTGTGCTTCCTGGGCGTCGGCCCGGACGGCCACATCGCGTCGCTGTTCCCCGACCGCCCGGAGATCACCGTGACCGAGGCCGCCGTGCTGCCCGTGCGAGACTCCCCCAAGCCGCCGCCGGAGCGGATCACACTGACCCGCCCCGTCATCAACGCGTCGAAGCGGGTGTGGCTCGTGCTCACCGGAGCCGAGAAGGCGTCGGCGCTCGGTCTCGCGCTGGCCGGGGCGAACTACGAGAACGTGCCGGCCGCGGGCGCCAAGGGGCGCAAGCGCACCGTGTTCTTCGTCGACGAGGCCGCCGCCTCCGAGGTCGCGCACGACCTCATCGACGTCGACTACTGAGCCGGATCATCGTCTGACGGACCGGATCCGGTCTCCGCTCAGACGCCTGCGGATCCGTTCCCGCGCTCGTCGGCATCGCCGTCGGTGCGGGGCGGATCCTCTCGTCGTATCGGGGCCACGTTGGACGGCCACTCCGGCACATCCCCCGGGGGCACACCCGGAGAGGCGGATCCCGCCGGAGGCGTCTCCGTGTCCGCCTGCCCGGCTTCGCCGTGCGGGGCGGACGGCATGGCGCCGCCGGAGCTTCCTCGCGTGATCGGCAGCTCCTGGCTCTCGCTGACGACCTGCGGGTGGTAGCGGGCGAGCGTCACGACGCCCCAACCCGCGATCGCGCCGGAGATCCCGAACGCGATGAACACCCACGACGGGGCCGCCGCACCTTCCTCGAGCACGAGCAGGCCGATCAGCACCGCCACCATCGGGTCGACGACCGTGAGGCCCGCGATCACCAGGTCCGGAGGACCGGATCCGTACGCGGTCTGCACGAAGTAGGCGCCCGCGGCGCCCGCGGCGATCAGTGCGATCACGCACACGGCCGTCAGCCAGTCGAACTGGCCGGCCTGGATCCGGTTGATGACGGCCTTGGCGAGGGTGGCCACGAAGCCGTACAGGATGCCCGCGCCGGTCACGTAGAAGAGAGCGCGCATGCGGCGCCGCAGGATCAGCCAGCAGGCGCCGAGCAGGATGATCACGACCAGCAGGATCGTGAGGATCGTGAACAGCTGGATCTCGCTGATCGCCCGCTCGACCGCGAACAGCGCGGCGAACAGCACGAAGATGAAGATGCCGCCCACGCACGCGAAGATCGACACGAGCGAGCGCTTGGTGGGCGTGATGCCCGTCACCCGGGCGTTCAGCAGGGTCGTGATGACCAGCGCGATCGCGCCCAGCGGCTGGACCACGATCAGCGGCGCCTTGGTGAGCGCGGCGAGCTGGCAGATGATGGCCAGAGCCAGCATGAGCGTGCCGGCGATCCAGGAGGGACGCGTGAGCAGTCCGCGCACCTGCACCCAGCTGAGGCCGGTGGCCGCGTCGGAGCCGCTGAGCCGCTCCACCTTCTCCACGCCGCGGTGCTGGTACTGCGCACCGAGCGACATGAACACCGCCCCGGCGAGAGCGAGTGGGATGCCCATGAGCAGGCCGGGGTTCTGGAAGACCCCGGCGAGATGCTCGCCGACGTCGGCCGCCCCTATGGTCCGCGTCACGTTCTCCAGCACCCTTCGAGCCTACCTGCCGTGATGCGCCGACTAGGGTTGACGCGTGGCTGTGCTTCCGATTCGCATCATGGGCGACCCCGTCCTGCATTCCCCCGCCGACCCGGTCGGCGAGATCACCGACGAGATCCGCACGCTCGTGGCAGACATGCACGAGACCATGGATACCGCGCCGGGCGTCGGGCTCGCCGCGCCCCAGGTGGGCGTCGGCCTGCGGATCTACGTCTATTCGTACGTGGACGACGACGAGAACCCCTGGCGCGGGGAGATCATCAACCCCGTGCTGTGGATGGCGCCCCTCGAGCCGGGCTCCCCCGACCCCGACCTCGAGTCGGAGGGCTGCCTCTCCTTCCCCGGCGAGCGGTTCCCGCTGCGTCGCTCCGAGCGCGTGCTCGTGACGGGCGTGGATCTGAACGGCGACGACGTGCGCATCGAGGTCGACGGATGGCGCGCCCGCATCATGCAGCACGAGTTCGATCACCTCGACGGCATCCTCTATGTCGACCGCCTCGACGACGGCGACTGGAAGACCGTGCAGAAGATCGCCCGCAAACGCGGCTGGGGCCGCCCCGGGGCCAGCTGGATGCCGGGCGTGGACGACCTCGAGGGCTGACCCGAAACTTCGACTCCGACCAGAAATCCCCCTGGACAGACCGGCTTTCCTGCAGGTTTGAGATTTCCTCTTCTGCACCGGTACGTTCGTAGCGGTCCCGCATTCTGCGTGGATTCATAGCTTCTAGAGGGGGAATTCCCATGAACGACCGCGCTCTTCTCCGTCGCGTCGCCGTCGTCGGCTCCGCGCTGGTCCTGGCCGCAGGGCTCAGCGGCTGCAGCGTGCTCAACAGCGTGCTCGGCAGCGGAGGCGGCGATGCGCCGCGCGACGACAAGTCCAAGGTCACGGCGAGCTCGAACATCGGCATCTTCAACCTCAAGCTCGGCGACTGCAAGATGAGCGACACCGGGACGACGATCAGCGAGACCGACGTGGTGCCCTGCGACAAGCCGCACGACGAAGAGGTCTTCTACGAGTTCAAGCTCGAGGGCGCTGAATACGACTCCGCGGCGATCGACACCGAGGTGGAGAAGTGCGCCGGCGACGCGTTCACGACGTTCATCGGGGTCGCTTACGACGCGTCCTCGCTCGACGTCTCCTACATGACGCCGACGAAGGACACCTGGGACTCGATGAACGATCGCCTCGTGCAGTGCATCGTGAGCGACCCGGCCGGGCAGACGACCGGCTCCCTCAAGGGCGCCGCGCGCTGATCCCCACAGATCCTGCACCGACGGAGGGGCCCGTTCCGGCGGGTCCCTCCGAGGGTGCACGACGGCCGCGGGGGCGACGCGCCCGGGCGTCGGGCCGAGGCGGAGTAGGCGCGGATCCTTTGCTATAGTTGACGAGTTGCCCGCGCAGCGGGAAGCATTCCTCGGTAGCTCAATTGGCAGAGCAGCCGGCTGTTAACCGGCAGGTTCTTGGTTCGAGTCCAAGCCGGGGAGCTCTCAGGCCCCCAACTCCCTTGATTTTACAAGGAAGTTGGGGGCCTTTCCCGTGTCCGCATCACTCACACCCCTGCGATCCACTCCCGATAAACGCAACAAAAACCCCCGACCTACGGCATTTCCGATGACAGTGCGCCGGTCGTTACGGGCCACTTCGCGTTTGAGTGTACGAAGTCGGGACTGCTGAGGGTTGGGGTGACTCCTGAACTGTGGTGATTCGTCACCGCTGGAAGGATGTCCTCATGCCTAAGCCGTTCCCCAAGGAGTTCCGGGACGATGTCGTTGCGATCGCGCTGAAACGGGAGTCGTCGTTCGCGCAGATCGCGCAGGACTTCGGGATCTCGGAGTCATGCGTGCAGCGGTGGGTCAAGATCGCCGAGGTCGACGGCGGCCGCCGCCCAGGTGTGACCTCGAGCGAAGCGGCCGAGAACCGTGAGCTGCGCAAGCGGGTGAAGCTGCTCGAGCAGGAGGTCGAGATCCTGCGGCGGGCGGCGGCGTATCTGTCGCAGGCGAACCTGTCCGGCCCAAAAGGCTCTACCCGCTCGTGAGTGAACTCGCCGCGGACGGTGTCCCCGTCGCGGTGACGTGCCGGGTGCTGAAGTTCGCGAAACAGCGCTACTACCGGTGGGTGCAGGAACCCGTCTCGCAGCGGGACTGGGACGACGCGCACCTGATCAACGCGGCGATCGATGTGCATGTGAACGATCCCGCGTTCGGGTATCGGTTAATCGCCGACGAGCTCGCCGAGGCCGGGTTCACCGCATCGGAAAGGCGGGTGTGCTCGGAGAACGGGGTCTTCAGCGCCTTCGTCCGCAAACGGCGCGGCAAGGGGCGTCTTGGCGGTCCGCCCGTGCGCGACGATCTCGTCCGGCGTGAGTTCACCGCGACTGGCCCTGACCGGCTCTGGCTTGCCGATATCTCGGAGCACCCGACCGGTGAGGGCAAGGTCTATCTCTGCGCGGTCAAGGACGTCTGGTCGAACCGGATCGTCGGGTACTCAATCAACGGATGACCTCAGAGCTTGCGGTCTCGGCCCTGCGGATGGCGATCCAGCGTCGCACCCCTGTCAGAACGACCGTTCGCAGCGATAGGGGCAGTCAGTTTCGTTAACGGCGTTTCCCAAGCCGAGCTCGACCGGCACGGGCTTGTCGGTTCGATGGGCAGAGTCGGTGCTGCCGGTGACAACGCGGCGATGGAATCCTTCTTCGCGCTGCTGCAGAAGAACGTGCTCAACAGCCGCCGCTGGGGCACGCGCGACGACCTCCGTCTCGCGATCGTGACCTGGATCGAACGGACCTATCACCGGCGCCGCCGGCAACGCGCCCTCGGCAGGTTGACGCCCGTCAAATTCGAAGCCATCATGACCGCACCAGCCGCTTCCGCGGCCTAACCAGAAGAGTCACCTAGGTGCTGAGCGGTGGCCTACTTTGCAAGGCCGCGCCGGGCCGGCCTTTGTTTCCGACACCCCCATTGGCCCGCGCCGAGCGCCACGCCGGCTGGACGATCTCAGGCTTCATTCCGCCAAGAAGCTCCCGATCGGCGTCAGGTCCGCGCGGAACCGCGTGCCCACCCGCGAGGCTCGACGCTGAGCGCTCCGTGTCTTATCCACGGCTCAATTAGCCAGTACATCTCACCGCACATGCGCCGCCGTGCGCACGGAACCTCCGAGAAACCGCTCAGAAAGTTACGCTTCATCGCCCGCAACAAGCCCATCAGGGCAAACTCGGGTTTCATCACATCCAGGTCACCACTTCAGAACGTCACGTCACCAACCGTGCAGCCAGGGAGACGCGCATGAACAGCACCAAGTCGGGTGTCCCGCACCTCGGAACCGGACCCTCACAGGTGGACCTCAACAAGGGTGCGGCATGGATGATTCCGGTGATCTACGCCTCAGTTGATGTGCCCACGCAGGCCGTCACAGGCCAGCGAGGCGCAACAGCCACTGCCCCCGATGCCACCATCGCTCCCGTCCCGGTTCGCACCCCCAACTACGACCGTTGACTGGTCAGTCCTTGACATGGATCCAAGCGCTCGCGGGCTTCAGCAAGTCGTTATTGCGCCCGTCCCCAACTCAACCACGCGAGTTCTTCGCCAACATTCGCCAGGCACTCGGGTGATTGGTCGAGATGCCGTTCCAGGCGGACTTCGACTCAATCGTTCCGATGCCGTACAGCCGATGGGCGCGGCAGGAGCCCCGTCGAAGGTTGGCAGCGAGTTCGTCAACCAGCCCAATTGGAGCCGACAACGCGTGCAGAATGCCCGAGTTAATCCCGGACGTTTCAGCAGTCGGCTACGAACGCTGGAGAAGGTCCGTCGTATCAGCTCCTCGCGCTGGAAGACAGGCTTGCGATCACCGCCAGATCGCGTGTCCATCGCATGCGCCGGCCAGGTCGTATGTTCGCGTGATGAACCGGAGGTGATTGCGTCTTGAAGGACGTGAGGGTTAGCAACGGAGCAGAGCCATTCGGTGAGGTTACGCCTGTGACTCCATCAACGTTGAACGACGAAGTACAACGTGAACTCCAGCGGGGTTCGCGTCACGGCGCGCTCCTGCCCTCACGCGATTGGACGATTCTGAACAGGATCGAATCCGACCACGGTGTCGACGAACTCACGTTGCTTGCGCCCGAGCATCGCCTCGACATCTTGCACGCTCCGCGGGTAAGGCGAATCGTCAAGCGCTTGGTGAAGCGTGGATTCGTGCGGCGAGACGCAACGCGACTTCTGCCTACCGTCGCGGGCGTCGGCGCCGTCCATCCGTTCATGTCCGTCAACTCGGGAAGCAGCTTGTACCCGAAGCTTCGGCAGATGCTCGCAGAAGAGAAGGTGATCGGTGCACGCCGAAACTGAGCCGATTCAGATCGACAGACAAACATTGGATCTCACTGCCATCTCGTCGGTGCTGGTCACGACCACCTCGGATCCCCGAAATCTCACCACCTGGACTGCGATGCTGACTGTCGAGGACCATTCGGGCACCGCCATCGCGACAGCGACCGTGGATTTGCCCGCCAATGAACGCAGCGAACTGCCTGGGGATCTGTACGAAGCAATCCTCATCTACTTCCATGGTCAGCTCGAGCCAGACATGGACGATCTTGCCTGGTTCACGTACGAGGTCCGCGCACATCTAGTCCGGCTCTCGCCGTTCACTGCGCTCGGCGCGCCGCGTGCGGCCCCACAGACCCTGGAGCTCAACGCTTCCAGGACCTAGAACAGGAAAGGAACACACCCGTGACCAACTACCTTTTGATCTACCGTGTCGACCCGGCCGCGATGGCAGCGATGCCTGAGCCCACGCCGGAACAGGGCGCCGAGATGATGAACGCCTGGAACGCGTGGGCAGCGCGCGCCGGAGATGCCATCGTCGACTTTGGCGACCCCACGTCCGCCGTCTCGCCTGGAGCGGATCCGACGGTCGGTGGATTCTCACTGCTGCAGGCGGACTCGTACGACACGATCGCGTCTCTACTCGACGGACACCCGCACACAGCGATGGGCGGAACCATCGACGTCTACGAGCGGCAGCCCGTCACCGCCGCCTGACCGTAGTCATCGGAAGGCCCTCGACCCTGCGAATCCGGGGTCGGGGGCCTGTTTGCGAGAACGCGTCGCGCAAGGTCCGTGCCGTTGACATGTCACCGGCACTTGTTCTTCGGACAACCGGCGCAAGGCTCTCTTCCCCCACGGGACCCAACTCAAAACACGCTAGGCGACGGAACACTCTCAGCCGTAGAAGGCTCCGGTTCCCGACATCGTCAGCGCATCCCCACCACCAATCACCCGATTCCTCCGGCGCAGCGAGCCAAAGTATCCGGCATTGCCTGCAAATAGGTGCTAACTCGTCGCAATAGTCCTCTCATGGACGAAGGCATGAAGGACAGCGCTTGGGGAAGTGCTTGAGAGTTGACTTGGGGACGCAAATGTCATTTGAAGCTGAAGCCATGAAGTGGGCCGGCTGCTGCCGCGAGTACACGACCCGTGGCTCGCGCCCCTGAGCAGAAATACCCGACATCGGCACATAGCGGCTTTGCTCCGCTCCGCCACGGCGCCAACTGCCGAAGCCGCCCGAACGATGCACACGCGCTCTGGGCGATTCGGGGAGAACGACGGAACTCAGGGGCGATGCCCCCGCAATTGAGGAGCTGGTGACTTGAATCCCGCACATGGGGACACCCGCAACACGCAACGTGGTGACCGCCGACATGGCGCGTTGTTCCGTTCCACCTTGCTCGCGTGGAGCGGGCGACGGCTCCGGTCGGCCGCCGCAGTACTGCTTGTCGCGCTTGTTTCCGGCGGGCTGGCTCCGCTGACGGCCATCTCATCCCCCGCAGAGGCCGCATCGACGTCGTTGTCGACCGTGACGAAGACCGGGACCGATATCACTAACGTGATATCGG
>NZ_NCKN01000099.1 GCF_002257455.1 Microbacterium sp. 13-71-7
CAGCGGACCCGCCGACACCGGATCCATCGCCCAGGTTCCCGGCGCCGAGACCGCCGTCCTCGCCGGCGGCTGCTTCTGGGGGATGGAGGATCTCATCCGCCGTCAGCCCGGTGTGCTCAGCACGCGCGTCGGCTACACCGGCGGGAGCAACGACCACGCGACCTACCGGAATCACCCGGGGCACGCGGAGGCCGTCGAGATCGTCTTCGATCCGTCGAAGACCACTTACCGCGACATCCTCGCGTTCTTCTTCCAGATCCACGACCCCTCGACGCTGAACCGTCAGGGCAACGACATCGGCACGAGCTACCGCTCCGCGATCTTCCCGCTCAGCACCGAGCAGGAGCAGGTCGCGCGCGACACGATCGCCGACGTCGACGCCTCGGGGCTGTGGCCCGGCAAGGCGGTCACCACGATCGAGCCGAAGGGCCCGTTCTGGGAGGCCGAGCCCGAGCACCAGGACTACCTGGAGCGCTACCCGGACGGCTACACGTGCCACTTCCCGCGTGCGGGCTGGGTCCTGCCGCGTCGGAATGAGGCGGTCGCGCAGTAACACCACCCCACGCATCGGGCCCGTCGGATCTCTCCGGCGGGCCCGACGTCATTCCCGCGTTTGGCGCCGGGGCTCACCGGGCCGCAGGATGGAGCGATGCGAGTGAGCGGAGCCGAATCGTGAGGGAGGTCTCCCGGCGCGGGCTGGCGCTGTCGCTCGCGCTCAGTGCCGTCGCGGGATACGTCGACGCTGTCGGCTTCATCGAGACCGGAGGGTTCTTCGTCTCGTTCATGAGCGGTAACTCCACCCAGGCGGGCGTCGAGGTCTGGTCCGATGGCCCTGCGCGTGCGCTGCTCCCGCCCGCGCTCGTCGGGGCCTTCGTGATCGGCGTCGCCGCGGGCGGCGTCGTCGTCGGCGCGCACGCACGGCGGCGCAGTGCCGTGGTCGCGGGTACTGCGGTCGCCGTCGCCGCGAGCGCGCTCGTAGGATTCGCGCTGCCGCACGCCGAATGGCGGTTCGCGCTGCTGGCCTGCGCGATGGGCGCCCTCAACACCCTGTACCTGGCCGACGGAAGGGCGCGGATCGCGATCACCTACGCCACGGGCACGCTGGTGAGTCTCGGCCTCGCGCTCGCGGACCTGGTCACCGGCCGGTCCTCGACCGCATGGCGGCGTCCGCTGCTGCTCTGGGCCGCGCTCGCGGCGGGTGCCGTGGCCGGTGCAGCGGCGCATCGATGGCTGGGCGGAAGCGCGCTGCTCGCCGCAGGCGTCATCCTCGCCGGCCTCGCGGTGGCGATCGGCGCAGGAACTCGGCGCGGGGCCGGTGCCGAGCCGTCCTGAACGCTCGTCGCGGTCAGCCGGCGTGGCTCTCGCGGTCCGCCCTGGCGCGGAGGATCAGTTCCTGCCAGTCGGCCGGCACGCGCTCGGCCGGGCCCGGCACGGTCTGGTCCTCGGGGTGGCTGCGCGGCGGAGCGAGCTCGGGACCGTCGACCATCTGCGCGGTGCGGTAGTCCCAGAACCAGTCCTCACCCGGCTCGTAGCTCTGGATGAACCGGTGCCCCGTCTCGGCGTAGTGCGCGGTGGCGTGCTGCCCGAGCGAGTCGTCGCAGCATCCGACATGTCCGCACTCCGCGCAGCGGCGCAGATGGAACCACCAGCCCCCGTCGCGCTCGCACTCTGCGCACCCCGGCCCTGAGGGCGGTCGGCGCGTGTCGGTTCCCTGAATCATCTGGCACCTCCTGGCATCGAACGGCGGATCGCGTCGATCAGCGGATCTCGATCAGCGGATCAGATTTCCCTCGGCGTCGCGGGGCCGCACCGGGTGCTCGCTGAGGATCGAGATCCGGTTGAACATGTTGATGGTCAGCGCGACCCATTCGGCCGCGGCGAAGACCTCGTCGCCGAGCAGGCCGCGCGACGCGGCGAGGTCCGCCTCGGACTCCTCGCCGACGGGCATCCGCGTCGCCGCCTCGGCGATCGCCAGCATCGCCTTCTCCCGCTCGGAGTACAGCGAGGACTCGCGCCAGGCCGGGAGCACGTCGAGCTGCTGCTGCGTGATGCCGGCGGCGCGCGCCTCGCGCATGTGCAGGTCGAGGCAGAACGCGCAGGCGTTGAGCTGGGAGGCGCGCACCTTGATGAACTCGGCCTCGGCAGAGGTCAGGCCGCGTGCCGCGGTCGCCGCCGCGACCGCTTCGGAGTACGCGGAGGCCGCCTTCCATGCTTCGGGGATCGCCTTGTCCAAGTAAGGGCGCATGCTGTTCCTCTCGCGCGTTCTGTTCGACGAGTTCAACGTATCGCGCGCGGCGACGTGTTCCCACGCCCGCCGATGCGGCGGCCTACTCGTAGCGCAGCGACTCGACGGGATCCTGGCGAGCGGCCCTGGCCGCGGGAAGGGTTCCCGCGAGGAACGCGATCACCATGACCAGCAGGATCACCGACGCGATCGATCTCGCGTCGAACGCCACGAGCTGCAGACCAGACAGATCCGACAGGAGCGTGCGCCCCAGTATCCGGCTCACGACGCTGCCGACCAGCATGCCGCCAAGCACGCCCAGGGCGCTGCCGAGGAAGCCGATGAACGTCGCCTCCAGGCTGAACAGCCCGAACACGCGACCCGACCCCATGCCCATCGCCTTCATCAGGCCGATCTCGCGGGTCCGCTCCTGCACCGACATGTAGAGGGTGTTGATGATGCCGAAGCTCGCGGCGAGCAGCGCGATGATCGCGAAGGCGTTGAGCACGAGGACGATCCCGTCGATCACCGCCTTGAAGGTGCCGAGCTGCTGCGCGACCGTCGTGGAGCTGTACCCCGCCGAGGCGAGACGATCCTGCAGGGACTTCACCTGGGCAGGGGAGTCGGAGGCGTCGAACCACGCCCGCGCCTGCGTGTACCTGTTCTGCTGACCGGCCTGCACTCCCGTCTGCTGGGCCGCATAGAGGGCGCCGGTCAGCGCATCGTTCGGCAGCATGCTGGCGGCGCCCCCTGTCAGGCTGAACGTCGATTCGGAGACGCCGGAGACCGTCGCCTCGATCGTGTGCTGCGTCCGGGTCGCATCGGTCACCGCGAGCGTCACGGTCTTGCCGACGGCGTCCGCGGCGCTCGAGAAACCGAGCGGCGTGACGAAGTCCGTGGGCAGCGCGAGCTGCAGATCGCCGGTCGCATCGCTCGGCGCGACGCCTGCCGCGAGCTTCACGGTCTGCCCGGCGACGAGACCACCGGTGCTGATCATGTATCTCTTGCCGTCGTCGAACTGCACGTAGTCGACCGAGACGGCGCGGACCGGCTTCACCGCGGTCACCCCGTTCACCTTCGCAAGCGCGTCCAGGTCGCTCTGCGTCAGGACCGCCACCGTGGTGGCGCCTTCCCTCCCGCCTCCCGTCGTCGCCGTGTTCGGGTCGTACTCCCTCGGGGCCGTGCTGCCAGGTGTGGTGCCGGCGTCGACCTTCTTGGTGACCGTCAGCACATCGCTCGCACCGAAACCGGAGACGGTGTCGTCGATGTACTTGTTGATGCCGGTGCCGAGGCCGTTGGTGATGGTCAGAGTGAAGGCGCCCACGAAGATCGCGAGGATGGTGAGCGTGGTGCGCGTCTTCGAGCGGAAGGTGCTCGAGATGGCGGTGCGGACGAGATCGAGGGTCTTCATGCCGCCATCTCCTCGATCATCCCGTCCTTGATGTGCACCCGACGGTCGCACCTCGCGGCGAGCTCCTCGTCGTGGGTGACGATCACGAGCGTGATGCCCTGGTCGCGGTTCAGGGCGAACAGGATGTCCTCCACGACGCCTCCGGTCACCGAATCGAGATTGCCGGTCGGCTCATCGGCGAAGATGATGCGCGGGTCGTTGACCAGCGCGCGGGCGATGACGGTGCGCTGCTTCTGCCCGCCGGAGAGGTTCACCGCCTTGTTCCTGGCCTTCTCGGCGAGATCGAGTTGTGCGAGGGCGGCCATGCCGCGCCGCTTCCGCTCGCCCGCACCGATGCCGGCGATCTTCAGCGGCAGCACGACGTTCTCGAGAACGCTCTGATTCGGAGTCAGGAAGAACTGCTGGAAGACGAACCCGAAGGTCTTGTTGCGGATCCGATTCAGCGCCGTCCCCTTCAACCTCGCCGTATCCTGGCCGCTCAGCGCCACGGACCCGGAACTCGGCTCGTCCATCAGCGCCATCAGGTGCATGAGGGTGGACTTGCCGGATCCGCTCTTGCCGATGATCGCGATGCTCTCGCCGGCCGCGATGTCGAGGCTCACCCCCTTCAGGGCGTCGAAGCGGCCGCTTCCGCGACCATAGGACTTGTGCACATCGCGCACGGAGATCACCGGCGCCGATGGTGCGGGGATCGTGGGGGCAGGGCTCGTCATTCGCGCTCCAGGACTCGGTGGCGGATCCGCCGCCTTCAGGATCCCCGATCCCCAGGCACGCCGCATCGTCTCACGGGATGTAATGCGCGTACGCCGAGCGCGGTACGCCGATGCCGCCGTCTGAGCGGCGAGCTCCCCGTGCCGCCCCGGTCTCAGCGACGGCCACGCGCGACGTAGGATCCGATCATGCCCGCCTATTTCGAGCGCATCGACGCGTCCGCCTTCCACCCCACCTCCGCCGTCGAGGGGGCGTGGAGCACCGAGGAGCAGCACATCGCACCCGCGCTGGGGCTCATCGCGCATGCGCTCGAGCGGGAGCACGCCGAGCGACGCGGCGGGGATCTGCAGCTCGGTCGGATCTCGTACGACATCCTCGGCACGATCCCGCTCGAGCGCGTCGACCTCGAGATCCGCGTCCTGCGCCCCGGGCGCACGATCGAGCTCGTCGAAGCCGTGCTGAGCCAGGACGGCCGGGCGGCGGTGATCGCCAGGGCCTGGTTCATGCAGACCGCGGACACCCTGGCGCTGGCCGGCAGCGCGCTCCCGGCGATGCCGGGGCGCGATGAGCTCGACCCCTGGGCGATGGGCGATCACTGGCCGGGCGGGGCCGTGCGCAGTGTGGACTTCCATCGCGGGCAGCGGCAGCCGGGACACGCGTGGGGCTGGCTGCGGCCGCGCGTCCCGCTGCTGGAGGGGGAGCGGATCGGGCCGATCGCGCGGCTGCTCGGCATGGTCGACTTCGCCAACGGGCTGACGCTGCGCCTGGCTCCGACCGAGGTCGCGTTCCCGAACGTCGATCTCACCTGTCACCTGTTCGCGGTTCCCACGGGCGAATGGATCGGCTTCGACACCACGGTCTCGATCGGCCCGACCGGGCTCGGTCTCACGGACACGGTGCTGCACGACGAACGCGGACCGGTGGGGACGGTGCAGCAGATCCTCACCGTGCGACCCCTGCGCCCCTGAGCGACCGGGTCGGGAACAGGTCAGGGCAGGACGCCGGCGGTGCGTGCGAGCGTCACGGCCTCGGTCCGCCGATGGGCGCCGAGCTTGCGCATGGCGGCACGCAGGTAGCTCTTCACGGTCTCCGCGCCGAGGTCGAGGCGCACGGCGATCTCGGCGTTCGTGCAGCCGATCGCGACGAGCGCCAGCACGTCGATCTCGCGGGTCGTCAGCACAGGGCGCTCGTATTCGGGCGCCGTCGCGGTGAGCCGGGCGGCGATGTCGTCGATGCGGCGGCGCAGTCCCTCGTCTCCCACGCTGCCTGCCAGAGCCCGCAGTTCGGCGTGCGCGATCCGCACCTCCTCCCATTCCGGACGCGTCGGAGCCGTCCGGGCCTCGCGCATGAGCGCCGCCGTCTCCACGGCCCGCAGCCGCCGGGCTGTGGCCTCCGACACCGCGATCTCGAACGCCAGCCGCTGCGCGGACAGCTGCATCGCGTCGAGCGTGCGCGCGCCCAGCTGCGCCGAGGTGCGCAGGGCGCCGTAGAGGACGGCGCGCACCGAGCCGTCGACGACGACCGGCGCTCCCACGATCGAACGAAGACGCTCCCGCGACACCGGCCCGTCGTACTGGTGGCTGATGCCGTCGTCGTGGAGATAGTCCGTCACGGTCTGGATCCTCGCCCCGGCGAGCACGCGACCGCCCAGGCCGTTGCCGGAGCGGATCACCAGGCCGTCCAGCACCGACGTCAGGCATCCCGCCGTGGCGGTGATCGGGTAGAGCCGCCCGCTCGGATCCACCGCGCCGGCGAAGGCGACGGGCAGCCCGGTATCGCGCCGCACCGCGGCCACGGCCGTCTTCAGCGAAGGCTCCACATCGACTCCTTGCGTCGATCACACTGTGCCACCACCGCGCGGACCGGTCCACCCCCGTTCGGGGGTGCCGTGCGAAGGAGGAGCGCCGGATCCTGTGCTCATGCGCAATGAAGCACAGATCTCGTACTCGTCCGGAATCGCATCCACACCTCTGCTCGGGCAGACGATCGGGGAGATGCTCGACCGGATCGCCGACCTGCATCCCGACCGGGAGGCGCTCGTGGAATCCGCCACCGGTCGGCGCTGGACGTTCGCCCAGCTGCGCGGCGACATCGACCGGCTGGCGCTCGGTCTGCGCGCCCGGGGCGTCGAGAAGGGCGACCGTGTCGGCATCTGGTCGCCGAACTGCGCCGAGTGGGTGCTGACCCAGTATGCGACCGCGCGGCTCGGGGCGATTCTGGTCAACATCAATCCGGCCTATCGGACGAGCGAGGTCGAGTACGTGATCGGGCAGTCCGGCCTGCGGCTCATGGTGAGCGCGACCTCGTTCCGGACCACGGACTACGCGGCGATGCTCGCAGAGGTCGGGTTCGAGGACGTGCTGTTCATCGGGACGCCCGCCTGGGACGAGACGCTCGCCGCGGGGGCAGCGGCGGATCCGGTCGCACTCGCCGCATGCGCCGCGTCGCTCGCCTTCGACCAGCCCATCAACATCCAGTACACGTCGGGCACGACAGGATTCCCCAAGGGCGCCACGCTGTCCCACCACAACATCCTGAACAACGGCTTCTTCGTGGGGGAGGGCGTGCACTACACCGAGGAGGACCGCGTGTGCGTCCCGGTGCCGCTGTACCACTGCTTCGGCATGGTTATGGGGGTGCTCGGCGCGCACTCGCACGGGGCGTGCGTCGTGCTGCCCGCACCGGTCTTCGATCCGGAGAGGACCCTCGAGGCCGTGCACGCCGAGCGTTGCACGTCGCTGTACGGCGTGCCGACGATGTTCATCGCCGAGCTCGCGCACCCGCGGTTCGCCGAGTTCGATCTGACATCGCTGCGCACCGGGATCATGGCCGGATCCCCGTGCCCGGTCGAGGTCATGGAGCGGGTGGTCGCCGAGATGCACATGCCGGAGGTGGCCATCTGCTACGGCATGACCGAGACGTCCCCGGTGTCCACGATGACCTCGCGCGAGGACGATCTCGCGGCGCGCACGCAGACCATCGGCGCCGTCATGCCGTTCGTCGAGGTGAAGATCGTCGACGAAGACGGCCTCGTCGTCCCGCGCGGGACGCCGGGGGAGTTCTGCACGCGGGGGTACTCGGTCATGCTCGGCTACTGGAACGAGCCGGAGAAGACCGCGGAGGCGATCGACGCCGGACGCTGGATGCACACCGGCGACCTCGCGACCATGGACCAGGACGGCCGGCTCAACATCGTCGGCCGGATCAAGGACATGATCCTGCGAGGCGGGGAGAACATCTACCCGCGTGAGATCGAGGAGTTCCTGTACCGCCACCCCGACATCGGCGACGTGCAGGTGATCGGCGTGCCCGATGCGAAGTACGGCGAGGAGGTGATGGCCTGGATCGTGATGCGACCCGGCGCCGAGCCGCTCACGGCCGAGGCCGTCCGAGAGTTCGCCGCGGGTCGGCTCGCGCACTTCAAGATCCCGCGGTACGTGCACCTCGTCGACGCGTTCCCGATGACCGTGACCGGCAAGGTCCGCAAGGTCGAGATGCGCGAGAGGGCGGTGGAGATCCTGGGGCTGTGATCAGGCGGGCGCGACCGGCTGGCGCAGGATCGTCCGGCGCTTCTCGGGCGCCACGCGTCGCGCGTCGCTCAGATAGATCTCGTGGTGCAGGCCCGCCAGGCGCAGCCCCTGCTCCGGGATCACCTCGTCGTGCAGGCGCTCGAGGAGCGGCGCCTCGTCGTCGAAGGATCCGACGTGCAGCGTCTGCATGCAGAGGCCCTCGGACAGGGACAGGATCCGCAGGTCGTCGAGTCGTGGCGGGGACTTCTTCGCGCGGACGGTCGCGACCACCTCGTCCACGAGCGCGTCGTCGATCCACTCGGGGACGAGGATCAGCATCGTCCAGTCCCAGCGCGACTTGTCGCGCGCCGTCGTGAACGCATCCATGTCGTCCGCCCACCACAGCCCTTCCAGCGGCGGGACGACGTAGTCCCTGTCGAGCTCGCGCTTGCTGGCGAACTTCAGCGCGTAGGCGACCGGGTACAGCGTCTCGAGGGCTGCGGCGTAGGCCGGAGCCGTGTTCGGATCGCCGTGCCCGTCGATCGCGTGATAGCGGTTCGCCGGCAGGTCGACGAGGCGGAACTCGCCGGTGCGCGCACGATAGCCGTCCAGGCTCCTCGTCAGATCGAGCTTCGTGCCGGGAGTCATCCCGTGCGCCCCAGAACGGCGAGGACGACGGCCCCCGCACCGAGCGCGACGCCCACGACGATGGCGAGCACGCCCCACGCCAGAGCGATGCGCGTTCCCGGCAGTCCGCCCAGGTCGTCCTGATCCATGACCTTGGCGAGCCCGTACAGGAAGATCCCCAGTGCGGCCGCCGCCATCCAGGCGACCAGCAGCCAGGAGACGTGGAGGAAGACGTTGATCCCGGCGAGGATTCCGCCCAGCGTGAGCAGCGGAGTGTGCAACAGGGCCGCGGCGATGTAGACCAGCTTGTAGGGCATGCCGTGCTCCCGGATCAGGGGAGCGTCTTCGGATCCGTCCATGGGATCAGCCTGCCACGGAACGGCGCCCATTCCTCAGGAACAGGCATACCGTTGAGGGTGGACGCGAACGCTGCGCCCATGGCAACGACAGAGAGAAGCACGATGAGCACCCCGGGTCTGGAGAACGACGTCACCGAGAAGTTCAAGGGGGCGTTCCGGCATCACCCCGCCGGTGTCGCGCTGGTGACGGGGGTCGCCCCGGACGGCCCTGTGGGGCTCACGCTGTCGAGCGTCGCCTCGGTGAGCGCCGATCCCGCCGTGCTCGTCTTCTCCGTCACGCGCGCGACCGGCAGCGCCGGCGGCATACTCGCGGCTCCCAGCGTGCTCGTGCACTTCCTCGTCGCGGGGCAGGAGCCCATCGCCGACGCATTCGCGCGCTCGGGCCAGCCGCGCTTCACTCCGGAGCAGGGGTTCCAGACGCTGCTCACGGGCGAGCCGTTCCTCCCGACGGCCCGGGTCGCGGTGCGCGGCACGATCCGGGAGACGCACCCGGTCGGCCCCTCGGCGCTCGTGCTCCTCGATGTGCTCGACGTGATCGAGGGCGCTCCCGGTGCACCCCTGCTGTACGTCGACCGCCACTACGATGCCCTGGTCTCCTCGGCGGCCGCGGTCGAGGTCCCGCGCGGCTGACCGCCGATCCGCGTCCGGACGGCTTGCCCGCCGGACCGTTCTGAACGAAGGTGGAGCCATGTCCGTGACCCTGATCCTTCCGCTGCCCGCGCCGCTCGGCGTGGGGCGCATCGTCGCCGTGGACGAGGAGTCCCGTGCGGTGCGCATCCGCGACCTGACCTCGGGTGTCGTGTACCGCGTGCCGGGATCCGTCCTGCCCGAGCTCGGAGCGCTGCCGTGGCGCGGCCGGGTGGAGGCGTGCAGCGTGCTGGCGACCGAGGAGGGCGTGGTCACGGAGCTCGTGCTCGACGCTGTCCCCGGCGGGGCCGTCGACCTCCGCGGATCCGCGATCGCCCTCGAGGGCGCAGAGGAGGCGGCCGCTGCGGCCAAGGCGCAGGCCGCGATCTGGGGCGGCACCGATCGTCCTCCGCAGGAGGAGCAGCCGCGCTTCTGGTGAGCGCCCGGCGCGCGTTCACTGGAAGTCCCTGGAGTGGTGCGGCACGCCCACCCGCAGCGGCTCGAACGCGTCGGCCAGCAGGTTGGTGACGCCCTCGGGGGAGCGCTCCAGGATGCCCCGGACGATCAGCGCGGGTGACTCCCGGGCGATCCGGCGGTAGCGCAGCCACACCCCCTGCGTGCAGATGACGTTCACCAGTCCGTGCTCGTCCTCGAGGTTGAGGAAGGTCACGCCGCCCGCCGTGGACGGACGCTGCCGGTGGGTCACGAGGCCCGCTGTCTCGACCCGGCGGCCGTTCTCGTGCGTGCGCAGCGCGGAGGAGGTCAGCACGCCGCGCGCATCCAGGCCGGGGCGGAAGTGCGCGAGCGGGTGGTCATCGGTGGACACCCCGGTCGCCCAGAGGTCGGCGGTGAGGATCTCATAGCTGGTCTGGTCGCCGAACAGAGGCGGCTGCACCGCGACGACCGTGTCCGGCAGATAGCGGGCACGATCCTCCGCCGCGGATCCGGCCAGCCAGATCGCCTCCCGGCGCTGCAGCCCGAGGGAGTCGAAGGCCCCGGCGGTGGCGAGGGCCTCCACCTGGGCCGCCGTGAGGTCGGTGCGGCGCACGAGGTCGTTCAGATCCCGGTACGGACCGTGGGCCTCGCGTTCGGCGACGATCCGCTCTGCCGTCTTCTCGCCGATCCCGGTGACGCCGGCGAGTCCGAGACGGACGGCGTGGCGGCCGTCCCGACGGTGCGCCAGGGTCTCGTCCGGCGCCTTCGGGTCGAACGGATCCGGCTTCACGCCCGGAGGTCGTGCCGGGAGCTGATGCGCGCAGGATTCCCGCCCGGTGCCCCCTGTCGCCGCCGGATCCACCGCCTCCAGCGTCTCCGTCGCCCCGGACAGGCGGATGTCGGGCCGACGCACCTCGACCCCGTGCCGGCGGGCGTCGGCGGTGAGGGTCGCTGCGGAGTAGAACCCCATGGGCTGGGAGCGCAGGAGGCCTGCGAGGAACGCGGCGGGGTAGTGCAGCTTGAGCCAGGAGCTCGCGTACACGAGCAGTGCGAACGAGAGCGAGTGGGATTCCGCGAAGCCGAAGTCGGAGAAGGCCTGGATCTGCGCGTAGATGCGATCCGCGGTCTCCCCGTCCAGGCCGTGCCGGTGCATGCCGGTGTACAGGCTCTCTCTGATGCTGTCGATCTTCTCCAGCCCCCGCTTGGACCCCATCGCGCGGCGGAGCGTGTCGGCCTCGTCGGCGGTGCAGTCGCCGAGCGTCGTCGCCATCTGGATGAGCTGCTCCTGGAAGACCGGGATGCCCAGCGTGCGGCTCAGCACCGGCTCCAGCTTCGGATGCGCGTAGGTGACCTTCTCCTGGCCGAGCTTGCGGCGCACGAAGGGGTGCACCGCCCCGCCCTGGATGGGCCCGGGACGGATGAGGGCGATCTGGATCGCGAGCTCGTAGAACTCCCTCGGCTGCAGGCGGGGGAGCAGCCCCATCTGCGCCCGGGACTCGACCTGGAACACCCCGATCGTGTCGGCGCGGCAGAGCATGTCGTAGACCGCGGGCTCCTCCTTCGGCAGGGAGTCCAGCGTCCACTCCTCGCCGGTGGCCTCGCGCACCAGGTCGAAGCAGTGCCGCAGAGCCGAGAGCATCCCGAGCCCGAGCAGGTCGAACTTCACCAGCCCCATCCAGGCCGCGGCGTCCTTGTCCCACTGGATGACGGTGCGCTTCTCCATCCGGGCGTGCTCGACGGGGACGACCTCGCCGACCGGACGCCGGGTGAGCACCATGCCGCCGGAGTGGATCCCCAGGTGGCGGGGCGCGCGCAGCAGCTCATCGGCGTAGGCGACCACCTGCTCCGGGATGTCGTGGTCGGGGACGGGGCTCAGATCCAGCCCCCAGCGCTCCACCTGGCGGGACCAGGCATCCTGCTGTCCCGGGGAGTGCCCGAGCGCGCGGGCCATGTCGCGCACCGCGTTCTTCGGCCGGTACTGGATGACGTTCGCGACCTGCGCCGCGTTCTCCCGCCCGTATTCGTCATAGACCCACTGGATGATCTCCTCGCGCCGTCCTGAGTCGAAGTCGACGTCGATGTCCGGCTCCTCGGTGCGGGTCGTGGCGAGGAACCGTTCGAAGGGCAGGCCGTAGAGGATCGGATCCACCGCGGTGATGCCGAGCAGGTAGCAGACCACGCTCGCGGCGGCGGATCCGCGGCCCTGGCACAGGATCCCGCGACGCCTCGCCTCGTCCACGATCCCGTGCACGATGAGGAAGTAGCCGGGGAAGTCCTTCTCCTCGATCACGTTCAGCTCCCGCTCGATGCGGCTTCTCCCCTCGGGGGTGAGCTCCTTGGGAGAGTGCTCCGGATATCTCTCCGGCACCGCGGCCCAGACCAGCGCCCGCAGGTGGCTCATCGGGGTCTCGCCCGCAGGGACGCTCATCGTGGGCAGGGCGGGCTTGGCGCGGCGCAGCGGGAAGGCGCAGGCCTCGGCGATCTCGAGGCCCGCCGCGATCGCCCCCGGGTAGCGGGCGAAGCGCGCCGTCATCTCCGCCCCCGAGCGCAGGTGCGCCGTGCCGTGCGCGGGCAGCCAGCCCTCGAGCTCCCGCATGCTGCGGGTGGCGCGCACGGCGGCGATCGCCTCGGCGAGCTCGGCCCGCTCCGGCGCCGCGTAGTGCACGTTGTTCGTCGCGACCATGGGCAGACCGTGCCGGAGGGCGAGGGCGGCGAGGGCGTCGTTGCGCCGGCTGTCGAGCGGATCGCCGTGGTCGATGAGCTCGACGGCGACCCGGTCCGTGCCGAACAGGTCGACGAGGGTGAGCAGCGCCCGCTCTGCGCCCTCCGGCCCCTCCCGTTCGAGGGCGCTGCGGACGCCGCCCTTGCGGCAGCCGGTGAGGATCGTCCAATGCCCCTCGGCGCGGTTCGCCAGCGACTCGATCTCGTAGAACGGCCGCCCCTTCTCGCCCCCGCGCAGCTGCGCCTCGGTGATCGCGGCGGAGAGGCGGTGGTAGCCCTCCTCGCCACGGGCCAGCACGAGCAGGTGCTCGCCGAGCGGATCGGGGAGACCTCGGCGCTCCGGGGGCGGCAGGAGCCCGGCGCGACCGCGTGCGCCGGGGCCGTGCGCATCGGGGCCGGGGAGCGACAGCTCCGCGCCGAATACGGTCTGCAGCGGCGGCCCTGCGGGCTCGGCGTCGGGATCCTCCCGTCCCTCCGCCTTCGTGTTCTTCTCCGCGTTCGCCAGGGACTCGGCGGCCTCGGCGAAGCTCGCGGCGCCGTAGAAGCCGTCGTGATCGGTGATCGCGAGGGCGGTGAGCCCGAGCCGCTGCGCCTCGGCGATGAGATCCTCGGGGGAGGAGGCGCCGTCGAGGAAGGAGTACGAGGAGTGCGCGTGCAGCTCGGCGTAGGGGACCGCGTCCTTCGGGCGCGCGATCCCGTCCATCCGGATGGGCGGGCGCTTGTGCATGCGGGAGGGGGCGTCCACCGCGATCTGCTGATGCAGCGGACCGGCGCCGTGCGGCGCGTCGTCGCTCGGGGCTCCGTCGCGGGGCGCTCTGCCGCTGAGGGTGCGCTCCAGCGCGGCCCAGGACATGTCCGGGTTGTGGAAGCCCATCAGTGGTACCTCCCTTCGGCCCACCACTGGTCGGCACCCGTTCCGCCGGCGTCGCCACCGGCTCCGTCGGCGGTGGTGATGTGCAGCACCAGCCAGGCCCGTTCCTGCTCGTCCACGAGCTGCAGGCGCTCGCCGCGGAACGATCCCGCAGGATCCCCGCGCCGATCCCGCACCGGCCAGGGGCCCGCCCAGGAGAGCACCGCGCACGCGTCGACGGCCGCCGGCTCGGCGGTGAGCAGTCCTCGACCGTCGATCCCGACGGTGCTGCCGTCGGCCGCGGTCACCGCGATCGGCCGCGGCGGGGCGAACACCTCGGCCGGCAGCGGATCCGGCAGCTGTCCCGGCCATGGCTGATCCGCAGGACGCGCCGGCACGACCCGCTCGCCCCAGGGCGTCAGCTGCTGCCGGTCGGAGACGAGGCGCCCGCCTA
>NZ_NCKN01000423.1 GCF_002257455.1 Microbacterium sp. 13-71-7
CGTCGCGCCCGCACGCCGCCCTGCGCCTGCGGACGACGGCGCTCGCCTCGATCGCCGTCATCGCCGGCCTCGCCCTCAGCGCCTGCTCGGCGCCCGCGCCCGCAAGCGCGCCGACGGGCGATGCCGGGAAGCCTGTCGACGGTGGAGCGCTCACCTTCGCGATCGCCAACGACCCGATCTCGCTGAACCCCTCCGGGATCGGCTCCGGGAACGACACCTGGTACGTCACACGGCAGCTCGTCGACTCCCTGCTCTACCAGGATCCCGAGTCCGGGAAGCTCGAGCCGTGGCTCGCCACCTCGTACAAGAGCAACGCCGACGCGACGTCGTTCACCTTCGAGCTGCGGCACGGCGTCACCTTCTCCGACGGCACGCCGTTCACCGCCGCCAACGTCAAGGCCACCTTCGACGACATCCAGGCCGCGGGAGCGCTGACGCAGACCACGAGCAACTTCGTCGGCTACAAGGAGACCAAGGTCATCGACGACGACACCGTCGAGGTCGACTTCCGCACGCCGAACGCCGCGTTCCCGAACTCGACGGCGAGCGTCGGCCTGGGCATCGTCGGCGACGCCACCCTCGCCGTGCCTTTCGCCGACCGCGCCGACGGCAAGGCGATCGTCGGCACCGGTCCGTTCACGCTCGGCAGCTACACCAAGAACGTCGCGACCGTTCTCACCGCCCGGAAGAACTACGCCTGGGCGCCCAAGCCGCTCGGGAACACCGGGCGCGCCCACCTGGACACCGTCACGTTCCAGGTCGCCCCCGAGGCCGGCGTCCGCACCGGCAGCCTGACCAGCGGTCAGGTCGACGTCATCGGCGGCGTCCAGCCCACCGACGTGCAGACGCTTCAGGACTCGGGCTACCCCCTGATCTCCCGCGGCAATCCGGGCATCAGCTTCGGGCTCTCCTTCAACCTCGCCCGCCCGATCGTCTCGGACATCGCCGTGCGAGAGGCGATCGCCGCCGCGATCGACCCGACCGTCGTGCGGGATACCGCCTTGAACAAGCTCTTCGCCGTCGCCACGAGCACACTCGCGAAGAACACGCCGTCCTGGGCCGATGAGAGCACGCATTTCTCCTACGATCCGAAGCACGCGGCCGCGATCCTCGACAAGGCGGGCTGGACC
>NZ_NCKN01000100.1 GCF_002257455.1 Microbacterium sp. 13-71-7
CCGGGCGCGGTTGAGTCGTGACTTCACCGTGCCGACGGGGATGTGCAGGGCTTCGGCGATCTCGTCGTACGAGAGCTCGGCCCAGGCGAACAGCAGCAGGCAGTCGCGGTCACCGGCGGAGAGGCGTCGGATCCTCCCCGCCAGCCGGGCGACCTCGCGCTGGGCATCCAGCGCGTCGTCCGGGTCGCCGGTGACGGCCTCCGCCTCCGGCGTGCTGCGCTCCATCGCCCGCAGCACGCGTGCGGTGGCGATGCGGTGACGGTGGATGAGATTCGTCGCGATGCCGAACAGCCAGGGTCGGGCGTCCTCCCGTGCGGGATCGAATCGAGTGCGGCGCTGGAACGCGATCAGGAAGGTCTCGCTCGTGACGTCGTCGGCGACGGCGTCACCGGCCCGACGGGCCGCGTAGCGATGCACCGCACCTGCGTACCGGTGGAAGATCTCGCCGAAGGCCGAGGGATCCGTCACCGATCTCGCGATCACCGTGTTGTCGTTGTTCACATCCTGTATTCCTCGGAGGGGCGGATCGTGTTCACGATTCTCCCGGGTTCGGGCGCGGCGGAGTGGCGAAGGCGTCGCCGGCGGCGGTGCTCGGCAGGATGCTCGATGTGGATGACGACGAGGTGGCGGCCGCGTACGACGCGCGCGCGGAGGAGTACATCGCGCTGATCGGCAGCCTCGACCAGATGGAGCGCGCCGACGTCGCGCTGATCGGGCGGTGGCGGGACGAGACGCCGGGAACGCTCCTCGATGCCGGATGCGGACCGGGACTCTGGACGGCGTTCCTCGACGGGGGCGGGCGAGACGTCGTCGGCGTCGACGTCTCGGAGGCGTTCCTCGCCGCCGCCCGCGCGCGGCATCCCGGCGTGCGCTTCGAGTCGGCGTCGATCCGCGACCTGCCGTTCCCGGCGGGATCTTTCGGCGGGATCCTCGCCTGGTACTCCCTCATCCACTTCGCCCCAGCCGAGCTCGCCGCCGCGCTGCGGGAACTCGCGCGGGTGCTGTCACCGGGCGGGCGGATGCTCATCGGGTACTTCGACGGCGAGCCGGGCGAGGAATTCGCCCATGCCGTCGCGCCGGCGCGCTACTGGTCGCCCGAGGCCCTGGGCGCCCGGCTCCGCGACGCGGGGTTCACGGTGAGCTGGTCCCAGCGGCGCGAGCGGGAGCCGGGGACCGCAGGCAGCGTCCGCCCGCACGGCGCGCTGATCGCCGTGCGGGCCGGATCCGGTCAGTCCTTCGGTCGCGCCGAAGCCTGATAGCTGTCGGCGTAGGTCGGAGTGTCGCCGATCAGTCCGTCGGCGAACGCCGCGACGTCCGGGCCGATCAGCGCGAGCACACCCTTGCCCTCGCCGGCGCCTTCCTCGAAGAAGCCCAGCAGATCGCCGAGCAGGCTGCCGTCCGGCAGGGTCACCGGGCCGACCTTGAACAGGTACTTCTGGATCTCCTCGTACACGATCCGGTAGTCCGGCGGCAGCGCCTTCACCCTCGCGACATGCGCGCGCCAGGCCTTCTTGCCCTCGATGATGTCCTTGATGCTCATGTCAGCCCTCCACACGGTTCAGTCGACGCGCGACGCCGTGGTTCAGCTGGTCGCGCCAGCGGGCACGGAAGTCCTTCGCGCCCTGGTCGCCGCCGACGGCCGCGCAGAAGCCGGGGATATCGTCGCCGAGCACCTCCTCGACGCTCTGCCCTTGCGCGGCGGAGGCCTCCAGCAGCCCGAGCACTCCGTCGCAGATCGGGGTGAGATTGCGTCCGCTGAAGTCGCCGTGCAGCATCAGGTTCTTCATGATCTCGTCCCACGCGGCACGGTGTTCCGCGGGAAGCGCCTCGGCTCGGGCCTGGAAGTCCCTCCAGACCCGGTTGAGGTCGCCCCCGGTCACCTTCTCCCAGAAGTTCACGATCCGTCCTCCTTCTTCTCGTTCTCGGGTGCGGTGTCGTCCGCGCCTCGCGGGCGCAGGCCGTCGATCCGCGCGGACACGAACGCCCATTTGCGCCAGAACAGCTCGAGTTCGGTCCGGCCCGCGTCGTTCAGGCTGTAGAACTTGCGCGGCGGCCCCTTCTCGGACGGCCGCTGGGCGACGTCGACGAGCCCGCCTCTCTCCAGGCGCAGCAGGATCGTGTAGACGGTTCCCTCGACGATGTCGGTGAAGCCCCGGTCGTTCAGGTTCCGCGTGATGGCGTACCCGTAGGTCTCCTCGGCGCCGATGACCGCGAGGACGCACCCCTCCAGCGTCCCCTTCAGCATCTCCGTCAAGCCGTCCATGGTGATCCTCGCGTTCTCGTGCTGCGTGTCACAGCTACTACGTGACACAAGGTACCACTACTGCGTGATACTTACTAGTGCGGCCGTCGTCATCGTCCGAACCGGGCCCCGCATCCCGCCTAGAATCGAACGCATGCCCGCAGGCGAGTCCTTCTACATCACCACGCCGATCTACTACCCGTCGGACGTGCCCCACATCGGGCACGGCTACACCAGCGTCGCCGTGGACACCCTCGCGCGCTGGCACCGCCAGTCGGGCGACGACACCTGGATGCTCACGGGCACCGACGAGCACGGCCAGAAGATGCTGCGTGCGGCGGCGGCGAACGGCGTGACCCCGCAGGAGTGGGTGGACAAGCTCGTCAGCGAGAGCTGGTTCCCGCTGCTGACGACGCTCGACGTCGCCAACGACGACTTCATCCGCACGACGCAGGAGCGGCACGAGACCAACGTCCAGGTCTTCTTCCAGAAGCTCTACGACGCGGGCTACATCTACGCCGGCGAGTACGAGGCGCTGTACTGCGTGGGCTGCGAGGAGTTCAAGCCCGAGTCCGAGATCGTCGACGGCACCGGCCCCTTCGAGGGGCTCAAGGTCTGCGCGATCCACTCCAAGCCCCTCGAACTGCTGCAGGAGAAGAACTACTTCTTCAAGCTCAGCGAGTTCCAGGACCGCCTGCTCGAGCTGTACAAGACCGAGCCCGACTTCGTGCGCCCGGATTCGGCCCGCAACGAGGTCATCTCGTTCGTCTCGCAGGGCCTCAAAGACCTCTCGATCTCGCGCTCCACGTTCGACTGGGGCATCCCGCTGCCCTGGGACACCTCGCACGTCATCTACGTGTGGGTCGACGCGCTCCTGAACTACGTCACCGCGGTCGGATACGGATCCGATGAGGCGACGTTCGATCGTCGGTGGCCCGCCTACCACGTCGTGGGCAAGGACATCCTGCGCTTCCACGCCGTCATCTGGCCGGCCATGCTCATGGCCGCGGGCCTCGAGGTCCCGAAGGGCGTGTTCGCGCACGGCTGGCTGCTCGTCGGCGGCGAGAAGATGTCGAAGTCGAAGCTCACCGGCATCGCGCCGACCGAGATCACCGACGTCTTCGGATCCGACGCGTACCGGTTCTACTTCCTCTCCGCGATCGCCTTCGGGCAGGACGGATCCTTCTCCTGGGAGGACCTGTCGGCCCGCTACCAGGCCGAGCTCGCGAACGGCTTCGGCAACCTCGCGTCTCGCACCATCGCGATGATCGAGCGCTACTTCGACGGCGTCGTGCCGACGGCGGGGGAGTACACCGCGCAGGATCTCGGGATCCAGCAGCTCGTCGCGAAGGCCGCGGCCGATGCCGACGCCGCCGTCGAGCGGTTCCGCATCGACGAGGCGATCGCCGACGTGTGGACGATCGTCGACGCGCTCAACGGCTACATCACCGAGAACGAGCCCTGGGCACTCGCCAAGGACGAGGAGCAGCGCGAGCGCCTCGGCACCGTGCTGTACACCTGCGCCGAGGGCCTGCGCGCACTGGCGGTTCTGCTGTCGCCGGTGATGCCGCAGTCGACCGCGAAGCTCTGGGACGCTCTGGGCGCGGAGGGCGGCCTCGGCGCGCTCACCGCGCAGCCGCTGCGCGACGCCGGACGCTGGGGTCAGCTGCCGGCGGGCATCGGCGTGCAGGCGCTCTCCCCGCTGTTCCCGCGCATCGAGGCCACGGCCTGACCGCATGATCGACACGCCGGACACCTACGTGCGCGAGCGCGCGACGGAGGGGCGCAAGGATCTGCGCTACCCCGCCGCGCCCGCGCCGCTCGCGGTGCCGGTGTACGACAACCACTGCCACCTCGAGATCGCCGATGGTGAGGTGGGGCTGTCCCTTCAGGAGCAGCTGGACCGAGCGCAGGCCGTCGGGATCGCCGGTGTCGTGCAGGCCTCCGGCGACGTCGAGTCGTCGCGCTGGGCCGTCGACGCGGCCGAGTCGGATCCGCGCGTGCTCGCCGCCGTCGCGATCCACCCGAACGACGCCCCGACGTACGCCGAGGCGGGACGCCTGGACGAGGCGATCGCGGTGATCGACGGGCTCGCCGCCCGTCCGCGCACCAGGGCGATCGGCGAGACCGGGCTGGACTACTTCCGCACCGAGGAGCCGGGGCGCGCCGCCCAGCACACGTCGTTCGAGGCGCACATCGCGCTCGCGAAGAAGCACGGGATCGCGATGCAGATCCACGACAGGGACGCCCACGACGACGTGCTGGAGACGCTGCGGCGCGTCGGCGCCCCTGACCGCACGGTGTTCCACTGCTTCTCGGGCGACGCCGCGATGGCGCGGATCTGCGCCGACGCCGGGTACTACCTCTCGTTCGCGGGCAACGTGACGTTCAAGAACGCGCAGAACCTGCGCGACGCGCTCGCGGTGACGCCGCGGGAGCGGATCCTCGTCGAGACGGATGCTCCGTTCCTGACACCGGTGCCGCTGCGCGGGCGCCCGAACGCGCCCTACCTGATCCCGATCACGCTGCGCTTCATGGCGGCCGAGCTCGGGATCGACGTCGACGAGCTCAGCGCGCAGATCGCCGCGAACACGCTCGAGGTCTACGGCTCGTTCGCCTGAACCTCGTCGAGCACGGGACGCGCGGAGACGATCTGGGAGATCGGGCGCCAGACGAACAACAGGGTGAGCGCGGCACCGGCGAAGGCGAACCACCACGGGGCGGTGAGGCCCCACGCCTGTGCGATCACGCCGCCCAGCGCCTGCCCGATGACCATGCCGCCGAACACGCCGACCGAGTTCACCGACGACACCCGGCCCTGCAGCTCGTGCGGCACGAGCCGCTGCCGCACGGTCGTCGAGATCGTGCCCCAGATGAACGCGTAGAACCCGAACACGAACATGATCAGCAGCGCGATCCACCCCTGTGTGGTCAGCGCGAACGCCAGATGCATGACCACCTCGAGCGAGAGGCAGACGCGCATCATCGCGGCGAACGACACGTGGCGCTCCAGCCAGCCGAAGCTCACCGTCGCGAGCAGGCCGCCCGCGGCCGATGCCGTGGTGAGCATCCCGTAGCCGACCGCGCCCATGTGCAGGTGCTCCGTCGCATAGAGCACGAGCACGCCCCACGGAGCCGCCCACGTCACGTTGAACAGCAGGATGATGAGCACGAGCATCCGCACCGGAGGGTTGCGCCACAGCCAGCGCAGGCCCTCCGCGATGTCGGTGTGCACCTTCGACCCGCCGGGGGCGGATCCGGCCGCCTCGGTCTCCGAACCGGTTATGGCGGACCCGGAGTCCGTCGAAGAGCGCGGCGGCACGGGAGTGCGCGCGATGCGCGAGATGAGCACGACCGCGAGGCTCACGCACACGGCCTCCAGCAGGAACGGCCACGCGTGGCCCGCGGCGAACAGGAAGGCGCCGAGCGGGGGGCCCGCGAACTGGTTCGCGACGAGGAACCCGGCCTGCAGGCGGGCGTTGCCGAGGCCGAGGTCGGCCGGCTTCAGGAGCATGGGCAGCAGCGTGGATCCCGCGGTGTCGACGAACACCTCGGCGGTGCCGTAGAGGAACGCGGAGGCCAGCACGATCCAGATGTTCGCCACGCCGGTGATCAGGAACGCGCACAGCGCGAGCAGCACGACCGCGCGCGCCGCGTTCGCGACCATGACGAGCCGGCGGCGGTCGAAGCGGTCGGCGATCGCGCCCGCGTGCAGCCCGAACACGAGCCAGGGCAGGAACTGCAGGATCGCGCCGGCGGCGACGAGGATCGGCGACGACGTCATCGACGCGATCAGCAGGGGAGCGGCGGCCAGGGCGACGCCGTCGCCGACGTTGCTCGTCCAGCTGGACGCGAGCAGCCAGCGGAAATCCCTGCCCATGCGCCGAGGCGCGACGAGTTCACCGATCCGGGGCATCCGAGAAGACTATCGACCGTAGGGGACAATGGTCAGATGACCGTCTCCCTGCTCGGCGCCGCCGACATCCGCCGGCTCGCGGCCGAACTCGATGTGACGCCCACCAAGAAGCTCGGCCAGAACTTCGTGGTCGACGCGAACACGGTGCGCAAGATCGTCCAGGCCGCGGCCGTCCAGCCGTCCGAGCGGGTGGTGGAGATCGGGCCGGGCCTCGGATCCCTCACCCTCGCGATCCTCGAGACGGGCGCGAGCGTCACGGCCGTCGAGATCGACCACCGTCTCGCGGCGCGCCTGCCGCAGACCGCCCTCGACCGCGGTGTGCCGGAGGGGGCGCTGACGGTGGTCGACGCCGACGCGATGCGCGTGACCGCACTGCCGGGGGAGCCGACGGTGCTCGTCGCGAACCTGCCCTACAACGTGTCGGTGCCGGTGCTGCTGCACTTCCTCGAGACGTTCCCCTACCTCGAGCGCGGCGTCGTCATGGTGCAGGCCGAGGTCGCAGAGCGCCTCGCGGCGAAGCCGGGTTCGAAGATCTACGGCACGCCCAGCGTCAAGGCCGCGTGGTACGGGCCGTGGAGGCTCAGCGGGACCGTGTCGCGCCAGGTGTTCTGGCCGGTGCCGAACGTCGACAGCCTGCTCGTCGGATTCCACCGGGATCCGCGGCCGCGCGGATCCGAGGAGGAGCGCCTGCGCACGTTCGCGATCGTCGACGCGGCGTTCAACCAGCGCCGCAAGATGCTGCGCCAGGCGCTGTCCGGGATCTTCGGCAGCTCCGCCGAGGCCACGGCCGTGCTGGAGTCCGCCGGGGTCGCGCCGACCGCGCGCGGCGAGGATCTCACGGTCGACGACTACCATCGCATCGCGCTGGCGGCACCGGCCGCCTGATCTCCTCCGATCGCGAGAGGTAGAGTGCCGATCGTGATGCGGATCGCGGTGCTCGACGAGGCGATGGTCCGGATGGACGTGTCGCTTGCGCTGTCGCTGACCGCGATGCCCGCCGCGTGGCTCGTCGCCCTGGGACTGGTGGTCATCGGAATGGTCCTCATGGGGACGAACGGCCGGATCCGGATCCAGGCGATCCTCGCCGCGCTCCTCGGCGGCGGCACCCCGATGCCGATGCGCCCCGATGCGGGCGCGCGGTCGGAGACGCCGGCCCAGGCGGAATTCCGGCCGGCCGGCGCGCAGGGCCCGCGGTCACCGGGGAGAAGGCCGCTGCCCTCCCCGCTGCACGGCTGAGCGGTCTGCCGGATCTCAGGGACCTGATCGACGACCCTGACGTCCGGTCATCGACTGCGGCCGGATGCGCGGGCGCGGGGCGCGAAGCCTCCTGCCCGCCGACCCGGAGTCCGTCATGCCCGTCCTGCCCCCGCCTCGTGTCCGCCCTCGCCTGCTCAGGCTGATCCGCTACCGCCGGCTGCGGATCCGGCATCGATGGGCGCGGGCGGCGCTGCGCCATGCCGTCCGCATGGAGGTGTGGATCTATCTCGCGGCGGGCGCGCTCCTCGGATTCGAGGGACTGGAGGCGCTGCTCGGCGCGATGCTCATCGCGCCGGAACTGGTCCCGCTCGTCCTGCTGGCGCTCGCGGTCGTCTGGACCGCGAAGAGGCGCGGTCGCTGGATCGTCCGGCGGATCGAGCTCGCCCGACGCCGGCGCGGACGACGACGCGTGCGCCGTCCCGGCGCCTGACGGGCCGGGGTCGCCCAGGCGAAGTTGTGCCCTCTCGGGATCGGGTTCCCGAGAGGGCACATTCACTTCGACTGGAGGTACCTTCGCGTCGACCGAGTCCCCAGTCCCGGTCGACTTCCTCAGCTGAGGACTAGACAGTAACACCGGATCGCCTTGTCCCCCAAATGGGGGACAAGAACAAATGCTGAGAGTTTGCCGTGAAAGGGGTCGCGGGGCCGGCCGGGAAGCGCTTCGCGCGCATCTCGAGGGCGTGCAGCCACGCGATGACGGACCCGAATGCGAGCCCCTCGAACACGGTGAGGGTGAGCACCCCGGTGATCAGGCCGACCATGCCGAGGGCAAGGACGACGACCGCTCCCGTCGCGATGCGGTCGAGGGTCCGGGACAGGCCGCGCAGGTATCGGCGGTGCAGGAGCAGCAGCCCGGCCGACGACGCGAGGGCGCCGTTGGCCGCGCGCTCGTGCGCGAAGACGTTGAACGAGAGCGGCAGCATCCCGATCAGGACGAGGCTGAGGCCGAGGGTCGCGATGAGCAGCGGCACCAGCGCGGCGGCGGCGCCGGTTCCCCGGAATCCCGCGGCAGAAGCGCCGCGGAGTCCGCGCATCACCGGCACGGCGGCGAGGCCGATCACGATGCCGGCGAGGACCATGCCGCCGTTGAAGAACACGCTGGACGCGTCGTCCGTCGCGCCGAGGCGGCTGAAGCAGGACAGCCACCAGAGGGAGTCGGGGGTCGTCAGAGCAGCGGCGGGGATGCTCGCGCAGAGCACGCCTGCCGCTGTGAGGACGAACGGTACGCGTCGGTGCCAGCGCATGACGATCCTGTCGCCGCACGCTCGGGCGAGTGCATTGGCCGGGTATGGATCCGCACTCGGGCGAGCGTGATCGGACGCGGATCGGGCTCGGTCCGCGGTTGGCGGATCATCTTAGCGAGCCTGAGATGACAGGGCGAGCAGCGCAACGGCCCCCGAGACGCCGTGACGTGCGGCCCGCGCATCGCACAAGCGCCGAACAGAGCGGGCGACGCTAACCTGGGACGGTGACCGAGCCGCGCTTCCGCCCAGACGTCCTCGACATCCACCGCCCCTACTCCGCTGCGGCGGACCGGTACGAGGGGGCGCATTTCCGTCAGGTCGGATCCTCCGGGCTGTACCTGCCGGCGATCTCGCTCGGGCTGTGGTGGAACTTCGGGGACAACATCCCGCTCGACGATCAGCGCGCCCTGCTCCGGCACGCGTTCGACCGCGGCATCACGCATTTCGACCTGGCGAACAACTACGGACCGCCCTACGGATCCGCCGAGAAGAACTTCGGCCGCATCTTCGCGGAGGACTTCCGGCCCTACCGCGACGAGCTGATCATCTCGTCGAAGGCGGGCTGGGACATGTGGCCGGGGCCCTACGGCGACCTCGGCAGCCGCAAGTACATTCTGGCGAGCGCCGAGCAGTCGCTCACCAGGATGGGGCTGGACTACGTCGACATCTTCTACTCGCACCGCGTGGATCCCGTCACGCCGGTCGAGGAGACCATCGGCGCGCTCGACACCCTGGTCCGCCAGGGCAAGGCCCTGTACGTCGGCATCTCCTCCTACAGCGCGGAGCGCACCGAGGCCGCGATGGACATCGCCCGGGAGCTGGGCACGCCGCTCGTCATCCATCAGCCGTCGTACTCGATCCTGAACCGCTGGATCGAGGACGGCCTCACCGAGACCCTCCGCGAGGAGGGCATGGGCGCGATCGCGTTCACCCCGCTCGCGCAGGGTCTGCTCACCGACAAGTACCTCGGCGACGGCACCGCCGCGCGGGCGCAGAAGCGCGGCTCGCTGCCGGACAAGCCGCTCAGCGACGAGGGCCTCGCGATCCTGCGCGCGCTCAACGAGCTCGCGCGCGAGCGGGGGCAGAGCCTCGCCCAGCTGGCGCTGCAGTGGGTGCTCCGCGACGGCGTGGTGGCCTCGGCGCTCATCGGCGCCTCGCGTCCGGCGCAGCTCGACGAGAACCTCGCCGCCCTCGACGCGCCCGAGCTCACCGCCGCGGAGATCGCCCGCATCGACGGCATCGCGGGTGCGGGCCTCGACGTGAACCTGTGGTCGGTCTCGTCGGAGCTGTGAGCAGATGAGCATCGCGGAGGAGCAGGCGGACGAGCAGCCGGTGCAGCGCGTGCACGTGCGCGCGCCGGGCAAGGTCAACCTGTTCCTCGGGGTGGGGGACCTCGACGACGACGGCTACCACGAGCTGTCCACGGTCTTCCAGGCGGTGTCGCTCTACGAGGACGTGATCGCGACCCCCGCGGACGACTTCACGATCTCGGTGTCGGGCGTGGCGGATCCGTCCACGGTCCCGCTCGACGACCGCAACCTCGCGATGCGCGCGGCCAAGGTGCTCGCCGCGGCGACCGGCTACGACGGCGGCGTGCACCTGGACGTGCACAAGAGCGTGCCCGTCGCCGGCGGGATGGGCGGAGGATCCGCCGACGCCGCGGCCGCGCTCGTGGCCTGCAACGAGCTGTGGCGCACGGGGCTCGACCACGGGCGCCTGCACGAGCTCGCCGCGCGCCTCGGCGCCGACGTGCCCTTCTCCCTCATGGGCGGCACCGCGGTCGGGTCGGGCCGCGGCGATGTGCTGACGCCCGCGCTGTCCCGCGGCCGGTACGAGTGGGTGCTGCTCCTCGACGACGAGGGCCTGTCCACCCCCGCGGTGTACCGCGCGTTCGACATGGTGATGGCGGAGGACCGGAGGAGCGACCCGGAGCGGCACGTCCAGCACCGGCGGCTGGACCCCGTGCAGGTGCCGCCGTCGTTCTTCGAGTCGCTGCTCTCCGGCGAGGCGTTCGAACTCGGTCAGAGCCTGCGCAATCAGCTGGAGGCCGGATCCTTCCGGCTGCGCCCCCGGCTCGAGGAGACCATCGACGCGGTGGTCGGCGAGGGCGGGGGGCCTGTCGTCGGCGGCATCGTGTCGGGGTCGGGGCCGACGCTCGCGTTCCTCTGCGAGACGGCGGAGGGCGCCGACAGCACCGCGGAGCGGCTGCGCGGAGGGGGGCGCACCGTACTGCGGGCGCACGGCCCTGTGCGCGGCGCGCACGTCGTGTCCGCGGACGACTGAGCGGTCGACGCTCCGGCCGAGCGGAGCTCAGCGCTCCTCGGCGGTGAGCAGTCGCAGCTGCATCATCGCGGAGAACCGCGATTCGGGGTCGGCGAGATCCAGTCCGCTGATCTCGGCGAGCCGGCGCAGCCGGTAGCGGAACGTGTTCGGGTGCGTGTAGATCCGGGCGGCGGCGATGCTGACGTCGCCGAACGCGTCCAGCCACGCCCGCAGCGTCTCGACGAGCTGGGTGCCCTTCTCGCGGTCGTGATCGATCAGCAGCCGCACCGGGCCGGTCGGCTGATCCCCGCGCGCGCGGGCGAGGTCGCCGAGCTCGACGAGCAGGGCGTCCACCTGCACCGTCGTGAACAGCGCGACGGGCTCGCGGTGCGGGGAGTGCTGCAGCACGCGCAGCGCGCGGTCCGCGTTCACGCGCGACGCGGGGATGCTCTGCACGTCCTCGGCGACCGTGCCGACCCCGACGCGCACCTCGCGCGTGCTGCCGAGCCGTCCGAGGAAGTCCGACGCGACCCGCGAGGCGCGGAGGTCGGCGTCGCCGTGGTCGGCGCGGATCCCGACGACCGCGTAGACGACGTCGCCGATGGGAGCGACCGCCGAGCGCAGGTAGACCGCGCCGAGATGCATCGCGAACGCATCCGCGATGTGCTGCCGCTCCGCGATGGCCCTGGCATCCGCCGAGGACTCGTCCCTGGTGCGATCCGCGGCGGCGAGGGCGAGCACGACGCAGCGGTGCCCGTCGAGCCGCAGCCGGGACGCGGCATCGGCGGCGCCGCCTCCGCCCTCCAGCACGGTGGCGAGCAGGTCGGCGCGGAGCCGCCGCTCGACGTCGGCGCCCGCGCGCCGGCGGAGCATGTGCAGGGCGACGAGGCCGGCGGAGTCCTTCAGCGCCCGCACGCGATCCGCGGTGAGGGGCTCGTGCACGGCGGCCCAGATCGATCCGAGGATCTCGTCGCCCGCGCGCACGGCGAGGGCGACGCGCGGGAACGACGGGACCCCGCCGGCGTCGACGGGATCGATGTCGATCGGGTCCTCGCTGCGGTACAGATCGCGGAAGACGCCGCGCTCCTCGAGCTGACGGGTGAAGCGCTCGGGGACCTGTCGGCCCAGGACCGTCTCCACGCGGGCCGGATCCGCCTCGTCCTGGCGGCCGGAGAACGCCACGACGCGCGAGTTGCGGTCCTCGATGGTGACCGGCGCGTTCAGCAGGGTCGCGATCGCGTTGGCGAGGGCGAACAGGTCGCCCGAGGGCATGCCGCCCAGCGTCTGCGCGCCCTGATCGCCGACGTCGCCCTCCGCGATCAGGGAGCGGAGCATGGCGGCCAGCTGCGCCCAGGACGCCCCGCGCGTGAGGGCGAGCACGGGGATGCCCGCCGCCTCGGACGCGGCGAGCACCGGCTCCTCCGCGCGCACGGGGGCGCGCAGCACGAGCGCGGTGGCCTGCTGCGCGGCGAGCACGGCCAGCAGCTCGGCGATCTCCGCCGGATCGCTCAGCCCCACGCCCAGCACCATGGCCCCGCGCATCGGCATCCCGTCGTCGAGCACGTCGTGGATGACGACGGTCTCGATCTCGGCGTCGCCGTCGGCCGCGCCGCACACCACCTCGAGGAGCGTGTTGCCGAGGTCCTCCACCACGCGCCCGAGACTGGCACGTGGACGCGTCGTCACTGACATGAGCACAGCCCCCAGGGTAGGCGGTGGGCGCGAGGGCCGCGATGGTGCGGGACGCCCGAATCGAGGACGGAGTTCGTCGCATCCGACGAAGGGACGAGGTGCGACGGGCAGGTCATCCGGGATCCCGCATCAGCTGCGCAGGTAGGCGAGGACGGCGAGCACGCGACGATGACCGCTGTCGCTGGCCGCGAGCCCGAGCTTCGCGAAGATGTTGCCGATGTGCTTGCTCACCGCGGTCTCGGTGACGAAAAGGCGGCCGGCGATCGAGGCGTTGTCGAGTCCCTCGGCCATCAGGCCGAGCACCTCGCGCTCGCGCGGCGTGAGCGCACGGACCGGGTCGTCCGCGCGGCGGCGGCTCATCAGCTGCGAGATGACCTCCGGATCCATGACGGTCCCGCCGGCGGAGACCCGGTGCAGCGCGTCGACGAACGAGGCGACCTTCCCCACCCGCTCCTTCAGGAGGTAGCCGAGGGCGCCGGCGCCGTCCGCGAGGAGCTCCCCGGCGTATCTGTCCTCGACGTACGCGGACAGCACCAGCACGGGGAACCCGGGGCGGCGACGGCGTGCCTCTGCGGCGGCCTTGAGCCCCTCGCTCGTGAACGTCGGGGGCATCCTCACATCGAGCACCGCGGCGTCGGCCTCATCGAGACGGGCGAGGAAGTCCTCGCCGTTGTCCACCGCGGCGATCACGTCGAACCCCTCGCTGCGCAGCAGGAGGGCGAGCCCCTCCCGCAGCAGGGTGTCGTCTTCGGCGATCACGATCCGCATGGCAGTTCCGTCCTCAGTACTGTCGGCCCGCCGGGCGGGCTGGTGAGCGTCATCGCGCCCTCGAACGCTTCGAGGCGCTTGCGGATCCCCGCATAGCCTCCGCCGGGGCGCTCCACGGCACCGCCGACGCCGTCGTCCTCGACGGCGACCTCGAGCACGTCGTGGCGGCGCCGCACGCGCACGGCGGCGCGATTCGCCGCGCTGTGCTTGCTCACGTTGCTGAGCGCCTCGGCGACGATGAAGTAGGTCGCGGACTCGACGGCGGCGGGCACCCTGCCCACCCCGACCGCCTCGAGCGTGCAGGGCACGGCGCTGCGGCCGGCGAGTGAGGCCAGGGCGCCCTCGAGGCCGAGTTCGTCGAGGATCGGCGGGTAGATGTCGTGGACGGTGCGGCGCAGGGCCGACAGCGCCTCGGTCGCCGCCTCTTGCGCGCGCCTCAGTTGCTCGACGGTCTGCGCGCCCTCGCCTTGCAGCGAGCGCTCGGCGATCCCGAGCATCATCACGACCGAGACGAGCCTGTTCTGCGCGCCGTCGTGCAGA
>NZ_NCKN01000101.1 GCF_002257455.1 Microbacterium sp. 13-71-7
GCCAGCGGGGCGCGGAGGCCCTCTCCGTCGGCGTCCGCTCCGTCCAGTTCCCACCTCATCACGACCGCGGAGGAGGCGGGGACCGCCGGCTCCGGCATCCGGCCGGAGAGCACGTCCGCGGCGCTGCGGTGGAGCGCGGGCAGATCCGCGCTCCGGCCTCCGCGCAGCACGACCGATCCGCCGGAGCGGAGTGCGAGCCAGGCGTCCGCGAGGGGGCCGCGGCCGGTGCCGGAGGTCTGCGTCGCGGCGTGCGCCGGCGCGTCCCAGGCCAGCGACGTCTCGATGCGAGCGGGATCCGTGACCAGGTACGCGTACAGGGCGGGCACGCGATCGGAGTCCGGCAGCTGTGCGGACACGAGACGCTCCGCGAAGAGGGGGTTGAGCGTCAGACCCTCGCGGAATCCGCCCGACACGTAGGCGCGGACGGCCCCGCGGGCGGAGACCGCGCGCCCCAGCTGCAGCGCGGCGTAGGAGGCGTCCACGACGTCCGCACGGCGGATCGTCCTCGCCCACCAGAACCGGTCGGCGGCGAGGAGGGGGACGCGGAGCAGCGGAAGGGAACGCGCGGAGCGCCAGAGTCCTCGAAGGCGGGTCAGCACGCTTGGGAGTCTATGCGCTCGCCGCAGGTTCGCAGGCGGGGCAATGGTAGCCTTCGAGCATCGAAACCCGGCTGCCACAGGAGATCTCTTTGCCTGAAACGTCCGCTCGCGTCGGCATCGTCGTGAGGACCAAGGATCGGCCGATGCTCCTGGAACGCGCCCTCGGCGACATCCGCCGCCAGACGCTGCACGCCTGGGAGGCCGTGATCGTGAACGACGGAGGGGATCCCGCCCCCGTCGACGGCCTGGTCGAGGCGCTGCCTGCCGCGGACAGGGCGAGGATCACCGTCATCCACCGGCACGAGGGCCTGGGCCGCTCCGCCGCGGCCAACGCGGGCGTCCTCGCGCTGGAGACCGAGTTCGTCGTCCTGCACGACGACGACGACCTCTGGGATCCGACCTTCCTCGAGGCCTCGGTGGCCTGGCTCGATCGCGAGCCCGGGGACGCCGGGGTCGTCAGCCGCACCGAGATCGTCTATGAGCGCATCGACGGAGACCGCATCGTCGAGACCGGCCGGGAGCCGTTCTGGGGCGAGATGGCGCGCATCACCTACGCCGACATGCTCCAGGTCAACAGGTTCGTCCCGATCGCCTACGTGTACCGGCGGGAGCTGCACGACGAGGTCGGGCTCTACCGGGAGGACGTGCACGCCGCGGAGGACTGGGAGTTCAACCTGCGCGTGCTGCGGACGCACACGATCGGATATCTGCGGGACGCCGTGCGTGCGTTCTGGATGCAGCGTCGCGGGCAGGACGGCATCCTCGGGAACAGCATGTTCGTGCTCGCGGACGAGCACGACCGCTACGACCGGATGATCCGCGACGAGGCCTTGCGATCCTTCGTCGCCGCGCACGGAGACGGGCTTCCGCTGTACCTCGCGCGGTACATCCAGGACGAGGTGGAGCGTCAGCTCGCCGCGCAGAGGTCGCTCGGGAGCTACGCCACCGATGCGGCGCGCAAGGGATGGCGGCGGCTGCGTGGGCGCTGACACCTCGTCGATCGTCGCGCAGCGTCTCGTCTTCCCGACCGGGGGCATCGCCGCCGAGGCGGCGGCCCTCTACCTCCGTGGCGACGCCGAGGTGGAGGGGCGCGATGCCGTGCGCGTGGCGCCGCACCGGTCCGCCTCGTTCGCGACCTACTTCAACGCCTTCCCCGTGGGGATCTGGGCCGAGGCCGGGGGGACCGACAGGGCGACGCTGCGGCTGACGGCGGACGGCGACGGCACGCACCGCCTCTTCGGCATCGCGGCAGAGGGGGCCCCTCGTTTGCTCGCGGAGGTGCGGGGCAGCGGCGACCTGGCGCTCGACACCGGCGTCTTCTTCGAGGGGCTGACCTGGGCCTGGCTGGAGACCGAGGCCGCGGACGACCCTGTGCGGGTCAGCGCAGGGGAGTGGCAGGTGCCCGCCCGTCCCGCGCCCGTGCGGATCCTCGTCGCGATCACCACGATGAACCGGGTCGACGACTGCGTCCAGGTGCTCGAGGCGCTGGGCGGCGACGAGCTGTCCGACACGATCGCGGAGGTCGTGGTCATCGATCAGGGGACCGACCCGATCGCACCGCGCCTCACGGGTTCCGCGCTCGCGAACGGCGTGCCGCTCCGCCTCATCGAGCAGGCGAACCTCGGCGGTTCCGGCGGCTTCAGCCGCGGGATGATCGAGGCGCAGGACGCCGGCGTCACGCACGTGCTGCTGCTCGACGACGACGTCCGCGTCGAGCCCGAGTCCCTTCGGCGGCTGCGCGCGCTCGCCGCGGTCGCGGTCGATGCGCCTCTCCTGGGCGCGCATATGCTGAGCATGCTCGATCCGACCGTGCTGCACTCCATGGGGGAGCAGATGGATCGCCGTGCCATGTGGTGGCATTCGGTGGAGCCGGAGCTCTCCTCCGCCGACCTCGCCGAGCGCCCGCTGGAGAGCACTCCGGCGCTGCGGCGATTCCGCCCGGTGGACTTCAACGGCTGGTGGATGTGCCTGATCCCCGTCGCCGCCGTCCGGCGCGTCGGAGCTTCGCTGCCGTTCTTCATCAAATGGGACGATGCCGAGTACGGGATGAGGGCCGCAGCGGCGGGGCACCGCACGATCACCGTGCCGGGAGCCGCGCTCTGGCACATCCCGTGGACGTCGAAGGACGACGGCCTGGACTGGCAGGCCTACCATCAGCTGCGCAACCGCATCGTGACGGCGCTCGTGCACGAGCGCCGTCCCCGGCGGGTCCTGTCCGCGACCTGGGCGCAGGACGTCAACCACCTCCTCTGCCTGCAGTACGGATCCGTGCGTCTGCGCAACGTCGCCCTGGAGGACATCCTCACCGGCCCCGCGCACCTTCCCGCGCTGCTGCGGGAGGGCAGGACGCGCGCGCAGCGGATCCTCGTGGAGGCGGGGCAGGGCGTCCACCCCGATGCGGAGAGCCGCGCGGCGCACGGATCCGGATACGGTCCCGCCGCCCCTCGGGGCGCACGCGCCCAGACCGGCCGACTGCTGCGGGTGCTGGGACATCAGCTGGTCGCGGTGAGGCCCGCCGCGGAGGGACCCGAGCCGGTCGCGCGCGCGCAGGGCAAGTGGTGGCGCCTCGGCCTGGCCGATGACGTCGAGCTGCGCAGCGCCACGGGGAAGGGATTCTTCCGCCTCCGGAGATCGCGTCGAGAGGCGTTCTCGCTGCTCGTGCGCTCGGCATGGCTCCGCATCCGCATCGGACTCGCCTGGCCCGTGCTGGCTCGACGGTACCGGGATGCGGCGCCGGAGCTCGCCGACGCCGCGTCGTGGAAGCGGATCTTCGACGGCGAGACGCCGCGGCGCGGTTCGGCCCGATGACGGTCTTCGGGACGCCCTCTCGTAGCATGGACGAGGCCATGGGAACAGAGGAGCAGGGGTTGACGGATCAGACGCAGTCGCAGGCGACGCGCGGGCGGGCGGGCATCTCCGCGTGGGGCAAGCGGCACTGGGTCAGCATCGCCCTCGTGCTGATCTCCCTGGTGTACGGCGGCGCGGTCACCCTCCTGCACGACGATGCCGTGTCCCCGATCGACGAAGTGGTCTACCTCGACTACACGTTCAAGGTCTGGGACGAGGGCTTCGTCCGCCAGGGCGAGACGTTCGGCGACGATGTCGCCGAGGTCGTCGCCTGCGATCACGTCGTCCCCTTCGGCGACCTCGGCCAGAAGTGCGGCTCGGGCAAGGTCGACCTCGCGGGGATGCCGAACAAGGGGATCACCACCGGTTCGGGGTACACCCCGGCGTACTTCTGGACCGTCCGCCTGATCGGCGACCCGATCCATGCGGTCACCGGCCTGAGCCAGGTGACCTCCTGGCGCCTGAGCGGGGTGATCTGGCTCGCCGGGACGATGCTCATGCTCGTGGGACTGCTGCGCCGCACGGGGGCGTCCAACGTCGTCGCCTTCACGCTCGGCCTGCTGTTCATCGCGTCGCCCTACGCATGGTGGACCTACACGTACCTGAGCACCGACACCAGCGTCGTCTTCTTCGGCGCCGCGATCCTGTTCATGACGATCGAGGCGGTGCACGGCAGAAGATCGCCCTGGTGGCTGCTGCCGCTGGCCGTCCTCGCCCCGCTGTTCAAGATCACGAACCTGCTGGTCTTCGGCCTCGTCCTGTTCTATCTCGCGATCCACTCGATCGCCGCCAGGCGCAGGGCGAAGGCCGCCGGCGAGCCTCCGAGGGCGCGGAGCGGTTCGCGACGCCTCTGGGGCGCGGTCGCGCTGGCGACCGTGCTCGCGGCCGCGGTGCAGGTGGTCTGGATGCGCCTCACCCCGCTGCTCGCGGTGAAGGGCCCCGGTGCGGATCAGGGCATCTCGTCCTCGCTCTCCGGCTCTGAGCTGCTGCGGCTGATGCTGTCGGGCGTGTCGGGGCCGATCACGCACAATCCGGCCGCGGGGATCTTCCCGTCCACGATCTACGGCGACGTGTTCATCCCGCTGGCGTGGATCATGATCGCCGCGATCGTGGGCTCGCTCATGGTGATCCGCTGGGATCCGGAGCGCGGGCCGCTCATCTGGGCGACCGCCATCGCCTCGGTGACCGCGCTGCCCGCACTGGGCGTGGTGATGGCCGTGCTCACCCAGTCCTACTTCGACCTGCCGGCCCGCTACGGGGCGTCACTGATCCCCGCGGCCCTGGTCGTCGTCGGGTTCATGCTGAAGAACCGGATCATGATCGGCGTCACGGCGGCCTACGCGGTGTTCCTGCTGGTCTTCGGCGTCGCACTCGCGGTGCGCGTCGGTCTCGCCTTCTGACCGCGGGTCCGCGCACGGCGGAACCCGCGAGCGGTCGTGAGGCGTGCCGCGCGCGGTCCGGTGCCCGGCGAGTCCGATCAGCGGCCGGGACGGCCGATGCTCACGGCTGTTCCGGCGCCTCGGCCGCGAGGGCGGGGGAGAGCGGCGAGGGCGCGGTGGTGAGGAACGCGGCGACGACCACGGCGACGGAGCCGCCGATGCCGCCGACGGCGAAGCCGAGGAGCGCACCCCACATGCCGTAGAGCGGCGAGAACACCGCCATCACGACGGTTCCGGCGATGAGCGCGGTGAGCCAGATCATGGCGAAGGCCTTCTGCCGGCCCGCGGAGACGAGGTAGGCGGCCGACGCGCAGGTCGTCGAGATGAAGAAGACCACGACCAGGAGGGCCTGCATGGCGCCGGCGCCGTCGACGAACTTCTGCGGGTAGAAGATCGACAGGATGAACGGCGACAGCGCGATGATGGCCGCGAAGATCACGATGAAGGCCGCTGTCGTCGCGATGACCATGCGGCGGTGGGACTGCCGCATCAGCGCCGGGTCCAGATGGAGCTTGGCGAAGTGCGGGATGAGCACCTGGTTGAGGGCCTGGGAGATCATGTTCGCGGGCGTCGCGAGGGAGAGCGCGGCGGCGAACAGATCCGCCTGGTGCGGAGTGTCGAAGGCGCGCACGAAGACCATGGTGGCGGGCAGCAGCCCGCCGGTGGCGAGCGCGCCGATCGTGGCGTCGCGGACGAACCGCGCCAGCATTCCGCGCTGCTCTGCGGTGCTGGGCGACGGACGGGTGCGGGGGCGGGCGAAGAACGCGAACACCCCGTACCCGACGGCCAAGGGCAGCAGAAGCGCCCAGTTCGCGCCCGCCAGGAGGACGGCGACGAGCGCCGTGATCGCGAGCAGGGACGAGCCGACGTCGGCGATCAGCGAGCGCAGGATGCGGTCTTCGCCCATGAGGATGCCACGGGTGTAGACGTAGGCGTTGTAGCTCCACGTCAGGATCGCGCAGCCGATGGCGGCGAACGGATCGTGGGTCAGCAGGAACGCGATCGGCGCCGCCGCGAGGGCGAGCAGCGTCGACGACACCCAGAACCAGCGGTTCAGCACGCCGATCGCCACGCCGGCGAAGTCGCCGAGCGGGAGATAGCGCGAGGCGCCCGTGCCGAGGCCGGCCGGGAGCATGAGCGACAGGTAGACCATCACCGAGAGGAGAGCGCTCGTGTCGCCGACCGCGCCGGCGCCGGCCAGGTGCGCGATGACGACGGTGTAGAGCAGCCGGGCGACGCCCTGCGCGGCCATTCCGCCGGTGGTCAGAACGGCGCGGGAGAGGACGCCGGAGGTGGCGCCGCTCACCGCTCCCTTGCCTTCGTCCGCACCAGCGAGGCGAACACCGCGCGATAGGCCTCGTAGGCGACCCGCGGGTCGTACTCCCGCTCGCCGCGCGCACGGGCGGTCGCGCTGAGCTCCGCTCGCTCGGCATCGCCGGCATCGGCGTAGGCCGCCAGAGCCGCGGCCAGCGCCGCGGCGTCTCCCGGCCGGACCGCGAAGCGGGGGTCGTCCGCGAACTCCGCGCAGTTGCCGAGGTCGGTGGTGATGACGGGGACCCCCGCCCCGGCCGCCTCGATCCCGACGAGGGGGAACGTCTCGCCGTAGAGGCTGGAGATGACGAGGGCCGCGGCGTCGGACAGCTGCTCCTCCGGGCGGTCCGTGGGGCCGAGGAGGCGGATCCGCCCCGCGCGCACGAGCTCGTCGGCGCCGGCGTCCGCGATCGCCGCGGCCATCGCCGGATCCTCGGCGGTCACGCCGGGCCCGTAGGCGGCGAGGCTCCACTCCGGATGGTCGTCCGCGATCGCGGCGAAGGCCTGGAACAGGACCGGATGCCCCTTGACCGGATGATTCCTGGCGAGGGAGAGGAACTGCCTCGCGTCGCCGCGGAAGGAGGGCCCCGCGGGCAGCGGCGCCGTGTTCAGGATCGCGGGTCGGACGTTGCGCATGCCGAGCGAGCGGAGGAAGTCCCTCATCTGCTCGCTGTCGCTCGTGGGCACCACGGCCTGGAAGCGGAACGAGAGGAGCCCGACCGCGCGGGCGATGAGCCGGGTCAGGGGATGATCCTGAGGGCCCAGCTTCTGCGTGTGCGCCGTCGTGATCCGGGGCGCACGCAGCCGGGCCAGCGCGGTCACGATGTCGGCGTGGAAGAGGTTCGACCAGACCACGTCCGGCTCGAACCCGCGGGCGACGCGCTCGAGCGCGCGCACCATCCCGGGGAGGTTGCGCGACGTCGGGGGGAAGCCGAGGTAGTGGACCTCGTCGAAAGAGGCCTCGAGCCGGGCGCTCAGAGTTCCGGGACGCATGAGGACGGCGAGAGCAAGACGGTCCTCGGAGCGCCGCGCGGACGCCAGCGTGGCGAGGAGTCGTTCGGCGCCCCCGATGTCCGCATCCGAGCAGACGACGAGTATGCGCAACGATCCTCCTTGGAGACGTCGGTCGGGAGCTAGCGATCATCGTACAGTGGTCTTCTGAACGCCCCGCCCTGCGCGGCATGCCGTCGCCGCGAAGCCCGAGGAGAGCGCAGATGAGGATCGCCTTCGTCGTCAACAACTATCCGCCCAAGACCGGCGGCGTCGAGACGCACGTGCACAGCCTGGCGCGGCGCCTGCAGTCCTCCGGGCACGAGGTCCTCGTGATCACGCTCGCGGACGCGGCAGGGGAGTCCGTCGAGGACGGCATCGAGGTGATCCGGATGCGGGAGCATCTGCGGGTCGGGGACGTCCTCGGATTCCCCTCGCCCGGGACCGGTCGGAGGATCGCGAAGCTCCTGCGCGAGCGGCGCATCGACGCCGTCTCCGTGCACACGCGCTTCTTCCCGATGACCTGGATCGGGCTGCGCGCCGGTCGGCGGGCGGGAGCGGCCGTCGTGCACACCGAGCACGGCAGCGACCACGTGGTCTCGCCGTCCGCACTGATCTCGACGGCGAGCCGCCTGGTGGATCGCACGCTCGGACGGCACGTGCTGCGCGCGGCCGACGAGGTGCTCGGCGTCTCGGAGAGCGTGACCGCCTTCGTGCGCCGGCTCTCCGGGCGCGAGGCGAGGGTGTTCTACAACGCCATCGACGCTACCCCGCGTCCGGCGGGTTCCGAACGCTTCCCTCCTGCGGACCGGCTGGTCTTCGTGGGGCGACTCGTCGCGGGCAAGGGGGCTGACGTCTTCGTCGACCTCGTGGCCGAGCTGGCGGCGGAGAACCCCGGCATCGAGGCCGTCGTGCTCGGGGACGGACCGGATCGGGCAGAGCTGGAGGCGCGGATCCGGCAGGCGGGGCTCGAGAAGCGGATCGTGCTGCGCGGACGCGTCTCCGCGGAGGAGGTCCGCCGGGAACTGCGCGGGGCGATCCTGGTCAACCCGACCACGCTCGCGGAAGGGTTCCAGACCACGCTGCTCGAGGCCCTGGACGTGGACGGGCGGGTGGCGACCTACGACGTCCCCGGCGCGCGGCTGCTGCGGGAACAGGGCTATCCCGTCATGATCTCCGCGGGGCGCGACCTCGGGTCGCTGCGCGACGCGGTCGACGCGGCGCGGAACGCCGGCGCCGGCGATGCACGGCTGCGCGGCTGGTACTGGGACGACCGGGCCGAGGAGTACGTCGAAACCCTGGTGCGGAGCGTCCAGGGACGCTCCAGGGTGCGGTGACATAGACTGGGGCGGCCCGTTTCCCCTCCCGAAAGCCTCATGGATCACTCCTCGCACAACGACGACACCTGGCTCATCATCCCTCTCTTCAACGAGGCGACGGTGGTTCGAGAGGTCATCGCCGATGCCCGCACCACGTTCCCGAACATCGTCTGCGTCGACGACGGGAGCTCTGACGACTCCGTGTCGGAGGCGCTCGCGGGCGGCGCGATCGTGCTGCGCCACCCGATCAACCTCGGACAGGGCGCCGCGCTGCAGACCGGCATCGAGTTCGCGCGGAGCCAGCCCGGCGCGGCCTACTTCGTGACGTTCGACTCGGATGGCCAGCACCAGGTGAGCGACGCGCTCGCGATGGTGCAGCGCCTGCGCGACGAGCCGTACGACATCATCGTCGGATCGCGCTTCCTGGACGGCCGCACGAACGCGGGAGCTCTGAAGAAGTTCGTGCTGCGGCTCGCCGTCCTCTTCGAGCGCCTCAGCACGGGCGTGCGTCTCACCGACGCGCACAACGGTCTTCGCGCCTTCAACCTCACCACCGCGCGCACCCTCCGGATCCGCCAGAACCGGATGGCGCATGCGAGCGAGATCGTCGCTCAGATCGGCCAGCACAAGCTCCGCTACGCCGAGCAGCCCGTGCACATCATCTACACGGACTATTCGCGGTCCAAGGGGCAGTCGCTCTGGAACTCCGTGAACATCCTCAGCGAGCTCTTCATCAAATAGGACCCGACATGTTCGATCAGATCATCATCAAGGTCCTGCTGATCGCGGCCTTCATCATCTTCGGCCTCATCCTGCTGCGGCCGGGCGGCTCCGCCCGCAACCAGGCGATCCGCACGATCACGCTCATCCTGCTGTTCGTGGCGGCCGTCTTCGCGGTGCTGTTCCCCGGGCTCATCGACGACCTCGCCCGCAGCGTCGGCGTGGGACGCGGGACCGACCTGCTCCTGTACGCCTTCATCATCGTGTTCGTGGGCAACGCGCTCACCGCCGTGCGGCGCAGGCGCGCGCAGGACGAGCAGATCACCCAGCTCGCACGGCAGATCGCGCTGCGGTCCCCGGAACGCCCCCAGGACGCCCAGCAGGAAGGGGAGCGCTGATGGATCTCCTCATCGTCGGGTCGGGTTTCTTCGGCCTCACCATCGCCGAGCGGGCCGCGGCCGCGGGCCGCAAGGTCACCGTCATCGACCGCCGTCATCACATCGGCGGGAACGCCTACAGCGAGGACGAGCCGACCACGGGCATCGAGGTGCACCGGTACGGGGCGCACCTGTTCCACACGTCGAACCCGACCGTGTGGGAGTACGTGAACAGGTTCACGACCTTCACGAGCTACGTGCACAGGGTCTACTCGACGCACCGGGGAGAGGTCTACCCGCTGCCGATCAACCTCGGCACGATCAACCAGTTCTTCCGCGCCGCCTACACGCCCGATGAGGCGAAGGTCCTCATCGCGGGGCAGGCGGGCGAGTTCGACGCGCACCAGGCGAAGAACCTCGAGGAGCGCGGGATCGCGCTCATCGGCCGTCCGCTGTTCGAGGCGTTCATCCGCGACTACACCGCCAAGCAGTGGCAGACCGACGCGAGGGAGCTCCCGGCGTCGATCATCAGCCGGCTGCCGGTGCGCTACAACTACGACAACCGCTACTTCAACGACACGTGGGAGGGACTGCCCACCGACGGGTACACCGCGTGGCTGGAGCGCATGGCGGATCACCCGAACATCGACGTGAAGCTGAACGTGGACTTCTTCGACGAGGCGCAGCCGCTGAACAAGAGGGCGACCGTCGGGCAGCTGCCGATCGTGTACACCGGCCCGGTGGACCGCTACTTCGACTACGCCGAGGGCGAGCTGGGCTGGCGCACCATCGACCTCGAGCAGGAGGTCCTCGACGTGGGCGACTTCCAGGGCACGAGCGTGATGAACTACCCGGATGCGGACGTGCCCTTCACGCGCATCCACGAGTTCCGGCACTTCCACCCCGAGCGGGCAGATCGCTACCCGGCCGACAAGACGGTGATCATGCGCGAGTTCTCGCGATTCGCCGAGCGCGGCGACGAGCCCTACTACCCGGTGAACACGTCGACCGACCGCGAGGGCCTCCTCGCGTACCGCGAGCTCGGCAAGGGCGAGCAGGGCGTGCACTTCGGCGGACGCCTCGGCACCTACCAGTACCTCGACATGCACATGGCCATCGGATCCGCCCTGTCGATGTGGAACAACCAGCTGGCATGACGGTCGACGCAGAATCCCGACGGGCCCACCGGGCAGCGGCGGTGCGCAGCAGCGCCCCGCGTCCGCAGGCGCAGGGGTATCGCCGTGACATCGACGGACTCCGCGCCGTCGCGATCCTCCTCGTCGTCGTGTACCACGTCTGGATCGGGCGGGTCTCCGGCGGCGTCGACGTCTTCCTGATGATCTCGGCGTTCTTCCTCACGGGGTCGTTCGTGCGCCGGATGGACGCGGGCAAGCCGCTCGCGGTGGGGTCCTTCCTGCTGAGCCGGTTCCGGCGGCTGATGCCGGCGGCGGCGGTGGTCCTCGCCGCGACGCTGGGGGCGTGCTGGCTGCTCCTGCCGCAGACCGCATGGCCTCAGCTCTGGAAAGAGGGGTGGGCGTCCCTCGGCTACGTGCAGAACTGGGTGCTCGCGCTCGACGGGGTCGACTACTACGCCCACGACTCCGCCCTGGCCTCCCCGCTGCAGCACTTCTGGTCGCTGTCCGTGCAGGGGCAGGTCTTCGTGCTCTGGCCCGTGCTGTTCCTGCTGGGCGCTCTCCTGGTGCGGTGGACCAAGAAGTCGACGACGGCGGTCATGGCCTGGATCTTCGGGCTGGTGTTCGCGGGATCGCTCGCGTTCTCCATCTGGGAGACCGCGGATCTGCAGACCTTCGCCTATTTCGACACCGGTGCGCGGCTCTGGGAGTTCGCGGCCGGCTCGCTGCTCGCCCTCGCGCTGCCGTACGTGCGCCTGCCGCGGGTGCCGCGGGCCATCCTGGGCTGGCTCGGTCTTGCCGGTCTCGTCGTCTGCGGCATGGTGATCGACGTGCGCGGGGGCTTCCCGGGATACCTCGCGCTGTGGCCGATCGTCTCCGCCGCGCTCGTGATCCTCGCCGGCACGCCGCCGAAGGGCGAGCACCCCGAACGGGGAGACCTCGGCCCCGGCCGGTTCCTCGCGACCCGCCCCGTCCTTGCCCTCGGCCGCGACGCCTACGCGCTCTACCTCGTGCACTGGCCGATCCTGATCCTCTGGCTCACGGTGCGGGAGCACCCGCAGGCCTCGTTCCTCGACGGGCTGCTGATCATCGTGATCTCGCTGATCCTCGCGAGAGCGGTGACGCTCCTCGTGGAGCGGCCGCTGCGGCTGCCCGCGGGACAGCGCGGCAGACCATGGCGCAACGTCGGGGTCATCGCGCTCTGCGCGGCGCTGGTCGCCGCCGTCCTGGCGCCGTGGCAGGTCACGACCACGATCCAGGCGGAGATCCAGAAGACCGCGTACGCGGCGCAGTACACGGGAGCGGCCGGAGGGGACACCGCCGGCGACGGGAAGGGCGTCCCGCTGATCCCCGCCCCCGGTGCGGGCGACCGCGAGCGCTGGTCCCGCCTCGACGAGGCGTGCGCCGGCCGTTTCGCGACGGAGGACGCCGACGTGCAGGAGAGCTGCACGCAGACGAAGAACGCGGCCACCGCGAAGCACCTGGTCGTGGTGATCGGCGACTCCCACGCGAATCAGTTCTCCGGAGCGCTGCGCCCTGTGGCCGATGAGCGCGGCTGGGGCGTCGTCATGCTCATGCGGCCCTGGTGCTCGCTGGAGACCCACGATGCGGGGGACGATCTCGCGGACTACTGCGACGACTGGCAGCGCAACGCCACGGAGCTCGCGTTGTCGATCCACCCGGACGCGTTGTTCACGATCGTCACCGCGGCGTCCCCGGATTCCCCCGACGAGCGGCTGATCAACGGTGCGAGCGAGACCGTGGACCGGTTCCTCGCCGAGGGCGTCCCGGTCTTCGGCGTCCGCGACAATCCGCGCTCCACGACCAACCTCTGGGAGTGCGCGCTCAACGGCGAGCCGTGCAACTTCCCGGTCGAGCAGGCGCTCGCGGCCGACAATCCCGCGGAGGCCCTGAGCGACCGCGTCCGTCTCATCGACTTCACCCCGTGGATCTGCCCCCAGGGGCTCTGCCTGACGGAGATGGGCCACGTGGCCGTGTATCTGGACAACAACCACCTCAGCTACCCGTTCGTCAAGACGCTGGCCCCCGCTCTCGACCAGCAGCTCGGCGAGTTCCTGAAGCCGTGACACAGGGATGGTCATCGCCGCCGCCTAGACTCGGAACCGTGAGTCACACGACGGCCGGCGCTCCCGGAACGCCCCGGCGCTACTTCCACTCGCTGTGGCTGCTGTCCGCGCGCGACCTGCGCGTGCGCTATGCGACGAGCGTGCTCGGCTACCTCTGGTCGGTGCTGGATCCGCTCGTGATGAGCGCGATCTACTGGTTCGTGTTCACGCAGGTGTTCCACCGCGGCCAGGTGGGGGAGCAGCCGTACATCGTGTTCCTCATCGTCGCGCTGCTGCCGTGGGTGTGGTTCAACACCGCGGTGGGGGAGTTCACCCGGGCGTTCAAGAAGGACGCGCGGCTGATCCGCTCCACGGCGATCCCACGATCGATCTGGGTGATCCGCGTCATCCTGACCAAGGGGCTGGAGTTCGCCTTCGCGATCCCGGTGCTGGTGCTCTTCGCGGTGTTCGCCGGCGCGAAGCCGAACTGGTCGCTGCTGCTGTTCCCGGTCGCGATGGTCTGGCAGACGGTGCTGCTGATCGGCCTCGGGCTGCTCGTCGCACCGCTGTGCGTCCTCTGGGCGGACCTGGAGCGCACGACCGCGCTGATCCTGCGCGCGCTGTTCTACGTGTCGCCCATCATCTACGGCTTCAAGGACCTTCCGGCCCCCCTGCACGTCATCGGCGCGCTGAACCCGCTGTCCGGGATCTTCACGCTCTACCGCGTCGGGCTGTTCCCCGGCCAGTGGCAGCTCGAGCCGGTCGTCATCGGCGCCCTCGTGACGGTGCTGTTCCTCGCCCTCGGACTGTTCACCTTCCGCTCGCTCGAGCGCGACGTGCTGAAGGAGCTGTGATGACCGAGCAGCACTCCGCGATCGAGGTCGAGGGACTCGGCGTCCGGTTCCGCCTCGGCAGGCGCGGGCGCCGCAGCTTCAAGGACCTGTTCGCGGGCAAGAAGAGGCGCAACCGCCCCGGTGAGTTCTGGGCTCTGCGCGACGTCTCCTTCCGCGTGCGGCAGGGCGAGGCGATCGGCGTGGTGGGCCGGAACGGCCAGGGCAAGTCGACGCTGCTGAAGCTCGTCGCCGACTTCCGCGACAGGGAGGG
>NZ_NCKN01000424.1 GCF_002257455.1 Microbacterium sp. 13-71-7
GACCCTCGCGGCCGGAATCTACTGGTTCGTCACGTGGACTTTCGATCTAGACCTGGCAACTCAGGACGGCCCCGCAGCGGCAAACACCGTCGAACTCGCTTTCTCGCATCTGCGAATCGCCCTGATCGCAGGGTTCTGCGCTCTGTGCGTGAGCGTGCCGTTCACCAGCTACTGGATGGCCCGCGCCGCGCTGGCACCACTGAGACGCAGCATCGAGCAGCAGCAACGCTTCATTGACGACGCGTCCCACGAGCTCAGAAGTCCCTTGACAGTCATCCGAGGCGAACTCGAACTCGCTCTCCAGCGAAAGCGCACCGCAGAACAGTACCGGCAGTCGATCTCATCAACCCTCGACGCAACCCAGGTGCTCGTCGATCTCACCGAGGACCTGCTCCTGCTCGCTCAGGAAGCGCCGGCAGAGCTTCGTTCTCGGTTCGTGGCCGTCCCCATCGACACGGTGATCAGGGAAGCGATCCGCTCCGTAGAACACAATGTGCGGCACCAGAGCCTCATCGTACGGTCGGATCCAGGCGTGACGGTCCACGGGATCCCCGTGCTTCTCGTGCGCGCAATCTCCAACATTCTCGAAAACGCGATCAAGTTCACCCCCGACGACGGGAAGATCACCGTTGCGGCGACGGCCAGCCAACACACCATCGTCGTTTCGATCACCGACACCGGCCGCGGAATGACTCCCGACGAGGTCCAGCACGCAACCGAGCGATTCTGGCGGAGCCAGGACGCACGTTCTTCCACCGGTCACGGGCTCGGGCTCTCCGTGGTCGAACGCATCGTGAACACGCATGACGGGAGCATTCGCATCACCTCCGCCCCCGGTGCCGGCTCGACCGTCGACCTCCTGTTCCCCGCTCCGCTCGAACGGTAGCAGTCGGACCTCCTCGGGACAATGTCGTGGGCATCCGCCGCCGCGCCGGGAGGTCTCAGCAACGCGGGAAGGGGGCGCCCAGCCAGGCACGCCCCCTTCTCTGTCGACGAGGTTACTTCTCGTTCGCGCCTGCCTCGTTCTGCACGTCGACGCCTTCCGGATCCTGGTGGCCACCGTCGTTGCCGTCGTTGACGGTGGACTCCGTCGCAGAGTTCTCCAGCGTCTCGCCGGCAAT
>NZ_NCKN01000102.1 GCF_002257455.1 Microbacterium sp. 13-71-7
CCGCGCACATTCCCCGCACCGGACCGACGGTGGGAGTGGCGGTCCTGGCGCTCGGCGGCGCCGCGGTCGTCGCGGGCGCAGGCGGGGCGAGCCCTTTCGCGCGACTGATCCGTGCGGGAGCCGCGGGCGCGTTGCTGGCTCGAGGGATCGCCGGCGGGGTCGCCGCGACGAAGGCTCTGCGACTCCCCGCGCCGAGCGCGCGTTTCCGTCGGCTGGACGGCACCGTCTACCGGCCGGTGTGCCTCACGCTCGGCGCGGCGATCGCGATGGGGTCGCTCGGGCGGATCCGCCGCAGGAAGATGGGATAGGAGGCACATCGTCATGGTCAACGATCGGAGTCCGGCGTCGCCGGCGATGCGCCAGAGCGCGGCCGAGGATCAGGGCCCGCCGCTGCGGGCTCGGTACCGGCGGATCCTGGGATTCGCCGCGCGCGTGCTCGTGCAGACCTGGTGGTTCGAGCTCGTGCTGCCGCGGATCGGCTTCGCCCGCGTCGCCGAATCCTCCCGCGAACGTCGGATGCGCGTGCTCGCACAGCGCTTCCACGTGCTCGCCGTCGAGCTCGGCGGCCTGATGATCAAGGTCGGCCAGTTCATGTCCTCGCGTCTGGACGTGCTGCCGCCCGAGATCACGACGGAGCTCGCGGGCCTGCAGGACGAGGTCCCGCCCGTTCCGATCGCCGAGATCCGTGCGCTCGCGGAGGCCGAACTGGGCGTGCCGCTCTCCCGCGCGTTCGCCTCGTTCGACGACACCCCGCTCGCCGCGGCCTCGCTCGGGCAGGCGCATCGCGCGCGGCTGTCCGAGCTGGACGCCGCCGATGCGGGATTCGACGAGGTCGTGGTCAAGGTGCAGCGACCCGGGATCGACCAGGTCGTCGCGACGGACCTCGCGGCTCTGCGCCGGGTCGCGGGCTGGCTGCGGCGGATCAGATTCATCGCCGATCGGGTGGACGCCCCCGCTCTCGTCGAGGAGTTCGCGCAGACCAGCCTCGAGGAGATCGACTACCTGCACGAGGCCGCCGCGGCCGAGCGGTTCGCCGAGAACTTCGCGCACGATCCGAGGGTCGACGCGCCCCTCGTCGCATGGGAGCGCACCACGCGCCGCGTGCTCACGCTCTCCGACGTCACCGCGATCAAGATCAACGACGTCGACGCCCTGCGCGCGGCCGGCATCGACCCCGCCGACGTCGCCCGCGTGTTCGCCGAGGTCATGTTCGACCAGCTCTTCACGCACGGATTCGTGCACGCGGATCCCCATCCGGGGAACATCTTCGTGACGCCGCACCGCGCGGGCGGGGCCGGCATGCCCGGCGGGTCGCATGCCTCCTCGGCGTCTTCGGCACCGGACGAGGTCCACCCCGCCTGGCGGCTCACGTTCATCGACTTCGGGATGATGGCGGAGGTGCCGGAGGGGATCCGGCACGGGCTGCGCACGCTGTTCATCGCGGCCGCGTCCCGCGACGGCAAGGGCATGGTCGCCGCCGCGCAGGAGATCGGCGTGCTCATGCCCTCCGCCGAGAACCGCGAGCTGGAGCGGGCGCTCTCCGCGCTGTTCGCACGCTTCGGCGGCATGGGCTTCGCGGAGCTGCGCGACGTGGACCCGCGGGAGTTCCAGGACTTCGCCGTCGAGTTCGGCGACACCATCCGCTCGCTGCCGGTGCAGCTCCCCGAGGGGCTGCTGCTGCTCATCCGCGCCGTCTCGCTCACCTCCGGCATGTGCAGCGGGCTGGATCCGCAGTTCAACATCTGGGAGTCGATCGAGCCCTACGCGACCCGGTTGCTGGCGGACGAGAGCGGCAACCTCGTGCAGGACTTCGCGCAGCAGGCGATCTCGAACGCGGGCGTTCTGTGGCGGCTGCCGAAGCGGATCGACGACCTCGTCACGCGCGTCGACGAGGGGACCGTCACGTTCGACACCTCGCGCATCGAGCGGCGCCTGGACCGCATCGACGGCCTCATCCGGCGCGGCGTCTCGGGCCTTCTCTTCGCGGCGCTGCTCATCGGCGGGGCGCTCGTGCTCGCCGTGAACCCTGTGCTCGGCACCGTGCTGATGAGCGTCTCGGTGCTGCCGCTGCTGCACACCCTGTTCGCCGGGCTGTTCCGCCGCGGGCCGCGCTGAGCGTTCTCGCGGGCCCCTTGATGGGGTGCGGTCGAATCGAGGAGCTGCGCCCCGCATCGGTGGCAGCCGGAATGACGAGGGTGCACGACCGGATCCCGGCCGCGCACCCTCATCCGTGCCGTGCCGTGCCGTGCCGTGCCGTGCCGTGCCGTGCCGTGCCGTGCCGTGCCGTGCCGTGCCGTGCCGTGGCGGCGTCAGTCCTGCTCGACGCCGGCCCTGCGGCGGGCGAGGAGCAGCACGCCCGCGGCGACGATGACAGCGCCCGCGACGCCGAGGCCGATCGGCGCGGCGGATCCGGTGGTCGCGAGCGAGCCGGAGCCGCCGGTCGCGCCCGAACCGGATCCCGTGCCACCCGTGTCGGGTCCGCCCGCGGCCGCGACGGTGAAGGCGGCCGTGGCGACCGTGGTGCCGTTGAAGGACACGGTGACCGTGTGCGGCCCCGCGGGCAGCGAGGCGGGCAGCGCCGCCTGCAGCGTGAAGGCGCCGGACGCGTCCGTGGATCCGGTGCCGAGCGAGACCGGGTCCGAGTGCACGACGACAGCGAACCCGGCCGCGTCGGCGGCGAGGCCGTGCGCGGTGACGGTGACGGATCCGCCGGGGCGCAGGTCGCCCGAGATCGCGACGGAGCCCTGCACGGCGGCGGGGTCGGCGACCGTCACGGGGGTCGCCGCGGAGGCGGTGGATCCGATCGCGTTGTGCGCGGTGACGGTGAGCGAGTACGTCCCGGGCGTGACGCCGTCGAACGTGAACGACGTGCTGCGGGCGTCGACCTCGGACGACAGGTCCGCGCCGAGCGAGACCGTGTAGCCGGTGATCGCCGAGCCGCCGTCGGCGGGCGCCGACCAGGTGGTGGCGACGTGGGAGCCGGAGGGCGAGGCGCCCGAGACGACCGCGGAGGGCGCGGCCGGTGCCGCGGGTGCCGTCGGAGCCGGCGTCACGTGCCGCAGGCGGTACTCGGTCATGTACGCGAGCTTGCCCGGCTTGGCATCGGCATAGGGCTTGGCGAGCTTGGCCCACTCGCCCTTGGACTCGGTCTTGCCGTCGTTCCAGGCGCCGAGCACGCTGAGGTCGCCCGCGGTGTAGCCGGACTGCGGGTCGACCACGGTGCCGGCGCCGAGCGCGACCTGCGCCTGGGTGAGCTGCTTCACGAGCGCGAGGGATCCGGCCCAGTCGTCCTGGTTCCAGCCGGCGACCGGGACGTCGGCGCGGGTGCGCAGCCACGTGCCCCAGTAGAACTCCTGGAACGGCACGGCGCCGTCGGCGGAGTAGCCGATGTCGCGTGCGAAGTAGAGGATGCTGCGGAAGCGGTCGTCCTCGAAGTTCGACAGGCCCACGTTCGACGGCAGCTGGGCCGGGGTGATCGCGTCGCCGTTCACGTCGCGCAGCCAGGTCCACTTGTTGGCCTGCATCGCGGCCCAGAAGTCGGCGTCGGAGAGGCCGGACAGGTTGCCGAGCACCCGCAGCCGGACGTGCACGTCGGGGCCGCTGTTCTCCTGGAACGAGGTGAGCGTGTGGTGCCCGTCGGTGAGGTACAGCACGCCCTGCGGGCCGATCACGACGGTCTTCATGGGCTCGATCGTCGCGGCGGTCTCACTCCCGACCGGCACCGTGCAGGTGAAGGAGGAGGGATCCCGCAGCGTCGCACCGGGCTGAGCGCTTGCCGCATCCCCCTGCCCGTTGGCCTCGCACCAGTCCGCGAACTTCTTGTTGACGGCGTCCTTCGAGAGCTCGGCGTCGTAGCGGCCCAGCTTGTAGTAGACCTCGTCGTAGCCGAGCGAGGGCTGCGTCGGGTGCACATCGCCGATGCGCACATCGAGCAGATCGCCCACGGGGGCGCACAGGGCGCGGGCGTCGCCGGCGACGCACGAGGCGTCCTTGACGTCCGTCGGGCTGTCGGCGGCCGCGGCGGGGAGCGCCGAGACGACGGATCCGCCGAGGGCGAGGAACGAGGCGAGCGCGACGGCGAGCGTGCGACGCGAGCGGAGCAGGGGCACGGGAGTCTCCAGGGGATGCGGGGGCGGGTGCGGATCCGCATCCGGACGTCGGTCATCCGCGCGCGGGATCCGATTCGACCCTGGCCACCTCAGGCGGACACCGGGTTGCTCACGGATGAACAGTCGGTGACGCGGGTCGCCCGCTCACCCGATCGCCCGCTCAGGCGCGCCGGCGGGCGCGGAGGACGAGCGCGATGAGCGACAGCGCGATGACGACGACCCCGTAGCCGAGGCAGACCGTCCCGAGCCCCAGCGGCGCGACCAGCACCCCGGCGATGACCGCGGGCACGCCGAAGGCGAGATACGCGAGCAGGTACAGCACGGCGAAGGCGTCCGCGCGCTGGGTCGCGGGGATCCGCGGTGCGAGGGATCCGACGACCCCGAAGAACGCCGTGCCGAAGCCCATCCCCGTCACGGAGGCGGCGATCAGGTACGCCGGCAGCGAGCCGATCCCGAGCGCGAGCAGCGAGAGCCCGGTGCCGGCGGCGAGTGCGGCGGTGCCGAAGATCACGATCGTCCGGGCGGTGCGCCGCCGGATCGCGAACGCCGTGACGGCGCCGACTCCGGCCAGGAGGGCGACGGCGAGGCCCTGCCAGAGGTGCGCGGTGCCGCCCAGCTCACCGCGGACGATCGTCGCGCCGAGGGAGAGGAACAGCCCTCCCGTCGCCCAGCCGGCGATGACCGCCGGCGCCGCGCGCCAGAACTCGGCACGGATGTCCGCCGGCACCGAGAGGCGGAAGCGCAGCGAAGCCCAGGCGCCGGGCAGCCGGGGTGCGGTCTCGGGTGCGATCGCGACCAGTGCGGCCAGCACGAGGTACACCACGGCCAGCGGGATGAACACGTCGCCCAGCGCCTCCGATGTCGCATCCAGCGCGAGCGCCGCGATCAGCGCGCCGGAGGCGAGGCCGATGCCGGGGCTCAGCGCGTTCCAGAGCGCCGCCGTGCCGGGGCGTGCCGGCGGCGCGAGGTCGAGGACGGTCGCGGAGAGCGACGCGATGAGCAGCCCGCTCGCGACGCCCTGCAGGATCCGGGCGAGCACGAGCACGGCAACGGATCCGGCGTTTCCGAACAGCAGCATGCTGGCGGCGAGCAGCACCAGTCCGGCGGCGATCACCGGGCGCCGCCCGATGTGATCCGAGAGCGAGCCCGCGGTGAGCAGCGTGAGCAGCAGGGCGACCGCGTAGACGGCGAACACCGCGGTGATCACGATCGCGTCGAAGCCGAGGTGCTGCGCGAGCACCGGGTAGAAGGGCGACGGCGCACTGGCCCCCGCCATCATCAGGATCTGCGCGACGATCGCGAGAACGAACCCGAAGCGGGAGCGCGCGGGCTGCGCGGAAAGAGCGCCGGACTCCGGGAGCCGCGGCACGGCGATCGGCTGGGTGGTCATCGGCTGCTCCTCATCCGTTCGAGAATTCTCGAACATTGAGCAGACTACTCGCCCGGCTCCAAAGGTACAAGTATTATCGAACCATGCCAGGCGCGACCGACCTCCCGCATCCGGAACGCTCCGAGATCGAGCTCACCGCGGTGCTCTTCGCGCTGAGCGATCCGGAACGTCTCTCCATCGCGCGCCAGCTGGTGGACGGCCCGCTCGACATGGCCGCGTGCCACGCGACGGATCCGAATCTGCCGAAGTCGACCAAGTCGCACTTCATGAAGGTGCTCCGCGAGGCGGGCGTGATCCGCAACGAGCCCCACGGCCGGCGCCGCGTCCTCACGCTGCGCCGCGACGACCTCGATGCGCGCTTTCCCGGTCTGCTCGATGCCGTGCTCGGCTCGACGGAGGTCTGAGCCGGATCCGCCGTCGCCGACCGGTCCGGCGCTCTCCGCCGCCATCGCGACCGCGGGTACGCGTCCGCGGTGGCTCAGCCTGAGACGATCTCCTGGACGGTCGTACGCGTGAAGCCCTCCGCGCCCGTCGTCTCGTAGCGCACGGGCATCCCGGGATGCGCGAGCGCGAACCAGAACACGGTGCGGCCGTCGTCGTCCTGCACGTCGTAGCGCAGGCAGTCGAGCCGTCCGAGGGGATGCTCGATCGTCTCCGATCCGACCGTGGTGCGCTCGGCGGGGAACGCCGCGTGCGCCTGCAGTTCGCGCCAGGCGACCCGCGCGCCCTTCGCCGCCTCCGGCGCACCGGCGGGGTGGCCCTCGATCAGCACGCCCTCGTCGTCGGCGGCGGAGTAGCGGCTGATCCGGTCCGTCACGGCGCCGTCCGGCCCCTCCGTCCGCACCCGGATGACGGCGCCGTCGCGCAGCGCGTCGCGGATCTCGTCGGCCGTGAACGGCGTCGGCAGGAGGCCGTCGGCGACGAGGTGCGGATCCGGGTTCTCGGCCATGGGGTCAGGATAGGGCGTGGTCCCGCGTCCGGCGGGAGCGACCAGGGCGCGCTCGGGCTACCGTCTGCGTGCGCTCACGTAGTCGGCGATGATCTCGCGCATCCGTCCGCCGTCGAACGGATCGCCATGTCCCGGGTAGACGGTGCGCACGGGAAGGATGCTCAGCCGGAGCATGCTGGCGACGTATTGGTCGATGTCGGACTCCTGCAGTTCGTCGAGCAGTATGTCGTCGTAGATGACGTCCCCGCTGAACAGCGCACCCGAGGCCTCATCGAACAGGCAGATGCTCCCCGGGGTGTGGCCGGGCAGGTGGAGCACCGTGACGCGTCGATCGCCGAGCTCGATGACGTCCCCGTCCTCGAGGGGTGACGTCGAGGGTGCCGGACGGATCGCGTAGGCCGCGGGATCGAAACCGATCGGCGCCGATTCGATCAGCAGATCGGGGATGCCGGGCGCATCGAATCCGAGCAGCTCTGCGAGCTCGGGTCCCCGCAGCGACGCCGCGGTGTGCGCGTCGACGCTGCTGAGTCGGTGCATGCGGCGATCGGAGAACTCGTGCGCCGATCCGACGTGATCCAAGTGCGCGTGGGTCAGCGCGAGGATCGGATCGTGGGCGAAGAGGTCCGGCAGATGCTCGCGAAGCGAGGCGACGCCCAAGCCCGCGTCCACGATGAGGTCCCGATCTCGTCCCCTCACGTGCCAGATGTTGGCGCGGAGGAACTCGTGCACGTGTGGTTCTTCGATCCGTGCGATACCCGGCGCGACCTCCGCGCGCCGGAACCACGTGGCCACGACGGGAAGCGGGGGAAGCCCGGTCATGCTGTGGTCGCATCGTCGAGTGCGGACACGGTCGGCAGGAGTGGAGTTGCGGCGGGCGCGGCCCGGCGCAGACGGTGAGCCGTGGCGGCGTAGAGGCCGCCTCCCACCAGTGTGCCGGCGAAGACCGTGATGTCCCCACCGCCGAGGGCCTGCGCGATGGGGCCGACGTAGAACGTGGTGTTGAGGCAGAAGGACGCGACGAGGGTGCCGATCAGAAGGGCGGCGAAGCCCGAGATGTTGAATCCGCCGGTGTACCAATAGGGGCTGTGCGAGGTGGTGTCCTGGAGTGCGGGCCCGTCGTACCTGTTGCGGCGGAGGAAGATGTCGACGGCGTAGATCGCCATCGACGGCGCGAGCACCGCGAGGCTGACCTCGAGCAGGCCGGACAAGGTGTCCAGGAAGTTGGAGATGAACAAGGCGTAGAGGGTCACGCCGATCGCGACGACCGCGTCGAAGATCACGGTGACTGAGCGCTTCCAGGGGATCCCGGTCGCCAGCAGGGCGAGCCCCGTGCTGTACGCGGTCAGAGCATTGTTGGAGACGGATCCGACGATGATCACCAGCAGGAAGACCACATAGAACCACGAAGGCACGATCTGGGCCATCGCGACCTCTGGGTTGCTCATGTCGACGGCGGTGGCGGCGAGCGCGCCGAGCGCGGCGATGCCGGTTGCGGGGAGGAAGCCGCCGAGCCCCGTCCAGAACGCGGTGGCTGTGGCACTCGTGGTGGTCGGCAGATAGCGGGAGTAGTCGGCGCCCACCGACCAGGAGAGCGGCGCGGATGCGATCAGGCCGAATCCGGCGGCGGCGACCGTCCACAGCGCCGGTCCCGAGAGGACGCCGCCCTTCGGCTGGTATCCGAATTCGGTGTGGGAGAGGACGAAGAAAGCCAGGATCGACAGTGCACTCAGCAGGATCCAGGTGAACCACGGTGCGAGCTTCACGATCGTCGCGTGGCCGTAGACGCTGATCGTGAAGGTGACGACGGCGAGCGCGATGACGATGGCTGCCTGCAGCGCGAGCGGGGCGGAACCGAAGAGCTGCGTGACGAGTGCGACGCCGGCCAGCGCGCCGACCGACAGATTGATCGCCTCGTACAGCACGCCGACCACCCAGCCGACGACGATCTGGATGACGCGGTTGCCATTGACGCCGTAGAACGCTCGACTGATGACCTCGCTCGGGCTCCCGGACGACGGGCCGCTGATCGCCAGGTAGCCGACGCCGATCCACGCCAGGTTGCCCGCCAGGATGACGGCCAGCGCCTGCCAGAGGTTCAGGCCGAGGATGACCAGCAGGCTCCCCAGCACGAAGTAGAGGTAGATGATGTTCGACCCCGCCCACACGCTGAACAGCGACCGCGGGGAGCCATGCCGCTCCGCCTCGGGCACGTAGTCAGCGCCATGAGTCTCGACCCTGCCCGGGCGATCGGTGACGACTGCGCGATCCGACATGTCCGCTCCTTTGCGACCAGTTCTTATTGCTCTAGTGTGCAATAAGGATGGGTCCGAACCTAGCACTTGTTGCACAGGTGGGCAATAGTGTGGGCGTGACGACAGACCGCCCCATGCGAGGCGCATGGGAGCGCGGATCGGGCGGGGCTCAGGGGCGGTTCAGCGGAGCGCTCCGGGCGCGAGCCCGAGTTCGCGCTCCGTCGTCGCGGTGAGCAGCCCCTCGACCGCGGGATAGTCGAGGGACGAGTCGACGAGCGCGCCCCGGACTGCGGAGGCCGCGACCTGTCCGTCGAGCAGGGCGAGGATGCGCATCGCCACGACTGCGGACGGGTCCTGAAGGTCGAACTCGCCGGAGGAGACGCCCGCCTCGATCGTGTCCCTCATATCGGCGAGGTCGAGTTCCATCTGCTCGACCACGGCCGTGCGGACCGCCGGACGATCGGCCGCCTGTCGCCACGCGTCGAGCCAGAGCAGCCCGAGCGGATCGCGGGTCGGAGTCGTATAGGCGGAGATCGTCTCACGCAGTCGTTCCGTCGCCGTCGGGAACTCGGCGACCCGGGTTGCGATCGCCTCTCGTTCCGCCGCGACGACCTGGGAGAACGCGGCGCTCACAAGCTCGTCGATCCCGCTGAAATAGTGGGTGACGAGACCGGAGCCGATGCCGACGAAGCTCGCGACGCGACGCGCGGTCACGCTGCTCAGACCCTCGGAGAGTGCGATGCTGCCCGCCGCGTCGATGATCTCCTGCCGGCGATCCTCTGGCAGCTTGCGCCGCACGGGCTTGACGGGGGATGGCACCGCGTTCATGAGGCAAGCGTAGGCGACAGGCCGCCTGTGCCTCATCGGCCGGCGGGAATCGCCGCGGAGTTGGTTCGTGCGCGTGGGCCGCTCATGCCCTGAGCCGCGTCGCGCTCCCCGTCACCGCCGGTTCCAATGCCGCAGCTTCTCGGGGCTGCACACCACCCAGACGCTCGTCAGCAGCCGGCGGCGCATCTCGGCCGTGACCGCGCCGACCACGACGCCGTCGCGGGCCAGCACGAACCCGTGTGCGCCGTTGATCGACGCCGCCGTGATCGAGGTCTCGGCCGTCGCGAGCGTGCGCAGTGCCGCCGCCACCTGGTTCGGCCCGGTGAGCGGAGTCACCGCCGCCGACACGATCCCGCCGCTGTCGATGAGCATCACCACGTCGCGATGCAGCAACGCCCGCGCACTCGACTCGGCGCCGGTCATGAGCGCGATGGCGAGCTTCTCCATGAGATCCCCGTCTGCCGCGCCTCGGCCTCGTCGACGCAACCACGCAGGGCGGTCGCTCCCGTTCATGCGACGGCCGTGGTCACGGTGCCGAGCTTGTCGGGGCTCATCACCCACAGCAGTTGCGCGATGCCCCCGGCCGACGCCGTCACGGTCACGAGCGTGGTGACCTCCCCGTCCTGAACGAGGGCCGCGGCGGGCTGGCCGTTGACCTCGACCCATCCGATCGACTTGCCGATCCAGAAGTGATGCGCGAACGCCGCCACGAACTTCGCGACCCGGCCGCGGCCGATCACCGGGATGCGGGCGGCGAGCTTGACGCCGTTGCCGTCGGTGTAGCTCACCACGTCGTCGGCGAACAGCTTCTCGAGCTCCTGCGCATCCCCCTTCTGCGCGGCGATCAGGAAGGCCTCGAGCAACCGGCGCTGGTGCCCCGGCTCCACGGCGGCCTGCCGATCCGATGCGAGGTGGGATCGGGCGCGGCTGACCAGCTGGCGGGCGCTGACCACGCTCGAGGAGATGATCTCGGCGATGCGCGGGTACGGGTAGTCGAACGCCTCGCGCAGGATGTATGCGGCCCGCTCGGTCGGGGTGAGCTTCTCCAGCGTCAGCAGGATCGCGAACTGCAATGCCTCGGCGCGCTCGGCGCCCAGCGCCGGATCGTCGTCGGTGTTCACGGGTTCGGGCAGCCACGGGCCGATGTAGGTCTCCCGCTTCGCACGAGCCGACTGCAGCACGTTGATCGAGAGTCTCGTGGCGACGGTGGTGAGGAAAGCGGCCGGTTCCTGCACGGAGGCCCGGTCCGTGCCCTGCCAGCGGATCCAGGTCTCCTGGACGATGTCCTCGGCATCCGCGACCGTGCCCACCATCCGATAGGCGATGCCGAACAGCCGACGCCGCTGCGCGGCGAACACCTCCGCGGCGATCTCCAGGCCCTCGGCCTCGATGCTCATTGCCACGTTCTCACTCTCCTCTGCGGGGGCGGTCTCCGGCAACGCCGGTTCCACCAGTTCTGACCGGACACCAGCCGGATCTGTGACGGACGCAGCGGATCTCGTCACAACGGGGCCCGCATCGCGGTCACACAGGTACCGCGTCATCCGCGGCATCACGGAGAGAAGGAGCGTCATGAGGATCACGGTCATCGGCGGTACCGGGCTGATCGGCGCCCGCCTGGTCAGGGCGCTGCGCGCCGGCGGACACGAGGTGTGGGCGGCATCGCGCGCGACCGGCGTCAACTCGTATACGGGGGAGGGGCTGGAGGAGGCGCTGTCCGGCGCCGAGGTCGTGGTCGACGTGTCGAACTCCTCGTACACCGACGAAGCGGCGGCGAGCGAGTTCTTCTACGGCTCCACGACGAACCTCCTCGGATACGGCGCGGCTGCCGGCGTCGGCCATCACGTGGCGCTCTCGGTCGTGGGCACCGATCGTCTCGCCCGCGCGGAGGGCGGCTATTTCGTGGCGAAGCAGCAGCAGGAGCGGCTGATCGCCGCATCCGGCCTCCCGTACTCCGTGGTGCATGCGACGCAGTTCTTCGAGTTCATCCGCAGCATCACCGATCACGCGATGCGCGGCGGGGTCGCACGCGTCGCGGAGGTGCAGGTGCAGCCGATGGCGGCGGATGATGTCGCCGATGCGGTCGCGCGGATCGCCGTCGGCGAGCCGCTGTTCGGCATGGCGGAGTTCGCGGGGCCCGAGGTGTTCGGCCTGGACGAGATCGCGGTGATGGATCTGCGATCGCGTCGGGACGATCGCGATGTCGTTCCTGATCCGCTCGGGACGTACTTCGGCGCGCGCCTGGGCCGTGGCGACCTGCTGCCGGGGTCGATGGCGTCGATCGCGCCGACGCGCTATCGCGAATGGCGGATCCGACGGCCGGCCGCCGTCACAGCCGGCCCCGCTGGCCTGTCATCCCTGTAGGCGCCGGAACCGGCGTCCCATCCCCGCACGAAAGGCTTGTACATGGCAAGGATCGTCGTCATCGGAGGCACCGGCCTCATCGGCTCGAAGGTGGTCGCGAAGCTCAGCGCGCACGGCCACGAGGCCATCGCCGCATCGCCCAACACGGGCGTGAACTCCCTCACCGGGGAAGGGGTCGCCGAGGCGTTGGAGGGCGCGGATGTCGTGGTCGACGTGTCGAACTCGCCCTCGTTCGCCCCGGCCGACGTGCTGGAGTTCTTCACCACCTCCACGCGCAACCTGCTCGCCGCGGAAGCCGCGGCCGGCGTCGGCCACCACGTCGCCCTGACGATCGTCGGCACGAACCGCCCGCAGAACATCCCCTATTTCGCGGCGAAGACCGCTCAGGAGAAGCTGATCCGCGAGTCGGGCATCGACTACTCGCTCGTGCACGCCACGCAGTTCTTCGAGTTCGTCGGCAGCATCGCGGACATCTCCACCGAGGGCGACATGGTCACGCTCCCCGGCGCGCTGATCCAGCCGATCGCCGCGGAGGACGTCGCGACCGCGGTCGCTCAGGCCGCTGCGGGCGAGCCGGTGGGCGACATCGAGATCGCGGGTCCCGAGTCCTTCGGCATGGACGAGTTCGCCCGCCGCGCCCTCGCGTTCCGTCACGACCCGCGGACCGTCGTCCGGGACGACATGGCGCCCTATTACGGTGCGCAGATCGAGGAGCGCACGCTGATCCCGGTCGACGGGGCGCGCCTCTTCTCGACCACCCTGGAGGAATGGCTGCCGCTGAACCCGGCGCGGGCGTAGCGCCGGCATGGTCGGACGGGCGGGGTGCGTCGGAGACGGTGCCCCGCCCGTCCTGGTCCTAGCGCTCGGCCGGACGCCGGGACCCGCTGGCGGCGCGGATCCGGCGGCGCTCGTAGGTGAGGGTCGAGACAAGCAGGGCGAAGCCGACCGCCGCGCCGGTCAGCTGGGCGGCGAGCAGGGGCAGGGCGAGTCCCACCGACAGCGCGAGAGCGACGAGGGCGCCGCCGAGCACGCAGTTCACCGCGGCGACCATGCTGGCCATCGTGAACAGGAAGGAGCTGCGCCCGTAGCGCACGCCGTATTCGCCGGTACGGGCGTCGCCTCTGACGAGCAGGGACGGGCCCGACGGATGGAGGCTTGCGAAGTGCGCCCGGATGTCCTCCATCCGGTGCCGCACGGCGATGTTCTCGACCGTGGTGTCGACGAGCCGCACGACCGTGAACCAGCCGAGCATGAAGATCGTCGGCAGCAGCGTGAACGTCAGGGTGGCCAGGAGCCCCGGAGTGGAGCCCGAGAACCCGAGCGCGACGAGACCGCTCGACAGCGTGGAGAGGTAGATCGTGGATCTTCCCCCGGCCTCGCTGATGGTCGCGGTCGCGACCGACTGGAGCACCATCTGCTCGGTCGCCAGCGCACTGTGCAGGGTCGTGAGATCGGCGGATGCCGCCTCGGTGGATTCCGTCATGGGGGAGCCTTCCGCGTGTCCTGAGTGCGGCGGGCTCGCCGCTGTCAGGAATGACCGGTGAACGGGAGCCCCTGTGACGGCGGAGCATCGAATCCGACCGGCGGTCAGACAGACTGCAGGCGGCGAACTTCTTCAGCCAGCACGAAAGAACGCACGGAGGGGCCTCCCCGAACGTCACCGGCCCGCGGCGAGCTGAGGGTAGACCGCCTCGAGCGGCGCGGACAGTCCGGCTCTGAGCTGCACCGAGGTGTCGTCGGCGAGGACTTCGTAGCCCCCGGCCTCGAGCGTGGCGAACACCTGATCGACGAGGTCGGCAGGATCGACCTTCGGTCCCTCGGCGCCGGCGGCCATCGCGGTGTCGACGTAGCCGACGTGCACTCCGACGACCTGCACGCCCGCGGGCTGAAGCTCCAGGCGCAGCGAGTTCGTCGCCGACCAGAGCGCCGCCTTGGTGGCGGAGTAGATGCCGGCCACGGC